>JANQFB010000088.1 GCA_028278085.1 Chitinophagales bacterium
CCGCGAGGAGCCATAGATGGGCATTTCTTTCAGGCGGAAAAAGGTCTCGTTTTTGGTTTGATCGTATTCTTTGGTATAAATGGCCATGATATTGCCTGAGGCATCGCGGAGATAGTAGGTGGTGGTCTCACAGATCAACCCCCCTGATCCATCGGGAATAAAGATCCTTTTCAGCGCACGGTTGCCGGTTGCATCATAGTCGAAGTGAATGGCCTGATCGAGTTGTGTTTGAGCCGCATCAGTGTATTTAAATACGGTATCGACTTTGTTAATAAGATTCCATTTGATAGAGATCTTTTCACGCTCATCGAATACCAGGTTGCCTTCCTCATCATAGATATAGTTATCGGTATCCTGGTCATCCAGGTCGCTGGTGAAAGAACCGACGGCATCATCGACCCATCGCAGTCGGTTGTCCAGGCCCATGGCGTTGTAATTGTAGGAGAGTTGATCCATCAAAAGAGTCCCCGCCTGGCTGTTATGCTGTCCGCTGACGACAAGATTGCTGCCATGACGCCTCAGGGAAGTGATATTGCCGTTGGCATCATAGCTGAAGGCCTCATCATAGCGGTTATCGCCGCTGCCGCCATTTTGGTGATCCCAGGCGCTGTTTTGAAAATGCATAAAATCGGCATATCGCAGGCGATTGAGCTTGTCATAGCGGAAGGCCCTCATGGTGAGCCTAAGAGAATCCAGTCCATCGGGCTGCTGCCCGGAGCGGGTATGGCTCATCCAGAAGGAGATATTGCCGTTGTAGAGGCTGTTGGCCGAAGCGGTGAGCACACCCAGGTTATAAGGGTTGGCTGGGTTGGAGGCTCCGATCAAAGTCCCCCCGCGGGTGTAATCACCTTTATAGTACCCCAGCTCCATACCAAATTCATCGCGGACGAATAAGGTCCCGGAAGAATCTCTTCCGGGATCGAGATCCACCTCCAGGGCAGGGTGGTTAATAGCTTTTAGATATCCTTCTATGGTATAGGTATAATCGATCCCTTGCAGGCTGTCCTCGCCAATGGCCATGCGCCCAAGGGGGCCGTGGAGGTAATATTCGTACCGGGCTTCACATTCCCATTGCAGGCTGTCAACAGAAGTAAATACGGCGGTGATGCGGTTGTCTTCATCATACTGGTATCGGTGGATGAACTGCTCGGGGGTGCCCTCCTGGTAAAAAACCTGTTTGATGTTCCCGGAAACAAGGTCATATTCATAGCGGATGGTTTTGCGGCCGATATCGGGTAGTTCCTGGACGAGCCACTGAACATTGCCGTGTGGGTCATAGCTGTAATAGGTGACAAATCCATCCTCCGTCCAGGTCTTGGAAACGCGGTTGCGCAGGTGTTGCTGGGCCTGGCCATTACAGGTGATGCCGGCAGCAGGTGTTGTATATTGGGTATAGACTTGCTGGAAGGTAGTGGTACCGGGCTGGTCATGGGGAAAATCGGGGTTTTGCCAGAGATCGGTGTTGATCTGCTCAAGAGGATCGCTGTATGTAGGGCTATAATCGGCAAGTTCACCGACTTCGATAATACGTCCGAGGTTATCATAGCGGGTATAGGAGAATCGTGGAGCAGGTTGGTCAAAAGGATCAAGATAGACAGCTTGTGCGGCATCCTGGCTTAACACTAACTGCCCGGCGGCATTGTACCAGAACCGGGTGATACCACCGTCAGGGGTGTTTTGGCGGATGAGCTGCTTGATACTGTTATACGCATAGGTAGTAGCCATGCGGTGGTCGGGGAAAACGGCAGTTCCCGTACCTTCCCGGTAAGCGGTCACCTGGGCTTGCTCGGCGACATCCAGCGTATCCACGCCCTGTGGTGGAATAGTTTGGATGAGGTTATTGGCCCGGTCGTAGTAATAAAGGGTGTAGTGATGATAACCGAGATCATAGGACAGGGAAAGCCGGTCATCGATATGCTGCAGACAGCTTTGTTCATAATTGGCTTCCAACTCCTCGATCTTTTGGGTCAGGCAGTTATCCAGCAGGGTGGCAGTTTGGTTGTTGATGTAATCGGCCAGCAGGTCTTCACAAGTGGGGATCTGGGGTGATCGGGATCCGGCTTCCACGGGTCGGGGTTCGCTCCAGCGGATGCAGGCTTTGCAGGATGGAGAGGGATCACAATTCGGGAAAAGTGCGTCTTTGGTGGTATTTCCGAGCGGAGAATTGCTTTCAGTGGTAAAACCAGGATCGGTAAATTTTTTGTACTGCAGGTTACCGTCAAAAGAGAGGATAGTAGTATTGATCAGGGCGTCATTCCAGGCGATCCGGAAATAATCGTTATCATAGGAAAATTCAAAAAGATCCTGGAGAAAACCAGCCATAAGGCTATTGGGATTATTATGCTGGGGGAACAGTTCATTGGGGGTTAGATCCCCAAAGGTCATGGCAAAGACAGCGGAAACGTTTTCGCACTGCTGTGGAGGACTAAGACTGATCTGCAACTCGGATAGTTTATAGGTAAAGTCGTTCAGGTCCTGGCCATAGATGGCTCGTACGGAGGCGGTAAGATCCAGTCCATTGAAATTTACGATAGTCGATTCCCGAACAATGTATCGCTTATTATCGATGTCCGCATCCCGGCTGAGGAGGATCTTGCGGATGGCTGATCCGTAAAATTGGATAAGCGTGTCGAACATGGACTCGATATCATCATTGTTGTTTTCGAAGTCCACATCATTTTCAAGTGGTGTAAATCCATAAGGACAATCCTGGTCGTAAACCGGAGTAATCCCGCTACATTCTTCAAAGATCCTGGATACTAGGGGTTGACCTGTAGCAGCAACATCGGTCAGGGTATGAGGGATATCGCCGTGGACGATGAGGGAAAAGCTGTCTAATGCTGCCGCAGTATGAGCATTGGCGGAAATGGTAAGCACATCGGTGGCCACTGTTGCGGAAAACCCGGTTTGAAGGCTGTTGTCATTGATGGCATCCGCCAGCCCGATGGCGGTCTGATCGGCATCGGTATCCCAAAGCACCGATTGATCGAAGAGGTAAAAGGTATTGTTACCGGGTTGTTCGATCTCCAGGATCATGAATTGACCGGTATTGCCGGTATGGTCGATCTCAAGGTCGAATAAAGCCACTTTTTCATCCAGTCGTACATGAAGACCCCTTTGGGCATCGGCGCAATAGGCACCCAGCGGATCGGCATATAGATAGCCATCCTCATCGAAGAAGAAGCGGACAAAGTCCTGGTCGGGAGCAGCGGGAATACCGGCCTGTGTGTTGAAATAATCACAGTCGGTAGGTGGATTAAGGGCCCATAAGGCGAGGGTATCTGTTCCGGGAACGCCACTGGCATCAGCGCACCACACCGAAAAATTCAGTTGCAGGACCTCATCGTCATTCATCAAAGCCGGGTCGGTGGAGTTCCGGATCACATTAGCGACGACGGCCACATAATAGCCTTTGTTATTGAGGCTATCTTCAAGGGTGAAAAGCTCCCAGGCCTGGTTGTAGTAGGCCGATGCAGGAATGGAAATACCGCCGTTTTCCAGGACGATCTTATCATCGAATGGGCCTGGGGACGGAGCGCCGATAGTATGGTTGTCGATGCGTTGGTTGAGCATGCGTGCAAAGGCCTGGTTGAGGAAGGTGATGATCTCTTGCTGCATCTGTGTGGTAGTACTGAAGGCCGAATAACCGTTAACCTTAAAGGGGGCGAATTCAAGATCCCACAGCATAGCCTGTTCGAAAAGGCGTTGCTGTGAATCCACGGCAGCCTGGAATGCGGGATCCTGCAGCATATCCAAAAGAGGTGTGGAGGCACCGGGATTAGCGATCAGGGCCATGATCTCTGCATCCAGGGCCACTTTGTCTATATCGATGTCGATACCGGTACATTGACTGCGGCATTGCTCTACCATGGCGTCGATATAACAGTTTATATCCAGGGTAGCGCCGGGATCGATCGAAGAGATAATCTCTTGAAAGCTCATCCACAGAAGGGTGTCTAAAGGATTGAAAACCTGCCTGGAGAAATTGTACTGCTCCACGAAATTGTGGATGGCGGTTTCAAAGAACAGCCGCTTTTGTTCACACTGGTCTACACATTGATCGATGGCCAGTTGAGGTACATCATAGGTCAGGGGCAGGGAATCCAGGATGTTGGTGCCACCCTGGTCCGAGGAGATACAGGTACAGATATTGCGGGCTTTTTGGGTATCGGATAGACCAGGGATACCGGCAAAAAGGTCGAGGCAGATCTTGTTTTTCTCGAGTTGTGTTCTTTCCGGAGTTCCCGGGGCCGGCAGGGGAGAGGTATTATCCGGAGTGGCGACAAAAAGGATGTCCGCTGCTCCTGCGCCCGGGGAGGAGGTAAAATCAACTAACCGGTTACAGGGATCCCCGCAGACCGGTTCCAGCATGGCGGATGAAATGGGTGTTTCACTGAAGGTGGGGCTTAGATCGTCATCCTTCCACCCGATGATCAGCTCAGGTATTTGTATTGGATCCAGGTGCTGGTACTGCACCTCGATAAAATATTTTTGTCCACCGGCAAGGTTGATGGATTGACTGGAGGTTAGCTGTGTGTTTACCGTAAAAATGGCATTAAACACTTGCGATCCGTCGATGAATATCCGCACGCGGTCGCCGGAAACGGCAGTGGCGCTGAAGTGATAATCCATGGTGGCCCCCGGTGTGATGAAGCCTTTGATATGGGTGCTGAAGACCTGGTTTTGATGGAGATTAAAAAAGTTGGTTTGTGTGGTGTTGAATACCAACAGGTTTTGAATGTTTTCCCGGGCCTGCCGGTCGAATCGCGTGCCCCGGAAATGGGTGGCACAAAGCCCTGGCACCGGGGGTTCATAATCCAGGCAATCGAAGACAGCGGCAAGCAGGTCCAGGTTAGGATCATAGCTACCGGGGAGCTGGCTCATCGAAGCGGTGGCTACCGGATCACTGGGAGAAAATCCTGCATCGATAGCTGCGATATTGCGCTCGAGCATGCCAAACATCACGGCAAAACAGGCTTCGATCTGCTCACAGGTGTAGTTATAAGGAGGAGAAAGGAGGTCTTCTGTGATGGTGAGGATCGTTGTGGTGGTATCGCTGATGAGTTGTTTGCCGAGGGTATCGAGCATAAACTGGCTGTAGGCAATGCCACTTTCAAGGGTATCGGTTTTTTCAGGGATGACATAGGTATCGAAGAGGTGCTGGGCAAAACCAGGAGCAGAGGCTCTACCGGTACCGGCCTCATAGGTAACCTCACAGGGAAAAGGGGTAACCGGGTCACAATTAAAGGAATCGATGACAAACGGCCCGCAGCAGTTCTGCTCAGCAGTCCACAAACCGGCATTTTGCTTCAACTGCCCGATATAAGACTCGAGGTATGTTTGAACCGGATCGGGCATGAGGTTATTGACCGATACGCGTTTTTCAAGGTTATAGGTACCGGGCCCGAGTGTCAGGTTGCCATTGAGGATGTCGGGGAAATTCCCGGACCCGGGGCCGGAAAGAACGATCTCCCCGGCTTTATCGGCTAAAAATATGGTATCCCCACTGTTGAGGCAATCCAGTAATTCTTCGGGGGCGATGTGAAAGCCCAGGGTAATATTGCGGAAGGCATTTTCAGGATCCAGAGGGTAGCTGATATCGATCTCTACATGATAATCGCAGGTATAGCAGATGTTGCTGCATTGGGTACAATCATTATCCGGGCCGTTGACGGGATCATGCTCACAGTAGAAATTAAAGCTCGAAGGCAGGATCCAATAATCCAGTGAAATGTTTTTATCCTGTTCGACGACCAGGGTTTTTTGGGTAAGGGATACAAAATCCAAGGGAAGACCTTTGGGGAGATAATCTTTAACGACAAAGGATGCTTCATTACCGACGCTGTCCATGTTTTCAGGAGCGCCACCGGTCCATTTATCGATCAGGGCTGTGGCCAGTACCTGTCCGCCTTTGGCGATATAGCTTACTGAAGGGATATCATTGGGATCGAAGGTGATGACTTTGTAGACGCTGGTATCCACGGGTGCTTCATTGCCGAATACACGATCCAGCTCCATTTGTGAGCATCCGCCATAAAAGGTTTTGACGCTACGGTTCAAGGGGTCTTCTTCATCACGCAGGCGCATGATGGACCCGGCGCCCCCTTGCATGAATACCCGCCCGGTGGCATCGTTGTAGTACCGGGTACGGGTGAAAGGATAGCCACCTGCAGCAGGAACATAGGACGCCATTAACCCGGTACCCGAATTATGATGAGCATAATAGGCCGAGGCCGGGGTGAGGAAGGTGGAATCGATGTTGGGAGCATTTAAAAACTGGTCGGTATCGAAATCAGCGGCGCTGAAGGCTTTGAGCTGTCCGTCATTGGTAAAGAAATCAGACCGGAAATGGATACGGGTATTGTCGATCGGCGCCAGGTTCATGGGAGCCGGCAGGGTTTGTAAGGCTGGCCGGCCACTGAAGTCATAAACGGTCTGGGTACCCAGAACCTGGTTTTGGGAAAAGAGTTTGGTTTGTGTTTGTCGGACCTGGTTTAATCCATTGGCATAGGTCATGGTCTCGGCCTGGCGCGAGCCCTCGGTCAAAACTTTAGAGTATATCCAGTTCAGGGAATCATCGAATTGCTCGAAATAAAAGATAGAACCGAAGATGGGGTTGTTGGGATTTAAAAGATAAGGGGCGTTTGAAACATTGGAATAATCGACCTGGTTGCCGGAGGCCGTTAAACTAAAACCATGGGATAGGAAATCGGTGGTAGGCTCATCCACGGTCCAGGTGCCGTAGTTTTTGGGATGGCCGCGATCGCCATCGAAAAAGGTGCCCATGGGTCGCACGCGCCACATATAATACCCGGTACCTTCGGCCAGGGTCATGGTGTACTCGGGGTCCTCATTCTCCCGGACAAGAACTTCGATGGTGGAGGCCTTGCGCCAGTCGCCGGTAACGATGATGGTACCACTGGAAGGATCGATGCGTGGCTCTACTTTTAAGATATCCAGGTCATAATGGGAAAAGAAGGTGCCGGCAGGGGGCTCCCAGATAAAGGAAAGCATACAAACGCCGGTGGAAGGGTCATTGGGCTGGCAAAAGCGGGGTTTGACCAACTGATCGTTGACATTCAACAGGATCTCATTATCCTGGGCATCCACCAGGCTATAGCCGATATCATCGGGAAAGCTGATCGACAAACGGATATTTTTTTGCGCAGACAGGGCTTCAGTACCGGTGATCTGCAAACCGGTTACCACGGCATCGAAGCTTACGATACCTGTAATACCGGTATAATCGATAAAAAAGCTTTCTTCGACTTTAGCAGGTCCTGCAGCGGTATGATCCATGATATGAAAGGAGGTGGCCCAGGTTTGTAAAACCAGACCTGTACCATCCAGTGCCCGGAACTCGACGTCAAGCTGTGCATCCCAGTCCAGTTGTCCCAGGGGATAGGGGTTTCCCAGGTGCAGGTTGGCCTGCAGCAGCCGGCGGCGGATGTTTTTTTGCTGGAGGCTCTGATCGATCACCTCCACCGGGCAGCAGGAAGTACCATTGTTCAGCGTGGCAGAGGTGTTCAGGGAAGTCAGCAGATCATCATACAGATAATCCGGGGCTTGTGCCCGGAGGCCGGGGGTGATCATCACGATCACCAATCCGATCAAACACAGGTGTTTTTTTAGGTGTTGCATAAGTGCTCAGTAATTGAATAACGTATCTATTGTATTTGGCCTGGCTATTACTCAGGGTCCCCACCAATTGGCGGGTGACCCTGAGTAAGCCAGGAAATAACGTGTCTATTGTATTTGGCCTGGTTATTACTCAGGGTCCTCGCCAATTGGCAGGTGACCCTGAATAAGCCAGGAAAGCTAACGACCTTCTTCCCAGTGTCACCCCGCCAGTCGACCTTCTTCCCAGTGTCACCCCGCCAGTTGGCGGGGGACACTGGGTTAGGAGGACTTTTACCGCAGATCCGTTATGGTATATTTTTCATAGGTTTTTTTCAATGCCTGGCCGGTCATGACTTGAGAAACCGCAGGACGGCTGATCTCGCTTTTATCAAAATCATGGCTAAAGGCGTCATATTGATAAATGTCTTTTTTAGTTTTTTCACCATTGCCGTAGGTATAGACCCCTTTTTTCATAGCCCCGCTGCTTAAATTGTATTCCAGCCGGATCTCCTTTAGTGTATTAGGTTTTCCTTTAACACGGTCAGGGAAATACAGGTTAAGAATGCCGGTTTGGTTATCGATATCACAGGTCATGGTTTCAGCCAGTTGTTCCAGGCTGTCGATCTGTGCCGCAGGAGATACGTTTGCCCAGGGATCTTTGATGTTCCCGGCCGGTGCGTGCCTTCTGATCAGGATGTTTTGCTCATCAGGAGCGATAACCACCACATGTTCCCCATCCTGGAAGACCGTCAGGTAGGGGTTCCGGTATTTCATATAATCCCCGTTTCGCCAGATCTCAGTGGTCAGCGGATGATTGGACGCACCATTTTCTTCCGTTGAAGTGGTTAACTTGATATAGATCACCGCTTTGGCATAATGCTCCTGGTAATACCGGATCACTTTGTCCAGTTCCTCATGGCAGGGATCAGCCGCAGAAACAGCTCCTGCCAGGATCAAAAGCCCTGATATAAAGATCGATCGGATCATAATCCCCGGGTGCTACCTTTGGTGTTATATTGCGTTTCCGAGATCGTTTTGATCCCTTTCACCGTTTCTTTTAGTTTCCGGACCAGCACCCCTTCGGCATTGTACTCATAGATCATGGCAAAATGCTGGTCATCGAGCACTGCTGTTAATCGTTGCACCTTGTCATAGACATAGCAAACCATTTCGGACGACAAAGGCTGGATCCGGGCGTCATCGATATAAACCTCGACGCCGGGATGGTCTTTTTCCAGGTAAAACTCGATGGGGGCTGAGGCGGTGAAATTCAGATCAGTGATCATCGCTTCATACAAGGACCATTCTCCGGCCATGGCTAACAATTGCAGATCGGCAGATTTCAGGTCCTGGGGTGGAGGGTTGGTTTGTCCTTCCAGGCGGTAATTCAGTTGCAGTTGATCGGTGGAAAGCGGCATCTTGTCCGATGTTTGTATCCAAACCCGGAACAGGTAGCCTTCCATTACACCGGTCTGGTTGGGATGGTTGATCTTACCCGCCAGGAATGGCCCGCCTTGGTGGAGCCGGATAGCTTTAAAGC
Source organism: Chitinophagales bacterium (assembly GCA_028278085.1). Classification (GTDB taxonomy): domain Bacteria; phylum Bacteroidota; class Bacteroidia; order Chitinophagales; family JANQFB01; genus JANQFB01. The sequence continues at coordinate 9,161 of JANQFB010000088.1, forward strand.
CGGTATGCACCGGTTCATTAACCAAGGTACCGGTACCATTGGAAAACAGCAATCCGTTCTCAAAATAGGATCCCTGAACCGGGTGCGCATATACATTTTCAAATCCCTCGAAAGAGACACTGTTTTGCGGGGCGTTTTGCGCCACCAGTACCGGCAGGGTTTGATTATAGCCATATTGGGCCGTACTATGGATGTCCAGGATATTTTTATCCTCCAGGAGATCTCCATTCGGCGAATAGGCAGTGGTGGTCGAGGTCAGCACCCATTTGTCGGGATCATTCGAGCCGTTCCAGTCGAACCTATCGAATTTGAA
>JANQFB010000125.1 GCA_028278085.1 Chitinophagales bacterium
GGATGATGGAAGAAAAAGGCTTGTTATCGGCCCCCGGTAATTGGCCATCCTTAAAAACGGGCAAGCTAAATTTGTCAGCCTTCTTTACTTTTACAAACAACTGCCCAGACTGAAACGCTCCGGGTTGGTGGGCGCTCCATACGAGAAAAAAGGGGCAACAACTCAGGAAAATGGTCAGTAAAGCGATGAAGCTGAATGGCCGCATTTGAATTCTATGCAAGGTTATTTTCAATTGCAGGAGCGCCCCAAAGATATTACAAATGTTGGATTTTCAGGAAAAAATTAGGAGTATTAAATTAGAACAAATATTAAGTTTTCTAAGAAATGTAATACTTAAGGTTCATTGTCCTCGGTATTTTCAGGTGAGTTAGCTTGCTCTTTTTTGGCTTTGTAAATTACCCTTCCTGTGATGAAAATTGCTGCAAGGCCAATAATAATGGCTACAGCCATATCCCTTGCCTCTTTGCCAAAGTCCAAATAGAATGCATACGCACAAATTCCAACAATAAGAATTACTGAACAAAATGCTAGTATTTGCCCCCTTTTAAAATTCAATAGTTCAGTTTTCGCAGTTTCTTTTTCCAACTCGATCATCGACTCTGTAAATTTGTGCCTCGCTGATTGTTCTTTCTCAGCCATCGATAAAAGTCTCTCAGCAAATCCAGGTTGTATGCTCTCAAATTTAGCTAGTGTTTCAGGGTCAGGGATTGGCCCTTCATAGATCTCTTGATTGGTTATGCTGACCTTATGAATATTCTGCGAGGGTTTTTCAGACGGATTCATTTATATCCTTTGAAAGTTTTTTAAAGGATCTTTCATAATCTTTATAAATATTATTCCAATAACTAACTATTCTTTCTTTGTCTTTTTGAGGACCGTGGGGAATGTCATTTCCCCAATCTTCTAAGTACCATTTTCTTTTCCTCCTTTGTCTATCCAATGCAAATAAACCAATTCCAAATAGCAAACCTGCAAAAAATGCTAATCCTGATATTTTCTCCCTCTTTTCCATTTCCTTTTTTGTTTTAAAACAAAAAGTTACATTTCTTTATTATTACAAAGTTAATAAAATACCAAAAATCTGTTTTATCACCTAAAGCTGTATTGGATAATATGTAGAATTAGGGGTCGAATGATAAAAGCAGAAACACACTAATAACTAGCATGTAATCTTAAAAACTGACATGTCCACTCCATCGTCTTAAACGTGTAAATAAACAACTTTCGAGGCTTATTTGTCTAGGTTTATTTCCTAATTTTGCGTCAAAGCTGAAAAACATTCATCATGATAGCAACAGACAATCGTATAGATATCAAAAAAATACTGAACGAACTAGGTATCGAAGCTGTTAACCCGGGCGTTTCAACCGGCACCAACAGTTGGAAAGGCAGCGGTTCCCTGATTGAATCCTATTCCCCGGTCGACGGTGAATTGATCGCCAGTGTACAGACAGCCAGCAAAGCCGATTACGAAAAGGTGATCAGCCAGGCCCAGGAAGCCTTTAAAACCTGGAGGTTGCTTCCGGCTCCCAAGCGTGGAGAGATCGTGAGGCAAGTCGGCGAAGCCTTAAGAAAGCACAAAGAAGCCCTGGGAACTTTGGTTTCCTATGAAATGGGCAAGAGCTACCAGGAAGGACTCGGTGAAGTACAGGAAATGATCGATATCTGTGATTTTGCCGTGGGTCTATCCAGGCAGTTGTACGGACTGACCATGCACTCCGAACGGGTCAGCCATCGTATGTATGAACAATGGCATCCCCTGGGAATTGTCGGTATTGTTACCGCTTTTAATTTCCCGGTAGCCGTATGGTCATGGAACGCAGCGATCGCCTGGATCTGCGGGGATGTTTGCCTGTTGAAACCATCCTCTAAAGTACCCTTGTGTGCGGTAGCGATACAAAACATCCTGCAAGACACCTTAAAAGCCAACAATGTACCGGAAGGTGTGGCCAGTATGGTGATCGGAAAATCCAGCGAGATCGGCGACCATATGTTGCAAGACAAGCGGATACCCCTGATCTCCGCCACCGGATCGGTTAAATTGGGCAGAAGAGTGGCCAGCATGGTCGGTGAACGGCTCGGTAAAACGATCCTGGAACTAGGCGGTAATAACGGCATTATCATCTCCGCAAAAGCCGACCTGGACATGGCGCTGAGAGCCGTAGTCTTCGGTGCCATCGGTACTGCCGGGCAACGGTGTACCAGCACCCGCCGGTTGATCATACACGAAAGCATATATGATACTTTCAAAAACAAACTGCTTGCCGCCTACCAGCAACTCCGGATCGGGAACCCGCTGAATGAAGAAAACCATGTCGGACCGTTAATCGACACTGCCGCCGTGGAAGATTTCACCCGGGCGATCGAGGCAGTTAAAGCACAGGGGGGTTCCATCCTTTACGGTGGCGAGGTGCTTAGCGGGGAGGAATATACTTCGGGCTGTTATGTGGAACCCTGTATTGCCGAGGTCAGGCCGGATATGTCTATCGTCCAGGAAGAGACCTTTGCTCCATTGGTTTACCTGATGAGCTATCGTGACCAGGAGGAAGCGATTGCCATCCATAACAACGTTCCGCAGGGCTTATCCTCTGCCATTTTCAGCAATGATCTGCTGGAAACGGAAAACTTTCTATCTCATGCCGGTTCGGATTGCGGGATTGCCAATGTGAACATCGGTACTTCCGGAGCAGAGATCGGTGGCGCGTTCGGCGGAGAAAAGGAAACCGGAGGCGGCAGAGAATCAGGATCGGACGCCTGGAAAGCTTATATGAGGCGGCAAACGAATACGATCAATTACGGTACCGAATTACCCCTGGCACAGGGCATCAAATTCGACTTTTAAGCTGCTGAAATATTTCCGCCACTTCTTCGGAAACCTTACTCACCAGGATCATTACGGAATAGATCACCAATATAACGGCTGATTTGAGCAAGATATTGATCCATACATTATCCAGTGCCGGTAATAACCAGGCCACCCCGTAGGTTAACAACAGTATACCTATCACTTTCATGGTTTGCCGGTCAAAGGGAAGCATCCGGAATTTGAGGTGAATAAAGACCAGTTTGATCGTATTAAACAGGAAAATAGATAGTAAAGAGGCCATCGCAGCGCCATTGATCCCATACCTCGGGATAAAGATCAAATTGGTAATGATGGTAATTACGGCAAGAAAAAGGATGGCATACAGGTTGAAGCGATAATACCTGGAATTAATAATGATCTCATTATTCACCCCGCAGGCCATGATCCATAACTTGGCCAGGCCGATAAATAATACCACATATTTCCCGATCCGGTAGGTCTCGCTATTAGGGATCAGCTCGAAAATATGATCCACATTCGCCCAGATCCCGATAAATAGCAACCCGCCGATGATCAACTGGTTGATGGAAGATTTCGAGTAAAACTGGCTGATCTTGGCCAGGTCATTGTTTTTATGCGCATCAGCTATTACCGGCGCCATGATCCGGGTAATTGAACGTTTGGGCATTTCGATTATGGTGCCGATATAAAAGGCGATCGCATAGATACCTGTTTTATCCAATCCGGCTAATGCACTCAGCATCACCGTATCGATCTGGCTGACAATAATCCCTCCGGCGCCGCTTAACACCATGAATGAACCATAGACCACCATCTGCTTGAGCAAAGGCGTTTTGATAAAGGAAAAGTCAGGACGTAGGAATAAGCTTTTCAGGTTCTTGATGTAAAACAAAAGTATCAATACCGCCACTCCATATAAACCCACAAAGCAGCCGACGAACTGATCGAAATCGATCCAATCCAGGTAATAGGCGACTACGATCATAGCTGTCATCACCCGGATAACAACTTCTTTAATGAACTTTGGTATGGCTATCCGCATCAGGGATGCACAATAGGATTCCAGGATGACATGGTACATCATGAAAAGCGCCAGGGGTATCAGGTAAAAGAAATATTCGACCAATAAAGGCGAATTTTCTTCAAAACGGCCGATGATCTGTTGTTTCAATAACAGGAATAGCGCAGATCCGATCAGGAATCCAAGCAGCGGATAAAGGATGAGGAAAAGGAAAAAACCTTTATGCTTTTTTTCCCGGTCTTTGAAATAGGGGAAGAATTTGATGGCGATGTTGGAAGTGCCCAGTTGCGAGACCGAATAAAACAGGAAGGATATGGAATAAAATACCCTTGTCAATCCGATCTGTTCCGGTTCCAGGATAAAAGGGAACAGCCATAAGAGGTTGATATACCCGAGCAAAACCCCGCCATAAGAAACGACCGTTCCTTTAATGCTTTGTCGCTTAACGATGCCCAAGATCGTGGATTGTGGTTGTTAATCGAATCTTATACCGGGTCACTTTGTTCAATCGGTTTTAGTTGCTCCAGTTTTTTATTGATCTGATCTTCTTCTTCGGGACTGACCTTTCTCCGGGTCGATGGTTTCAGGGTTTGCGCCAGGGCCTCTTGCCGGAGATCATTTTCGTCGACACCTAAAAAATCCCGGGCCAGTTCCCGTATCATGGGAGCGGTATGTTCGCAAAAATCCTCATAGGTCCAATCGATCCATCGATCTGCCGGTATGGCGGAACGTAGCCGGTCGAAGGTGGCATGCATTTCCAGGATCTGCCTGACTGCAAAATCCACCGGATCCTGGTGGTAATCTATACCGGATAGATTGGAAGGAAGGGGATGGAAAGTTCCGGCTTCATAATAGGCCCGCAGCTCCGACTGTATATTATCCGCCAGGTTACGCCTGATCCGTAAAAATTTTACCTCGGGTACGGCTTTGGCCAGCAGTTCCATTTGTTCAAAAGTCCTGACGTTCTTCAGGATCACCGGTCTTTTCCCTTCAGGGTCGAGCGTGTTTAAAAATTTTATAAACCTCGACCTGATCTCGTTCGGATCGCTGGTATCCCGGTATAAGTTTTCAAAGATCTCATTCCCTTCATTTACATCATTGAGGGAAGAAGTGTAGCCATAGTAATTGTTGTATCCGCCGAGTTTTTGGCCGAATTTATCCTTTTTCAGCAGCCAGACAGAGGCATGATCGGGAAACAATACGTGCAGGTTGGTATAATACACGCAGGGAATTGCCCGCACCAGCACCTGGTACATGATGGTACTGCCGGACCGGGGCGGACTCACGATGATCAAACAGGGCGGTAGCTTATCTTTCCCGGTTTTGGCCGGTTTGGGCAGGAGTCGATCCAGCAAACGGGTAAACGGGCTGAGCGCGATGATGGTCATCCCCAGATAGGCGGATCTACTGAATGAAAGCACCGCATTGCTGATCCGTTTAATGATTGACTTCATCGGATGGCTTGATCCCCCAAAGGGTTATTAGATTATCTTCCGGATTGTGAACGACGGTGATATTCATTTGCTTAAACCAGGCCAATATTTCCGACTGTTCCGGAAAAAACAACTGTGTGGGTGCAATATTGACCATCACTATTTCTTTGCACTGCTTCCAACTGGAATTAGCCAGGCTCATTTTTGACCGGGTGGGTAATAATCCCAGAAAAGGAACGATCAAATTAGCCAGGAATTGTGTTCCCGCTTTACCCGTCAGCCGGCAAAATGAACGGATGATATTAAACAACATTCCGCCAAGACCGCTTTGCCTGGGATAGATCCATATCCCGATCATGCCACCGGGCCTGGTAACTCTCACCAATTCTTTAAACGAATGGAAGGGGTTGTCGGTATAAGCCAGGACGCCGAATGAAAAGCTGCAATCAAAATAACTATCCCGGAAGGGCAGCTTCCCGATATCGGCCTGGATAAAATGGGTATGATCACCGGCTATCCTGGTTCGGGCGGCCATCAGCGCGGATTGGGAAATATCAACCCCATAATAGATCTGGTCCCGGTTCAAAAGATCTTCCAAAAGTTTGCAATGGATCCCGTCGCCGCAACCCCCGTCAAGTATTTTCATTCCCTCGCGCTCCTTATTCATATGGGTCAGGAGCGGCGCTAAAAACTCATTGGCCACCGCTATTTTAGCTGCCGGGATCGCTTCGGTATAATTATCCTGCCAATGTTCATCGAAATCATCGGAGCCGGCAAATGAAACGATGTTATCACGTATGGGAAACAGGCCATGATCCTTACAAACACAGCCACTATTCGCCTGATCCTGACTCAGGGGTCCTTTGCAGACAGGACAACATAATTCTTCGGTTATGAACATCGCTTAACAGGGGATCTAAGCTTGGAAGGTTTGGTGAACATCCGGACCGGAAAATAGCGAAAATAAGCCTTATCACGATATTTATCCCGCATTCTGCTGAGTTTATTTGTCCATCGGAGGTGCAGTGGATACCGCAAACAAGAACCTATATTTTACTTCCCGGCCAGACCGGGAAATTGATGGTTTTAGCGGCATAAGACCGGGCCTGGGGATACTCGCCTTTTTTATACGTCTGGTAAGATCTCATGTAAGGCACGGCATATTCGATCAGGATGCCCAGTTGTACGCCTTTTTTGCGAAAGTCTTCCAGCCAGCGGTCGCGGTCGTCGACCAGGGCTACACAATGGCTATAGGTACATTGCTCATCATAAG
>JANQFB010000135.1 GCA_028278085.1 Chitinophagales bacterium
CAGGTCCCAAGGGTTGGACTGTTCGTCCATTAAAGCGGTACGCGAGCTGGGTTCAGAACGTCGTGAGACAGTTCGGTCTCTATCCTCTGTGGGCGTAAGTAATTTGAAAGGAGCTGACCTTAGTACGAGAGGACCGGGTTGGACGAACCTCTGGTGTACCTGTTGTGGCGCCAGCTGCACCGCAGGGTAGCTATGTTCGGAAGAGATAAGCGCTGAAAGCATCTAAGCACGAAGCTCACCTCAAGATGAGATTTCTTTTAAGGGCCGTTAAAGATGATAACGTTGATAGGTCGCAGGTGTAAAGACAGTGATGTCAAAGCCGAGCGATACTAATTACCCGTATGCTTTCATTTTTTTTATTTTACTTTCTTTTCTTTTAAGATGTCAAACTTATTGGATCTGCCATAATAAAGGCAGATTAAGACTTTATGGTGACTATTGCGAGGGTGTCCACCTTTTCCCATTCCGAACAGAGCAGTTAAGCCCCTTAGCGCCAATGGTACTGGAGTAATATCCGGGAGAGTAGGTCGTTGCCATAATTATTTTGAAAAGCCCCTTTTTGGGGCTTTTTTTATTGACGCTCTATAAATAGGAAATCTCATCTTCCAAAGTCTTTTCATTCCTTTTTTTTCGCTCTTCCTTTAATTCTTTTTTGGCATCCTTATATTTTTTCGTCCGAAATCCTATATGTATACCCATTCCAAAAGTTATGGCTTGGGTCGTAAAATTGTATCCCAACTCATAGTGATGCAAGGGCGCCAAAACGGTTAAACCGACCTGCAGTGGTAGATCTGTATAGTTCAAAGCGCCGGTCGCCGTATATTGATAACCATAAAAATCCGAAGAATCGGGAATGGAGTTCATGGAGGCTACCTTATCAAATCCCGCTTTTATGTATATGAGCCTCCAGATCTTAAGATAACCGCCTACCTGTAATGTCTCATATGGAGCGGTAATATTATTGCCATATAGGCCAAATAAGCCATAAAATATACTGATATTAAAATCTGCATAGTTTGTGCCCTCGGTTTGCGAACGGAAATCAGCATTCAATTGATGTTTATCATTCCAATAGTCTTCCGCCCGATATTCCAAAACCGACTGATGGATCTTAAATAAATTATAAGTCAATCCTATTCTAAATGTCTTTCGGGCAGCTATCCGTTTTTGATTCCTGTATTTGATCAGGGATATTCGCCCCCTCTTTTTCTTCAGCCATGCTTCCTGATGCTCGATCAAAGCCTCGATATTGGTCATCAAGGAGTCAAATTTGTATTTTTTCTTCTCGAAAAAAAAATCACTACGTACATATGCCTGTATAGAATCCCTGGCTGTATACAGGCTTTCCAATGCACTCACGACATCCTTTTCCCGCTTATATCTCTTGCCATCCCGGTAATACCCGGCCGATTCAAAATAATAAACAGTCGATAGTTTCTTTTCCGGTTCCTTCCGTTTAGATTGATTATCCAAAGCATCCATTAATAACCATGCCTTTTTAAAAGTCTGTTTTCGATCATGGTATCTCCATTGGTCGATCAAAACCGCTTCTTTCATCGACTTTTGGTAGGCGTTAACGAACCGTTCCTTCTTTTTTAGCTTATAATGATCCTTTTTTGTTATCCTTGACAAGGTATCGTACAAATTCGCCACCTTATGGTATTGACCGTCCGACCAATTGGTCTCAATTTGTTTCTCTAAACAATATACTTCGTTTTCCTTCCTTTCCTGATTTAATTCCTTTCGTTTGGATGGGTCAACGCCCAATAATTTCAGCGTATCCAATAATTTTCCTGATGCTTGGACTTTACATTCTTCCAACAGTTTGTAAAAGAAGGCTGTATTCTTTTCTCTTTCTACCAAAATCTTTTGTTCAACCTCCTTTTTGTATAGCGTATCTTCAGGTAACAGCCTATCTATTTCATGCACCAACCAGTTAAGTTTTTCATATCTTTTTTCATACAATATTCTTTTCAATAAAGTCCGGTAATGCGCTCTGACTTCCTGTTTCAGTTTATTTTCTAAATCACGGACCAGCCGCCAATCCGTTGATAGCTCCTTCATTCGATTAAGATTTTGATCGGCGATTAAAAATTGCCGTTCTTCCATGGCTGTTTGGATAATATGGCCCAGATAATGGGTTTTCAGGTCTTTGAATCTTCTTTTATTAACTGCTAACCAACTGACATCCGATAAGTTCAACACTTCATGGGCAATGTGAGACATAGAAGCAGCTTTGACTTCAGATATTTTAAGTTGGCAAAAATTCCTGGCAAAATCTTCTTTTTCGATCCTTAGGTAGAAATCCAGGGTATCCCTATTGGCTATTCGCTTGCCTGTTTTATCCCGAGCATTCAACGATCGGACCACTGTCATCTTCATAAAAAGGAAGCTGGTATCTTTACTGATAAAGACCGGACTGGCATCAAAATCTAATCGCTTGAACTGAGCGCCCTCTTTTAACCAGGAACGAATGTTCTGTAAATAAACATAGGCTTCAAATTCCCTGACAAACGAATTTTCAGGGTCAAGGTCATTATAAACCAACACTTTATTATCGGTGAAATATGTCTCTAAAGCGATCGCTTCATAACTAGCCGCCCTTTTATCACTTTCTCGGGATATCAATCGTAAATGGCTATAATAATTTCTGATAACTATTTGGGCTTGTTTATAACAAGGTGATTGATCGAGGATACTTAAACTTTCAATTGATTGTGCATGAGATAGGTAGCCGTGCAAAATGGCTCCTAAGAGGCAAAGAAACCCCGGTAAATCATTCCACAACCGATGTAAACCTTTTTTCACTTATACTAGGGTATCAAATGAAGCGTTTTTTGCTTATAAAGGGCTTTTTCCGCGGCTGTAGCCGGCATCACCTGGGCGATAAGCCAGCCTGCATTGTTCGTATTTCGGTCAAAATGCTGGACGACAAAGATCCAACCAGGTACCTGGAGAAAGTGATAGGTAATTTCACGAGTATGTTGATAGGATAGTTTTTGCTTTTTGATCAAGCCGAATAAATTACGTAACTGATCGGTCCAACTGGGTTTGATCGCATATAGTTCTATGTTTTTATGATCCCTAAAGGCTCTTTTCAAAGCCAGAAAATTCATTTCATGACTCATCGGATGGATGATTTTTTCGGGATTCGGGACCCGATTAGTATCCATTAGCCACGGTGCATATGCCCCTCCGATCACCCACTTTGAACCTACATTGGTAATGTACTCTTGTTGCAAAGTCAATTCAATTTCCATCTCCTGTAGTTCATAAGTAACACGGCCTTTCACCTTTGCATACCAGTTGTTGTCATAAAAGTCAAGATATATGGGATTCGATTGGTTAGTAATTGTTAATAAGAAAGGCACAAATAGTGAATCCGGAAAACAACCACAGGAATGATCGATCAAATTAGGTAGAATATTTCGCCTTAACCGAATATGTGCAGCAACAGTTATACTATCCTGGAAATTAGTATCGAGCGTATCCTCATCCACCTGACCCCTGGCAGACAGGTCCGGAATAATCAATTGATCGCCCCAAAGATCTTCTTCCCCATTAAATCGTCCGATGAATTGATCGAGCTGTTTGACACGCCAAAGAATTTTCTCCTGCTGTCCCAGTGCCTGATACCAAAAACAGCCAAGCATAATCCATATCATTACTCGCCACATCATTTATTCCAATGAGGTTTCTTCCACAGTTATATCACCTAACAGCATTGCCCAATACACGTTCTTATCAAAATCTTCCCGCTGTTCCAGGATGACTTCAATATTTTTTTTGGTAACATCTTTGTACACCACCTTGCCTTCCACAAACCCCTTGAAAACCTGGTAAATGGTTGCAACACCATAGATCTTACCATCGGCACCTAGTTTAAAATCGCTTACATAAGTGATGTCATACCATTTCATTTGAATGTCATCATAATACATGGTCCAAAGCCGGTTCAGGTAATCTCGGATCTCGTAAATATTGATCTTGCTGTGATGTACATTCGAAACTTCTACAACTTTATCTTCGCTCATAAAAAGCAGGATCGCTAACTCTACTGCCTCTTGCTTTTCATTATTAGAGCTGGCACGATTTGCGATGGTTTGAATATACTTACCTAAGGTGCTGGTAAGCCTTAAGGCCCTTTCTTCCAGATCTTTTTGTTCGAACTGAGTGAAGCGTTTGGGTTGATTTCCTTTGGGTATACTTTCTGTTTGGCCGAAGCTGTTCAAATGCACCATTAGGGCCAAGTAGAGGCCAATGCTAAAACCATATTTTCTAAGGATTACCATCTGGTTTACCGGGATTCTAATTGTAACAGGAGTTTGCTGATTTTTCCCTCTTCCGGTAACTTTTCCAATATCCTGATGCGAAAATGATTATGCTTTTGCTCCAGCAGAAAATTGTTAATGGATTTAGGTTCAAAGAACAGGTCAGATTGTCCTTTTTCCTGTACTTCGGCATCAAACTCAAAATCTTCCAGGATTTCCCTCATCAATGCTTTATGGTCTAAATCTGTCAACTCGCTATCGCCTAAGTAATTCAAGTTTTCCTCCAAACTGTTGTTGAGGATATCAAAATTGGATAGTTCGCGGGGAGGGATCGGGGTTGCTGTTGGTTTGGTCATGGGTTTAGTCGTTTTATGATCAGATGCATTAACAATGTTTGTATCTTCTTTCATGGATGCGGGTATGATTACATTTTCTTGAGAAGAATCCCCTGGAGTATGATGGTTATTAGCAGTTGCAGGAACATGTTTTATCGCTGTTAGCCTAATGGTGAGCACAATTGCTAATAGTACCAGTATGCTCATAAATGCCCAAATCCATGTCTTAACAGGTCTTTTTCCTTCTTCAAATTGTTGCTGTTGTAGCTGCATTTTTTCTTGCTCACGACCTAACTTCGACTGCAACGACAGTATGGTCTGTTTTAGTTCTTGTTTATCCGCAGTTAGTTTATTGATCACTTGTTTGAGTTCCTGTTGAGCCTTATGGTTGTGGCGGATTTTAGGGAACCGGTTAGAAAGTTCGATAGCCCCATTTTGGTGAAATTCTTTTGTTAAAATTGAGGGGTCGTTATCCGGATGTAATTGAGGAATGGGTTTGTTAGTATAATCGGGAATTATTGATGGTATGGGTTGCAGGTGATCCCCAAAATGTTGCGGCCCTGCTGTTGTGATCTGGCGGATCCATGCATTTAAATAGTTCCTTACATCTTTTAATTGGCTGGGAATAAATTGAATATTCCCTTGATTGTCTTTCCTGATCAATTCCCCATCTTTGATCATTTCTTCCAGGAAGAATTCAAATACCTCCTCCCTCAGGAATTGAAAATCATCAAAGATTTTTCCGATTAACTGAAAAACAATTCCAAACGAAAAGCCGGTTCTGTTTGAAATGGAAAACATATGTGTTACCATACCCCCTTGCTTATGAATGGCCATGACCCAATCCTGGTTATGCTGTTTGCCAAAATGGTGCGGGATATTACTATTAGGAAAAATCTCGAAAGTCCCTTGCAGACTGCCGAAAAAATAAACATTGCGGATCTCCACTTCCTGGCTCATAAGACCTATACCTTTAATTATTGGACGGGTACCTGAATGATCAGCAGGTCTGATTCTTCATTGTTTTTTATGCCTCTGATAGCCTTTCTCCAATATGAATTGTTATCATATGGAACGGATGCTTTAGTTCGATTATAATTGACCTGAACATGGGAATTGATATACTTCAGGCTTGTTTCATTATTCGTTTTGACGAAATCTATCAAAGCATCAATGTCTTTATATTGCTTGCTAATTTGTTGAGAGTTATCGAATGCAAACGAGGCGATATGTTTCAAAACTTGTCCAAGGGAATCAACTTTCCAACCTTTGCTCATAGCTTCTATTAAAAATTTATCTGCTTTCAAAAACCCTTTGTAATGCTCGTCCGCAATGTTGATGATCATCACGGAATCATCGGCCAAGGCGATTGTTGGTTGGGAGGGAGTAGGGGGTTTATCTACCGGTTTCGGGGCTATTTCTTTAGGTTGTGAAGCCGATCGAGCAGCGGTTTTAGGCGGTGGTTTGTGCTTGTTTGTTGGTAAAAGAGTTACCAAGCTTACAATTCCCAATAAAAGGACCACAACTACTGCAGGGTAATACTTTTTAAATTCATTTCGGGTTATTCGCCGACCTTCCCTTTTATGGAAAGAAACGCTGGAACGATGTTCTTTTGGACCGTGCCGTTTCTCCAGTTGTAATATCCGCTCATTATGCGCAGCTATATTCTTTTCCAGTATTTCGATCTTTTGTTCCAGAAATTGAATTTGCGGGTGCTGAGCCTGGGTGGCCGCTTCTTTTTTTAACTGCTCGAGTTTTGCAAGGGTTAATACTTTTTTTTCATAGATGGGCGAAACATCGAATCCTCCGTATTTATAAAAGTGCTCTTGGATGACTTCTTTCTTGCTGGTGGGATGAAATCGGCTGACACTTCTTCCCTGGAAATCCGGAATTTTTGGATCCAGCGCTTTAAGATGCCCCTTAAAATGTTCCGTAGCGGCAGTTTTAATTTGGTTGACCCAGCGCTTAAGGTATGTATGGATATCCAATAATTCATAAGGAACAAAGCCGATGTGGTTATGCGCATTTTTAGCGATCAGTTGTTCATCATTTAGCATTTCATTAATGTAAAACCGGAAAACGTCACTAATCACAAAATCCAGATCCCCGAAATAGTGGCCGTTGATTTCCAAAGAAATACCGAAGTGACTTCCGCTTCTCCCATCTTTTGTAGCAGTTAATAAACCATATTTTACATAGGTATAGCTAACGACCTGATCTGCTTTACGGACATACAACACCCATGGAGCCTCGATACTATTGTCGTAGTATTTTTTGAATTCCCCCTGCCTTTCAGCCGGAAAAGACCGGAATCCATTCCTTAAAGAACCGAAAAAACAGATACGGCCAACTAATGCATTATTTTCCATCCTATACGCTTATGAAAACAGGCTAAAACCTCCTTTTACATTAGCATAAATGGCTTTCCAAAAGGTTTGGGGAAAATAAGGATCCGCAAAGGCAAAGGTTTGTAAACCATTCGAATCTGTCGAAAACTCTCCGGCAGAAAATGCGACAAAATCTACCCGACCTCTCTTTTTTAATACTCCTTTGAGGGCATTGAAATAAGGACTATCGTATAGCTTTTCCCGAAATAACTTTTGGGAGGGCCGGTTATTGTTTGTGTACATATCCGGAAACTTGTCGCATTTATTACAGAGGATTATGATTTTATCTCGTTTGATATTTACATGCTTTTGGATCAATCTTCTGATTTTGTTGGCATAGTTTTGCCGGTCCGTATCATTTTTGAATAATTCTATTTCAAAAAAGAAGACATATATTTTCCGGATGTCGCTGGTAAATAACTGATTTAAATAATGGAGGTAGTCAGCGTTTGGTTTTTCGGGATCAAAAAAATGTTCGCCCGGTGCTTCCAGGATTTTACAGAAATGTTTGCCGGACTGATTCACATTCAACATCAGGAAATTGATTTCACCGGTCGCTTCGGGAGCATGCAGCCCTCTGTTTCGAAGCTGCTCGAACTTTTTTACGGTTTCCTCGTATTTGTCATCTCCCCGGTAGTCTTTCGCCGGTGTCACATCATATTCCTGTTGAATGAATTCGCTGAGGCGTAGCAGGGCAACAGTTTTTCCAACATTACGCGGGCCATAAAATATGACTAATGGGCCGGTAACGGCTGCTGTTTCTATATTGGTAGGATCGTTATTCACCTTAGCTGTTGTAGGATCTTCCTCGAGGTTATCGGGAGTAACCGGGTGATCTATATCATCATGGCTAAGTTGTGATTCCGTATTTTCCTGAGATTCTGAAGCTTCCGATGGCTCTTCCTGGTCGGGTGCTTTATGCTGTATTCTTCCTTCTTTACTGTACAATTGACGCTTGTCTTTGTTTTCCATAATAATTGAGTTTGATGGTTTAGGATTATTTAGTCGTCTTCATTTGGCAACACACCAAAAAAGTATAAGATGAAACAGGCGAGGTCAATGATCAGCGCCCAAATAATAGCCAGGTAAAAATGCCAGCTATCAAAATTTCCTTTTAAAAATTGTTGCCACGATCTTGCGATATTTTCCAGTTCAACCGACTCCGGTGTTTTGGGTAAATTATTCAGTTGAAGGCGGGAATTTTCTTTTAAAAACTCATCTTCAAACAATTGTTGGAGATAGTCGAAACATTGATTATAATGTGAATAGCTATTTCTCAGGATCATTTTTATGTCATCCATGGGTTCATGGTCATAATTATTTATGGCCGTATCTAATTGCAGGAGGATATATTGGTATTGAGGTTTTTCAATGAATTTTTTCAAATTTTTTATTCGATCGTCGATTTCCCTTAATTTATGCTGCTTCATTTCCCTGATCTTCGTGGCCATTTGCCGGGCATGACTTTGTAAATCTGCGCGGGAATTGGAACGGGGATCCAGTCGGGTTACTTCGCTACCCAATAAATTGGAGATCACTGCCAATATCGAATCGGTTTTGGGCCCATGTCCGAGCTGGCCTTCATTAATGATCTCATATTTCATATTTTCAATATTGTTCTCAATAGCACTGGCATATCTACCCTTAGCAATATCAAAAGCAGCAACACTTTTATCTTTGATCAATTGCAGCTCATTTTTTATGTTGCGCAATTCTTCCTGTCGCATTTCATCGACGACCATAAGAAAGTAAATGTTATGGGTATTGCTGGTAAAACTGCCAGACCAGAAAAAGAGCCAGCCGATCAGCCCAATGATCAATAATTGTATCCGTTTATTCACATAACTATCCGAAATGCTTTTATGGATCATACTCAAACAAAAGGATGCCGCTGCCATCGCTGCGAAACCAATGATATAGGTGAAAAATTTAGGTAGTGCTACACTTCTGGCTATGGATTCTCCGGTAGCCCAAACACTGGCTCCAAGGAACAATGCAAATAGCAATGCAGAGAATATTTGCTTGCGGCTCAACGGTTTTTCTAATGGATTGGTGAAAATTTGCATGTGGATTATGGGTTTTAAATGTTCTTGAGAAAGGAGAACTACCCTTTCTGACATTCGTTCATTTTAACTTGTAAAAGCCCATAAATTTAACTTTAATCACATGCATAAAAAGGCACAATAAAAATGAGATGTTCCCTTTTTTATATTATTATTAAGGCAGCGACATTAAACATAAACTTTTGGTTATCTTATGATTGTGCATAACTTCCTTTGGGGCAATTGTTCTTAGAAATGAATGTTCTCTACTTTTTATTTATTGCACAATTAATTATTATTGCTAGTAATAATGGAGCAAACAAAGGTTTATCAGTACGTGCAATTGTTGACGCCGGCGGAGCGAAAACAACTGCTTCATCTGCTGGAAGCAAGCTTCTTTAAGAATAGTCCCACCGCTACTAACCTATATAGAATTATTATCGACCCTACCCTATTGGGCAGACGAAAGACAGGCTTGCAGGATAAGGATCAAATCTGGGCATTCATTGCACCGGAGGAGCCTTATGACGATCCTAAATTTCGAAAACAATGTAATCTATTGCTGAGCTACGTGCAGGATTTTATCGAGATCCTGCAACTCCGCCGTGAAATACAGAATAGCAGAAAGGCGAGATACCTACTTCCCTTTTTAAGGGAACGCGCAGACAGGGGTATGGTAGAAAAAGAAACGAAAAACCTAATCAAGAAACTGGAAGCTGAAAAAGAATTTCGACTAGACTATTTCGATAACTGGTTTCATGTAAAATACGAATGGGAGTTATTCAACATAACCCGAGATCCACAACTTAAAGCCCATCAATTGGATGAGGCCGTATCGCAGTTTGACCTGCATTGGGTGGTCAATCGCTTATTCTTCTCGGCTTTGCTGCTGAACCTGGAAAATGTCCGTGGAATTACTGTCAAAAACGAGTTCGACGAAGTGATGCTGTACCTCATCGAAAAATCGTCCGACCTTGAATTACCGATGGTCAAGACCTTTTACACCTTATATAAATATGTTAAAAAAGGCAACGAATCGGATTTGACGACCTTGAGACAACTGCTCAATCAACAAAGCTTTAATACGCCAATACTCAATCACATCTATCGGTTGATCCTCAATGTGATCATTATACATAGCAATAAAAAAGGTTATCAATCGGTAGAAGGTATATTTGAAGTCTATCGATACTGCCTGGAACATGGTATGCTGCATGAATACGGGGAGAAAATTCCCCATCGTTACTACCACAACCTCTTGAGACTCGGTATTCGTACCCAAAATTTTGATTGGACAAAGGACTTTTTGGAAACTTATAAAAAGGACCTGGAAAAGAGCTACCAGGACATATCATATCCTTATGGAAAAGCTTATTTATTATTTGCACAAGGGATGAATGAAAAGGCCTGGGAGGAAATTGTTCAGTTAAGAAATGTACCGGTAAAAGATGTCTATACAGAGCTTGCCATTCGGTCCTTATGGGCGAAGATCTACTATTTTATTCAAGAAGACTGGACTTTATATGACGGGCACTTAAAAGCTTACCAACAATATGTGTTTAGGAACAAAACCATTGTTTCCGAGGATATAAAGCAAGGTAACATCAATTGGATCAAATTCTTGGGGCGGCTAAAAAAGCTTAAACATAAAAAGGCGGCTAATAAATTGGAAACCGATATTAACGCATGTGTTCTATTAAATAATAGGGATTGGTTGCTTAAGCAAGTACAGGCAAAAAAAAGAGAGCTGACCTAAGGTCAGCCCTCTAGTCTGAGGAAACCGTTCTTAATCAAAAATTTCCTCGATGATGATCACTGCACTGGCATCATCGACCAGGATCGAATCCGGAATAGTAACCGATACATCGACGCTGAAAAATCCTCCGCCGGGATTATTCGTAGCATTCGAACTGGCACTACTCGGAATTGCTGCTCCACTGACGTCAAGATCCAGCGTGTATTGAGCCGGAATGGTTTGACCATCATGTGGAACCCGCAATTCAACGGAGCCTTCTTTAACGAGAATCTCAAAATCACCGTTTAGGGTGATGGTATTCCCGGAAGTGGAAGATCCATTGGAAACAGGATCATAAACGGTTTGGCCTTTGACATTTGAAAAACAGGCCAACAGTACTGCCAGCAGGCAGATTTGAACGGTGGGGAACGAGCAACCTTGTTGTCGTGATCCCCGGAAAAATGGTTCTCTAAACATTTTAAAAAAAATGAATAGAGAGGCGCCCCTCTAAGGGTTAAAAAATATCCGGTGGTTGCAACGGCCTTCAGGAATCAATCCTGAAAGCTGGCGTCCCGGCATAGCTGATCGTGAAAGGCAGCTATGCGTTGCAAGGGTAAAGGTGAGGATAGTTTAGGGAGATGCCATGGAGAAAAAACAGGCATTATGCATCAAGAAAATATCGAATAATTTCGCACGCTCGGGCTAGAATCCTTGTAAACAGGGAAAAGTATTTTGGAGAAAAAATCAGGGACCACAAACACATAATAAAACAAAATATTTGAAATACTGATGAAAGCTAATGATCGAATAGATGATGAATACTATCATAAATTAATCATCAAGGAAAAGGCCAAAAGAGAAAAAATTGAAAGGCAGGCTAAACACAAGAAAGAACCAAATTTATTAGCTGTGGACCAGATGATTAACAAATATTTTGTGGTGAACAAACTCAAAATTCTATGTGACTACTTAACCATTTCCAAAAACATCCTACATCCTTCTCAATTATTGTATCATCAGAAGGATATATTATTTATAGACGATGTTGTAAGGAATCTCAAAAGCAATAATAATTTAGACCCTTTAATCGAGGTATATTACAGTTTGAGTAATCTATTGAGAAAAATGCCGGAATTCGCGCTGAATGAATATGAACATACCAAGTTATTGATTGAAGATAATGTAGATTCATGGGCGGTAACAGAAGCAATGGAAATTTGCATGTTGCTAAATAACTATTTGCTTAGAATTAAGAACTCAGGAGCGGAATTTCTAAGAGTCGATATTTTTTTATTATATAATCGCATGCTTAACATATCTTATCGTAGCAAAAACTTAGCTTGGTTA
>JANQFB010000153.1 GCA_028278085.1 Chitinophagales bacterium
ATTACGAAGATCATATGGGTTAACCGGGGAATAATGAGACAAGAGGCAACATCCGACTTTAATACCATTAAAGTACTCGTAACAATGAAATTCTATATAGTCCTGCAAAAAAATTGATTTAAGAACAAGGAACACCGATTAACGATTTTAGAAGTTTTGCTTTGGGTGTAGGATTCCTTACGAGTGTTGTTCCTCGTCTATCATGAAGTTCTATGATTGTCATGTAAAAATACAAATTGCCCGGCAATTGATATTTCGTAAGCATATAAGTCCAATGAAAATAAGCTATTGGATCTGGATTTTGAATATTGAGAATTTTATTGGTTTAAGTTCTTTTGAGCGGTCTCAATACTTTTTACAAAAATGGAAATCAGTTCATCATTCTCTTTTTTTGCGTTTTCAATTTTCATTTCCGTCTTGAAAAGTCTGGTTTTATGGATTATTTTCAGACAAATAAAAGTTTCTCTTAACTCCTTTAAGACTACTTTCATTTTGTGAATAAAATCCTTCCTGGATTCTGCACTTTGAGCTTCACCATAGTTCAATGAAACAGATGAACCGGAACGAACAAGTTGACCTGATAAATGATTTCCAGCTTTATTATTTGGCATTTCATTGACAATTTCAATGATCAACACTGAAAAGTCTATCAATCTTTTCTCCAAATCAAATTTATTCATAACCATCTCCTTCTAAAATCTTATATCGTTAATCCTTGTTCGATATTCAATCTTTTTCTTTTACCCCACCAGTCCATTATATGACCGAGCAGGTATGCCGCGGGTAACAATAACAATATATCGATCGGGAGATAGTACCGCATTTCAATGTTTCTCCAGATAAAAGCCATATACCAATACCAGCATACAAAAAACAAGGCAATCGTAACCTCCAGGTAATTTTGCGTTAGCCTTTGCCTGAGGAGCAGGTATGATCCCGCCAATCCCATAAAGATCAGCAGGGTTCGATACAAAAAGAGCAAGGAGGCCATTTTCCTCACCAGGGAAGCTTCTTCGTAAAGGGTGGATTTAAAAAAGCTTTTTTGCAGGTTTTTCAGGGGGATCTTCACCCAAACCTGCCAGGGGTTATGCTTTAACTGGTTGGCCTTTAATTCGCCGAAAAGTTGAATGATCTTATCGTTGCAATATTCGCCCGTGAAAGGGCTTTTATCCCAAAACATTGGCCAGGACCGGAAGCCGCGGCCACAGGTTCGGCACAGGGCAATAGCTTCCGCCAGCTTGGCCGAATCGCCGGGAACGGTGTAGGCATGGGCGGGAATATCCACTTTTTTGTTGGTGAGGATCTGTGTAAATTGCGGCTCCCATTCCGCTTTGAGATGGAATATATAATCCCAGTAAGCCATGATGTCGGTATCCCATACCACGATGCTGTGGACATAGCGGGTAAAGATCAGTTTATCGTGGTTGAGGTAGTTCCGTAGAGGCCAGGATCCGTAGATCAGGATGACCGGAATGCCGAATTTCAAACAGTTGATCAACACTTGTTTAAACGAAGCCCGGTATTGCAAATAGATAGCTACCGCCAGGAATGGAACCAATAAGGCAATCTGGGGCCGGCACATCATCGCCACGCTCAGGCAGATACCACTCAGCCAATAATGATATGTTAATGACCGGTGGGTAAAGAACCAGATACATGCGATCATCAAAAAAATACTGAACGATTCCGCATATACGACCGGGTTCCAGACAATGATGAAGGGATAGGTGGCATACAACAACCCGGCCAGGAATGCTGTTTTGGAAGACCTGAACGTCCGCCGGGCGATCTGGTAGACCATCGCAATAGCCAGGAGATCGAGGCAGAACTGTGCCCAGGCCACCAGTTTAAAGGTCAGCGCTTCGTGCTTGCCGCTGAGCAGGTAGAAGATGCCGATAAAAAAGGAATAGCCCGGCATTCGCGCAAATTCTCCGTCTACCTTATTCAGATTCAACGTGTACACACCGTGCTCGATCAGGTTTTGGATAGACCTTAACCAGGTGTAAGTATCGCCGTCGACATGGATGTTTTCCCGGCCATAAAAATATTGTGCCCCGATCAGCATGAAGAACAAGCGGATCAAAGCGCCGACACCTAGCAGGATCAACAGTGTTTTATGTTTGGAGATCCCTTCTTTCATATCGGTAAAGGATTGGAAGTCAGCAAATAGATAGTATTATTTCTGTCCGTAAATTTTGGCATAGATAGATTCGGCTATGGTAAAATTGCGATACTTTTCCGCAATCCCACGTATTTTTTGATAGATTTCTTCCCGGCTATGGTTTTGCAGGATATGATCGATATCAGCGATCGCCTTTTGATAGGCTTCGGGGGTAAAATCGGTTAAAATTGCGCCGGCCTGGTGTCGGGCGATGATATCGGAATCGTCTGAAATACCCGGGGGGATAATAACCGGTAAGCCCAATGCCCAGTATTCCCCGTCTTTGATGGAGGTGCAGTATCGTTTGGATGGTACGGGCTTAACCGGGTTCAGGGCAAAATCGCCCAGGCCGATGTACCGGGAGATCTGATCGTGCGGAACAAATAAGCTCAATACGGTCGATGGATCCAGGCCGCTGGCCAAAGCCAGATCGTCCACCTTTTCCCTGTCGGCATTGGTCAGCAGCAAAACCCGGAACCGCTCTTTCCAGTGGTCGGCGCCGGCTTTGCAACAGTCGAAGATCTCTTTTTCCAGGTAAATGCCGCCCAGCTTCCCGGCATATACACAAACGATCTTATGGTCCAGGCCCAGCGCTTCCAGGAGTTGGGGGTTTTTGATGGCTTCCTGCGAAAAATTTTCCAGGTTGACGCAGGCCGGTTTGACATAAAATGCCGGAAAACGGGCGCCATATTTCTCCCGGGCATATTGTTCCATGCCGGCTGAATTGGCAATAGCCACTTTGGCATGACGGGATAGCCGCTTCTCCAGGGCGAATAATAAGCGGAATGGAAATCCCGTTGGCGACCAATCGCCATTTTCTACCGATGCTTCGGCATGCGGTTCATAGCTGTCGAGTATCAGCGGTTTTCCGGTTATTTTGGATAACCCGTAACCCATGGCGCTGGCGGGCGTGCACCAGGCATGGATGTGGCTGATCCCTTTAAACCATATAAGGCCTAGCAGACGAAAAAATATGGCCGACCACCGAAGGATCATCGTGAACCCGAAGGCGGAATAGCGAAAAGGGATCCAGTGGATTCCGGAAGCTTGCAGCGCTGATCGCAAGGCTTGTTGTTCCGCTATCCCGAGCCTTTGATGGGCTTGTTCAAGGGTCAGCAGGTAGATCTTTGCGGATGGCGGAAGCTTTTTTTGAATGATCCTGACGTAGGGCAGGGTATAGGTTTGGACCAGAGCATCTTTATAGCTCCAATAGGTCAATACGAGGATGTTGCCGACTTTTACCGGTTTTTTAGCCATACGATGAACCTCCGTCCAACCAAAATTTTGAGAAACAGGGCAATAAATTTCTTGTTGATGCGGTAGGCTTTAGTGGCCTGCCACAAAAAATAGAGTCCTTTCTTACGGTCATTATCCAGGTAGCTGTGGATCGCGCAAAAGTAATAGCTAAAAGCCTTCAGCAACATCAGTTGGAAGCTGTCCAGTTTTACTTTTTCAATGATCAGGTTCATGGCCTTCAGCCGTTTATCAATAATGAGATGATTATCACTTTTCATCGACCGGTTATCATGGTCGTTCATGGTAATGGTGACTTTGTCGATGATGGTGATCATCTCGTGTTGCAGGTTCTGGATCAGGAATACCCAGTCTTCCATCACATTGAAACTCCTGTTTTCATTGAACAGGATCAGGTGCGGATTATCCTTTCTGACGCAAAAGTTGCAGGCCAGCAGATTCCCTTTTAAAAAGAGGGTAATCCCGTATTTGCCATCTACCACACTTTTGAAATCATTGTTGGGATAACGTTTATCCTTATTCCCGAAATCATACTTGGTAGCGATATAATTGGTATCCGGCTCTCTTTGCAGCCGTTCATAGAGGGTGATCAGATGATCGTCGTGCATGATGTCGTCGGAATCGAAGAAGATAATATATTTCCCTCTTGATTTTTTGATCCCATTGTTGCGGGCAGCGCCCCGTTCTTTGTTTTCCTGGTAATAATATCTCACCTGGGGATTGTTGCCGAATTTTTCCCGGATCAGGTCAGCGGTATTGTCGGTGCTGCCGTCATCGATCAGAACGATCTCAAAATCCCGGAAAGTCTGTTGTAGCGCGGAATTGATGGTTTCTTCCAGGAAATCCGCACGGTTGTAGGTTGGTATAACTATAGAGAAGAAAGGCATACTATCGGGTGATCTTTCGGGCTAAGGCAATGACTGACCTGGGGAAATAGCGGCTTCTTAAATATACCGGTTGAAGTCCGGTTTGCTTTAAAAATGCCGGATCGATGGATTTGATATGTTGGGTGATCATTCTGACCTTGTCCATGTCAAGCGCCTCATAATAAAAATGGACCTGGTAAAACAGGAAATAGAGAAAGGATCTTTCGAGGAAGGATCGGTCAAATGATTTTGCTACCCCGAATGTATCGGTTCCCGGTACATAGATGCCAAGGTCATCCAATTGCCGGATCAGGTCCTCTGTAAAGGAAAAAGAACGTAATAATTTGCTGAAGGTTTTACTCCAATCCCTGGCAAATGCAGCGCTGTCGGTCATGGTTTTGCTTTCATCATGCAGGCGGTATTTGGAAAAAACATCCTCCACCTTCAACAGGTCGAATTGTAAAGCGATCCGGACAAAAAGGTCGTAATCCATGCCATAGTGAAGTTCCGGATCCAACCCGCCGGCTAGCTCCAGGGCTTTCCTGGTGAAAAAGGAGGAAGGCTGCGGAAAGGGTACACCCGCCAAATACCGGTAGGGCAGATCATCTTTGTCCCCGCCATGTACCCTGGATGAAGATTCGCTGAACAGCACCGTTTGGCCGTGGATCAATCCGGCCTCCGGATGTTTGTCGAAGTAAGCGGCAACTTTTTCCAGGGCATCCGGCATCAGGAGATCATCACTATTGATCCAGGTGATGATATCGCCTTTGGCAACGGCCAGACCCTTGTTGATCGCATCCGTTTGCCCCTGATCCGGCTCGCTGATCCAGTAGGTCAGTTTGCCGGCATGTTGGCGGATGATGTCGACAGAGTTGTCAGTGCTGCCGCCGTCGATAATGATATGCTCCACCCCCTGATACCCTTGCCCGGCAATGGAATGGATGTTTTCTTCCAGGTAACGGCCCTGGTTGTACGACGGTGTAATGATAGATATGATCGGATCAGGCATTGGAATGAAGTTGTAAACTCAACCGAGATGACAAATTACGGGTTGTTCTTTAGGTTTGCCCATGATGTACCGGTTTTCAGGCGGAGAATTTAAGTTTAAAATTTTCAGACCCGATGGACATATCCGCTGATACCAACTCGCACAAAGGGACTTTTCCGTAATAGGACGCCCAAATGGTATAAGTGCTCGGAGGGCCGATCAAAAAATTACATTTTGAAAAGGCATACATATCTTCGATCAAATGGCCGGAACCCAACTCGAAATTGATGGCTTCGAAATACTGCCTGTCCACGGGTTCATTCGAGCAGACCAGGAAGGCTACGGTCTTATCCTTAAAGCTCCTGGCGATATCCAGCATAACATTCCTGTAAACGGACCAATCGTAATAATAGCGGCCTTCCTGGAAGTTTTTATAATCACCCCTGCGGATATGGACCCCAACGACAATTTCCCCTTTTTGACGGCATGATCCCAAGACCTCTTCCACCCGCTCCAGGTGTGCGGGATCAGGGGTGAAAAATGCCCGGATCTTATCGGCATGAGTTTCCAGGTGAAGCTTGTCAGAAAACGACCAGCCCCTGACGATCAGGCATTTCCGTGTCGCTTTTTCAATGAATTCCGGTTCATTCAGATCCTGCTTCTGCTCCCAATCCAGGTAAACCAGGTCCAGCCCAGGCAAACGAATGCCTGTTCTCAACTGCAGGCTCGAACAAAGGTAAACGCACCTGTATATCAGGCGGCGCAGCCAGTTAAAACGGATGGTGGTTTTCCGTGCCGGAAAGCGGCAAAAAAGGTCTTGTTTCGTCCGGGGAAAATATTGGGCATATTCGTCGAACGCAGGATTGACAACGCGGTAGTTATGGGCCAGCGCATTGCCAATAAAATGTGCAAAAACAAATAAGCGATTACCTAGCTGACCGGGTTTATTGGCGATGATGATCATGTAGTTGCGCGCATATAGTTCAAATCTTCTATACCTGCTCGATAGCTGCTAATACTGACAATCAAGTTAAACCGGTTAGATTTTGATGGTTATAATCATGTCAAAATCAGATCTTGATGTGCGCTGCTTGTGTAGTTGTTGTCCATATTCAGGCGCCCTTCCCGTTCAATTGATGCTGGGATTTGTCCAGTATGGCGTAGATATCGCCGAACAAAGAAGCCGTAAATACGGATCCGTTGCGGATGAAATCTTCATAGGATAAATGCTCGGGCAATACAAAATTAAGGTTTTCTCCGCTGGTGTAATTATACCGGTAGTCCGGTGACAACTGATGAAGATATTCCAGACATTGCATGGCTTCCTCCTTGTAGTCGGGCATAAATTCGAAAGATATGACGGGTACCGGATCTTTAAGCCCCTGGAGGACATTGATCTCGAATCCCTCGGTATCGATCTTCAAAAAGGCGGGCAGTCCATACCGTTCGATCATATTATCCAGGGTGTTGGTTTCCACGTCGATCTCTTGATTATAGGTTTCGTTTTTGAATACGGTTTTACCGGCGGTTTCAATAAAATGCCTGGATAGGGTGGAGATCGTATGGCTGGAACTGAGATACATTTTTTCCGTGCTGACGGTGTTGTTCAAGGCGATGGGTTCGAGCTTTATTTTGGGGATGTATCTGAACCGGGATCTCAATTGCCGGATACAATAGGGCTGGGGTTCGAACACAACGACTTTCCGGCCAATGTCGGCAAAGATCTTGGCTCTTTGGCCGATATTACCGCCGACATCGAAAACCAGGTCATGCGGATCGATCAGTTGCCGGTAAAAGTTCAGTTGCTGCTTCCAGACCGGGTTTTGATAAAAGGTGAGATCTTTGAACTGGTAAAACATACCTCCCCAAATTAGTAGGTCTTTTATGCGCTGCTTCATATAATTATTATCGTAGCCTAAGGATCCGAAAAATCAATTCGCACCCATAAAACTCAGGATCCGTTTTTACCGGCCCTGTTTAAAAAAATGCAACACGATCCCTTCATTATGACATAGCATCATCGCCATACAACATCAAATTTATATTAACCTGTAATTGTTCAATATCGACTTCCACATTGGTATCCTGGATGGACTGGCCACCCCCCTCGGGTTTCACCAATTGATAAAGGTAATGGATATCCAGGGCATTGGCTAAAGAAAAGTAACAATAGTTAAACTTAACCCCGGTTTTATGGAATTCCAGCACATAGGATCCGGCAAGCATAAATAGCATATTCGTCAGTCCCGCACCATGTAAGGCTACCAAATATTTCGTTTGACTGGCCATGGCCACCTGCTGCTCGAAAGAGTAGTCTTCAAAGTTGACCGACTGAAAGCCAAAACCTTCCAAAACTTTCTCCACTTCCCCTTCATTAACAATCGTCCTCCTAGGTGCTTTTTTACGGCTGATATAGATTTTGTTACCGGCAACGGGAGATTTTTTATCCCGGAAGAAATCCCGGTACAATTCACGGATCCCCTGCAGGATATGGGGGTTGTAATTGCCGGTTCTGGCTGTTTGGGTCGGAATGATCAGATCAACGGCCCTTATCCGTACCTTATCCCGGATAAAATGGATCTCCTTAGCCTCGAATGGCAACAGGCTCTGCCGGTGGTAAGGGCTGTTGTAAATATTTGCCGGGCTTTTCCGGAATAGCAGTTGCCAGGCTTTTTGCCCGCCATGAATGCGCCGCCATCCTTCGGGCAGCAGTATGACTGCATCCTTCAACAGCTCTCTGACAATGAATAAGCGCGGAATAACCTCTGAGATCCAGTGAAAATATCCTTCGGAATAATAGGTATAGGGCAGGACACAGGGTTCCCGGTCGATCGTTTTTAGGGTAGATAACAGCTTATCCAGCATGGGGTAAAGCGCTCCGAACCATTGACGGTGTTCCGGAGCCAGTAGGCTTTCCTCCAAAATTTTGCCGTCTTTGAAAGCCACACCATCATAATTGACGGTGGCATCAGGCACCCGGAGATAGGATAATTCCGGCAATTTGTAGGACAGCGCATTTTCAAAGATCGAACGATCCTTGTCAGCCAGGTTAAAGGGCAGCTTCCTGGGAATGATCGCCGTTGAAATATGATCGATCGAAATTTTTTGGTGATGCATCAAATATGGGTTCCTTATAAGGCTATGAGGCGAAAAAGGTTAAATGATCGGTATAACCCCTCCAATACCGGTATTTCCCTTTTAAAGCGTCAATTTTAGTTTGAATCGCCGATCCTTTTTTATCGGGATAGAGTTCGTTAATATAGGTATAGGTGAAATGCTTGAACCCAGCTCTTTTCAGGCAGTTTTCCAATGATCGTTCGGTAAAAAATTGAACATGATTATAGGAATGGTAAGCGTATAGCTCCCATTTTTTAGTCACCTGCTGCCGTAGGTCGCCCGCTGGTGTGGTTAAAAACAACCGTCCGCCCGGTTTAAGTCTTTTTTTGAGTTCCTCCAATACTTCCAGCGGATCATCCAGGTGCTCGATCACTTCCATAAAAATAATGGCCTCGAATTGATGTTCGAGAGGGATCTGATCGATGGTTTTATAGGTTTCAACGCCCATCTCTCGCAAGTCCGAATGGGATGCTTCATTGAATTCAATGGCGCTGATCCGCAGATCCGGTATCGCTTTTTTCATGGTACCAAGCAGATGCCCTGTGCCGGCGCCGAAGTCCAGGATATGATAACCAGGTTTGATAAAACCGGTTTTTCTGAAATAACCTACCAGCAATTTGTTCCGTTGTTCGTAAATGGTATAGTCCTTCTGTCGGTCCAGCTCGGGATCATAGGCACCCATGTTAGGTTTAACTGTTTTCGCAAACAAGTGTTTGCATGCTTCATTTTGACATTGGTTGACTTCCACGAACTTAGTTTCAAAGGCAAAAGCTGCCTTAGATCGACAAACCGGACACGCTACCATATAATTACTTAACTGTTTAAACGCTGTAGCCTAATGCAGGCAAAATATCTTTAAATTTTTCATTCAGAACATTGATGGTTTCGGGATTTAGCTGTTTTTTATAATTGCCGGGATTTACCTGCCTTTTAAACTGGAATTTGTTTTCCTTGTCTACTTTAAAGCTGGTTCCGTCCAGGATCTTCCGGACCGTTTCCGGATGGCTATTAGTGCCGGTGAATGCTGTCAGCCGATTCAGCCAATTTTCAAATTCACTGACCATTTCCTCGTACCTTAAAAACAAGACATAATCCTGATGTAATAACTTGTCACAATATTCTCTGTATATGGTGACGAAATCATCGGCCTTAACCACTACGTGCTCATCAATACTTTTTTTCAGGATCTCTTTCCGGTTGGTCAGGATCTTACGGTTGATCACCGGATGGTTATATGCGGCAGAATAATATTGGGATACCAATACATCCCTGGGATCCCGCAGGATCAGCACCACTTTGTATTGATCCAGGTCAGGTATAGGGCGGTAGCTTCTGAAGGGTCCGTAATAATACCCTTTTTTACGGAACGCCTGCTGTAAGAACCGATCATCCTTATAGAGTTGATACCTGCTATCGTCTGTCATGGTGAAATAAGCGTCCAGATCTATGGGGAGCACATCAGCGCTTAGCGCCAGGTCTCGCATCGATTGGGAAATAAAGGATGACGCACATTTATGGACCGTGAATACAATAATACTTTGTTGATCGGAAAGGGGTTGGGAGCTGCCGCTGAGCAAGGCTTTCTCCCGCTTGAACCATACAAAATTGACCTTAGGTTTTGTATATAGGTACAAAACAAGTATGGATTTTATCCTTTGCCACCAATTGCGCATCTTACAAAAATAGGATTATGTTTGGTACCAATGTTTCAGATCTTTTTCCAGTAGGCTTTCCAGCGCTTTGATATCGTCCAGGTATACAGCCAGCAGCCGCTGGTAGTCATCGGCGCCTAAGGTCGGCTTTTTATTCGCAAAAAAGCGGGATAATATCATATAATCCATCCATTCATTCGCCACGCAGAGCCACTTTTTCAGGCCTTTGACTTCCTTTAATCGCAGCCGCTTGCGGTTGTAACAGTATTCATACTTGATGCCATTTTGCAGCCGCAGCCATTTCAGCCTGGGCAGGGAGTAGACCACTTTTTGTGGCCGGCTGTTCAGCACCTTCCCTGGAACATAAGTTGGATCAATTTCCAAAAACCGGTAGATCTCCCGGATCACTTTGATGTTGTCGGCTTTCAGGTCATCATACCACAGCACCAATAATTGATCCCGGTTAAAGTTGTCCAGGTACCGGCGAATATGGTTGGCATACAAACCGAATTCGATGATCTCCGGCGACCGGGGATATTTTTCTGCCATTTGTCCGGATAGCAATCCGTCGATCCCTTTACGGACCGCTAATGTCGGGAAAAACCCATCCCGGATATGGTGAAAATAAGCCGATAAAAATCGTTCCACCGGGTGGCGGAGGATCATGATCAACTTTGCATTGGGCAGATGCTTTTTTATCCGGCCGGGGCATTCGGGACGGCTCAGATAGGATGGCCTTTTAATACCGAATTTCTGGGTCGGCTTAGATCGATCCAATTGCTCGAGGATGCCGATATCGCCCTCTCCATAATCCGGATCTTCAAAAAAGGGGGTCTCCCCTTCCGGCATATACACCTGGGGATGATCCGAAACACAGTCTTGAATAAATGTTGAGCCTGACTTTTGAGCGCCTATAATAATAAATTCCGGCAACATAGTTGAAGTCATAGCCAAAGATGGAAAAACTTTTCTTTTTTCAGGATCTTAAATCCGCAGGAGGTATATAAACGGCAGCCACCTTCGTTCCCGGCCTGGGTAACCACGGTAGCCCGGGTATACCCCTGATCGGCAAACCATTGCAGGGCAGACCTGACCAGTGCTGTGCCGATACCTTGCCCGTGAAATTCAGGGTTTACGCTTACCAGTCCGATATTTCCCTGGCCGGATTTTTCCCCGACCGATATCATCCCTTTGATCTTTTGATCGCTTACCGCTACGAGTACTTCTTTGGCAATCGATTTACGGACAGAATTCCTGATCCATATTTTAAACAGGGTTTCAAATTTTTCCCTGGGGATCAAAGGATCCACTTTGAAGCGGGAGTAGGTACCGCTGATGATGGCTAAGGCTTCCAGCTCCGGGCCCGCTTCCTCACCTTCATAGGCTTGTATGTCAGGGTAGGTTTTGACCACGGCCAGATCCAGCGTCCGGCCGAAAGTTATTTTCTCATCCACCAGCTTAGCACCCTTAGCTTCCAGCCATTGAAGATCCACAAAAGCCTCCGAAGGCAATGCCCAATAGGCTAGCCTGACGCCATCCTTACGAAGTGCGGGCAGCAGCGTTTCGGCATTTTCATCAGAAAATTCCCGTAGCGTGATCCTGGCCACCCTAAACCCGAAAAAATCACTATCCCACGGAAGAATTTGGTACATGTGTTGCGAATTAATTTTACCGGACCACCAAAGTTAATCAGAGTTTGGTCATTCCCGCGAAAAAATAAACAGATGTGCTAGTTTAATATACACCCAGCTTTTTGAAAAACTATACCTTTCACGCTTCATCCTTCCCTCCGCCGGCTGGCGGAGGGCCAGGGGTGGGTTCATGATCATGAATCCATCCCTCAATGGCCCTTAATACGTTATTCATGTCTTTTTTTACGGCTAAATCATCAAATCTTAGAAAACGTACACCTAAATGCTCCAATCGTTTTTGTCTTTTCTGATCGTAGATTTGCGCTTCTTCACCATCATGACTACTACCGTCAATTTCAATGGCCAACATTAAGTCTTTACAATAAAAATCTACGATATAATTGTCGATCGGCCTCTGGCGGTCAAAATCATACCCTTGCATCTTTTTTTGCTTTAGCTCATTCCATAAAAGTACTTCAGACAGCGTCATATTTTTGCGCAGCTTTTTGGCAAGCGCTTTTAGTTTTGGATTATATGGAATTATTTTACGCCTCATGTTGACCCACCCCTATGTCCCCTCCGGGGAGGGGATCCTATTCGTCGTAAATATTTCAAATGTTGACCAATCCATCAGCAAGCGTTTTAAGTTCCTAAGGATTGAAACACCGTCTTGAAATTTTTGATCTGAACCGCTGCTGATGTTTTCGACAGGGCCAATGCCCGGCAGGCTTCTTCCATTTTCGTTTTGTTTTCCCCGCTCATTTCCAGCAGCGATAAGATCCCCGCTGCCAGGTCCTGCGCATTTTTTTGCGGGCATCGGTATCCTGTTTGGCCGGTATGGACCAGGTCAGGGGCCACACCCATATCGAAGGCCACGACCGGCCTGCCGCACATGACCGCTTCATTGATCATTACCGGGCCGGAATCTTCGATGGAAGGACAAATGAAAAAATCCGCTGCCTGGTAAACGCCGGCCAGGGCATCGGGTGTATCCAGGTAACCCAAAAATTCATAAGGGAAAGGCATACGATCCAATACGGACGACAGCTTTCGCCCGGCAATAGCCATAAAAATATTATCCCGGAGCGAGGGACCATTGGCCAGCGTTCCTTTAACGATTTGCAAGGCTTCGATCAACAGCTCCATACCCTTGCGTTTATCTTCCACCAATTGCGCCCCAAAAAACAGGATCGTTTTATCCGGCGGTAGGCCCAGTGTTTTCCTGGCTTCCTGCCGGTTCCCGGGGGTAAAAACAGTTTCATCTACCCCCAGCATGATAAATTCAATGCGCCTGTCTTTCAACAGGGATGATTGTTTCGCCTGCCGGTCGAGGGCATCGGTAGGGGTTACGATAAGCGGATCGATCCGGTCGAGATAATGCTTTTTTTGCTGCCAGTGACGGTGTGCCCGGTGCCGGAGCAAGGGAGCGCTGATGGCCGGGCAAGCCTTACAATCCCGCAGGTAGCCTTCACAATCATAGGCATAGTGGCATCCGCCAGTCATATGGGCCATGTCGACCAGGTACAGGATCACCGGAGCGCCGGTGCGCTGTTTCAATTCATACAAATGTTTATAGGTATAGGCGTCCGAGATCCAATGAGCGATGATAATATCGGGTGTAAAAGGAGTCGACGCTAAAATTTCCCGGGTGGAGAGGGTATGCAGGTTGAGGTTGAATTTGAAATGGTAAACCTGGTCATTCAGGTCACGCTTAAAAAGCATGTAAAAGACCTTATTCAGGATCCTGCCGGTTAACCGCGCGCCGGAGTGCCGTTGCAGCGGAGCCGACAGGGTGCCGGGCGTTGTTTTCCGGAAAGCCAGAAAATGGGATTCCAAGCCGGAAGTCTGCAGGTTTTGATGGAATCTTAAGGCCGAGATCGCCGCGCCCATTTCATCCATGGCATGTAAATGCAGAATTTTCATGATTCGACGCTTAAATTACGTGAATAATTTAATTTGCCTGTCGAACGCGCGCTTTTCCCGAATGGACTTTAATCGTTGTTGTTCTAATAAACGCAAAGCCCCGGGAAAGTATTATCTGAATTTGTTTTTGAGCAGCGACAACTTCTCCTTGGCCTTATCCATAAACCCCGGCTGCATGGATCGATAGAATTGGTAAACGGCTTGTCTGGCCTCCTGGTCTTCTTCGAGTGGAATTTTTTGCACCCGGATATGATCGGCCACCGCCGGAATATAATAAGCATTGGTCGAATCGGAATGGATACCGCTGCTGTCGTGCCCGATATTTTGCACCAGGGAAGTTCCCGGGTGAAGGCTTAGCCCCTTTTCAAAAAATATCGTGGCATACCATTTTATGGCCCAGGTTCGCATTTTACCCGCAGCATTCAGGCGAAGCTGTTCATACAGGTCGGGGCAACTATTGTCCCAGTTGAAGGCTGTCAAAACCTTCGGATCTTGCAGGCGGTCCATCCAATAATCGGCATCCGCTATATATTTGCTCCAGGATCTTTTCCAGGTAGCCCAGCCCCAGCAGGTGGCCGCCCTAAGGAAGAAGGTATCCCCAAGCCGGGCTTTTACCGGAGGCATATAGCCGGAGATGTGCATCACTTCCGGTTGATCCTGGTATAAGGCAAGGGCTTCATTCATAAAATCCAAAAAGCCGGGCGATAAGACCAGGTCATCTTCCAGTACAATTAGCCGGTCGAATTGTTCCAGGATCGAGGATACCCCATCCGTAATGCTTTGCGCCAGGCCTTTGTTTTCGCCGGATTCGATAATGTTCACCTCCCGGCACCATTTTTTTTCCCGGATAATCTTCCTAACGGCCCGAATGTTCTCGAGTACCGCCGGGTCGGCGCCCGGTTTAGCGCCATCGGAATAGATGTACAGGGATGACTGCTTCGCCAAAGGATTGGCCATCAGGCTTTCCAGCGTTTTTTGGGTGTGGATGGGCCGGTTATAAACAAAGAGCACTATGGGTGAAGTCGTATCCACGGCAATTAAATTCCAGGATTTCCGGATCCGGGTATTGATCCGGGATCAGTATGTGTGTTTTTTATGGATTTAGTATGGTTGCTCCGGAATAAGGGCGTCTGCAAAATTAATAAAGTAAATATTTAATTTCCTATCTTTGACCTGGCTTGCTCTCACCGGAAAACCAATTATTGATCCGTACGTATAATGGTTTATTGATGTCCGCCGTGTCCGGAAGTTAATTGATGCCTGATTGTTGACCACAAACGCCAATTACTTGAGTGATCTGTTAGATTTAATG
>JANQFB010000162.1 GCA_028278085.1 Chitinophagales bacterium
ACAAAGATCTTGCGGATCGGGCTGCTACCGGCAGCTAATTTGATTTTTTCGTACTGCAGGTTCATGAGTTCGAGCATAAGCCTGTGATAAGCTGCCTCGAGTGTCGGAAAGGGATCGCTGGTGGTTCCCGGATCAGGTGCTCCAGCCGGGATATGTCGGAAGAAATAGCGAGGTCCTTCCTCTTGCCTGACTTGTTCCCATATCACCGGATCAAATGCAATGGATTTCACCTGGTGCGCAGGGACATGATAGTACTGGCAAAGCTTATCGACCTGGTGGTCGTGCTCATAGCCCAGCATCAACCGGGAGGCCTTGACCGGCGCACCGTCCGTACGCATATAATACAGGCAATCCTCCGCCAGCTCGACGGCAGTCAACGGATCACGGCTGAAGGGATTCAGGCAGATGCACCAGGTGCCTGTCGACAACAACAGGAAGGGTTCCTGGCCCTGCACCAGGTAGGGGATCAGGGCGGCCGAACTATCGTGAATACCGATCCCGGCTTCGATAATATTATCCTTTTCCTTTACCGGGTAGAGGGTGGAATTCGGTTGGATAGCCGGGAACAAATGATCGATCCCCTCTTGAAAAACCCAGTCATGGTAGGTTTGCTTTCGATAGTCCCAAAGAGCGGTATGACAACCGATGCTGGTGTATTCGCTGGTGGCCTGTTGGTGGAACAAGCCTGCGCAATACTGGGGCAAATGCAGGGAGTAGCGGCATTTTTTAAATATTGCCGGCTGCATCGATTTCAACCGGTAGATCTGAAGGCCTGCATTCAACATTCCCAGTGGAGGGGAAGCGGTTTCCAGGGCAAACAATCCCTCCGGTCCATAGTCCGCATAAAATTTTTCCAATAGATCCGGTGGATAGGGTTTGAGATAATTATACAACGGGCCGACCGGCTTCCCCTGCTCATCGATATGGACCAAACTGGCGCCATAAGTGGTTGCATTGAGTTTTTGGATCCGGAAGTCGGTTAATTGCAGGGCCTTCCGGTAAGTATCGAGGATCCAGGCTTGGAGGGCAGCAAGATCTTCACCCGGATAGCCCTCTTCATCCGGGATCTCGGGAAGGGTGGTTTCGGACTGGAAAACGATGTCCTCCTGTTCATCGAATAAAAAGAATTTTTTGTTGGTTTTACCAATATCGAAAATAGCAGTAACGGGAATGCCCATAGATCAGAGCCCGGTGGCTATGTTTTTTTCTCCCCGTTGGCGGATCAGTTGGTCCCTGGCTTGGAGGGATCGATAAAGCGCGATCGGATCGATCGCTGCACCCGATTGCAGCCGCGCTTCCCTAAGCAGGGGCCTGACATCGGTTCGATAAGCGGCTTGCAGGATCTCCTGGGCAAGGGTCACATCATAGTTTTGCTGGGCTTCTTCCAAGGCCCTTTGGTCGACCAACAGCGCCTGGGCATAAGCTATTTTGATCGCTTCCAGGGATTGCATCAGGTCTTCCAGGGGATCTTTAAGGTTATGACTAGCATCGATCATCCACGCCAGCGATCCCGGACCCGTATTTTGCCATTTCATCCCGTAGACCAGTTCATGGAAGATCAGGAATAGCTGGTAAGGCTTTATGCTGCCGACCGTTAGGTCGTCATCGCCATATTTGCTGTCGTTAAAATGGAAGCCGCCCAGCTTCCCCTTCAGCATCAGGGTGGCGACGATCTGTTCGATATTGGTGTTCGGCAGATGATGGCCCAGGTCGACGAGACAGGATGCCTGAGGACCCAGGCTTTCCGCCAGCAGGTAAGAAGTACCCCAATCGGGAACCACCGTGGCATAGAAATTCGGTTCAAAAGGTTTATGCTCGATAAACATTTGCCAATCCGCAGGCAGCTCCTCATAGATAGCTTGCAGGGAATCGAGTGTCCGTTGAAAAGCGTGCCGGAAATTTTGTTGTCCCGGGAAACTGGAACCATCGGCCAGCCAAATGGTGATGGCTTTGGATCCCAGGGCTTCTCCATATCGGATCACCTCGATATTATGCCGGATCGCCTGTTCCCTCACCCGCGTATCCGCATGACAAAGGGAACCGAATTTGTAGGAATGCTCCTGGCCGGGTTGATCCTGGAAGGTATTCGAATTAACGGCGTCGAAGGCTATGCCATGAGTGGCGGCCAATTGGCGGATGGTTTCCGGATCGTCGGGAATATCCCAGGGTATGTGCAGGGAAATGGCTCCGGCGGATTGGGTTAACCGATGGATCAAGGCCACATCTTCGATCTTCTGCTCCAGGTTACCGGGCTCACCGCCCATGGAAAACCTTCCGAACCTCGTTCCTCCGGCGCCAAGGGCCCAACTGGGAATGGCGATCTGAAGTCCGGATAATTGTCGCACGATCTCTGGCGTATCGATACCCTGCTCCGCTAACCGGGCTGACAACTGCTCGAATGCCTCCTGGTGAGTTGTTGAGCTATTGTGTTCGGCGATCTGTGTCTTATTGGCGATCATAACAGGATGAAAATTGGATCATGGTTATTCGAATTTCCGGAACAAATGCAGCCTTAGCGGACGAATGCCGGCGCGATCCCTCCGTCGACATTCAAAATATTACCCGTACTTTTCGACAACTGGCCGCTGATCAGCACAAAAACAGCGTTGGCGATATCTTCCGGCAAGATCGTTTGATTCAACAGGGTTCTTTTGGCATAAAAGGCCGGCAAATCTTCGGGTTTGATCCCATAAGCTTTGGCTCTTCCGGCCGCCCAACCGTCTTCCCAGATAAAGCTCCCTTCTACCACTGCATCCGGGTTAACGGTATTTACCCGGATATTGTCTGCGCCCAATTCGGCGGCCAATAATCTCGACATATGCAATTGCGCAGCTTTTGCCGTTCCATAAGCCACATTGTTGGGCCCGGATACCAGGGCATTCTTCGAGACAATGTTAATGATGTCTCCGCCAAATCCTTGTTGCCGCAGGATCGATACACCGGCCTTCGATACCTGGAATTGCCCTTCGACCATGACCTGTTGCATCAATTGCCAATCTTCAGCCGTCGTTTCGCTCAATGGTTTGGACAAGGCCAGTCCTGCACTGTTCACAATAATATCTACGCCTCCGAAGGCCAGACAACACTCGGTAAATGCTCGCCCGATCGATCCGGTATCGGTCGTATCCAATAGCGTGGCTCCCAGGTTATCCCCGGCAATCGACGATCCTAAA
Source organism: Chitinophagales bacterium (assembly GCA_028278085.1). Taxonomy (GTDB): domain Bacteria; phylum Bacteroidota; class Bacteroidia; order Chitinophagales; family JANQFB01; genus JANQFB01. The sequence continues at coordinate 3,174 of JANQFB010000162.1, forward strand.
AGGGCGTTAGCCTCTTCCAGCCGCCCGGAATGGTTGTCCGTAATAAACACACAAGCCCCTTCCGCTCCACATTTGGCGGCAATGGCCCTTCCGATCCCACCGGCTCCTCCGGTGATGAGTACCACTTTTCCCGAAAGGGGGTTCGGCTTGGGCAAACGCTGCAATTTCGCTTCTTCCAACGCCCAATATTCTATATTAAAAGCTTCCTGGGGCGATAGCGCCACATATTCGGAAACCGCTTCGGCCCCTTTCATGACATGGATCGCGTTGATATAGAATTCCGCCGCCACTCTTGCGGTCTGTTTATTTTTGGCAAAGGCAAATAACCCGATCCCGGGCCACAGGATGATGACCGGATTCGGATCGCGGACCGGCGGACTATCGGCATTTTTGCAGGACTCATAGTAGGCCAGGTAGGATCTTCGATAATCCTCGAATGCCGTTTCGACGTAGTCGCCGACCTCAGGGGTGAAAGAGATACCGACATCCAGCTCGAGTACCAGGGGTTTGATCTTGGTCCGCAGGAAATGATCCGGGCAGCTCGTTCCCAAAGGCGCCAGTTTTTCCAAGTCGATGCTCCCGGTAAATTCGAGCACATCTTCAGCGTCGGTGAAATGTCCGACCATGGGGATCTCCGAAGAACAATATCCTCTTAATAATGGGGCCATGGCAGCGGCTTGTTGCCTGCGTACTTCCGGATCTTCCGGTTTGATCTTTATACCGCCGAAAGCCGGCCGGTTTTGATGTTGCTCCAGGTACTCCGCAGCCGTTTCGATAACGTCCAGGCTGTTCT
>JANQFB010000246.1 GCA_028278085.1 Chitinophagales bacterium
CTCCGACTGGATCGGCACACTGTCAGGCGGATAATATGTATAGCTGGTTTCATGGCTTTTGATCAGGCGATCGGTGTCATGAACATCTTCATAATTACCCTCGTAGGTCGAAACGGCTTTGGGTTGACCGTGCATGTTATACAATTTCACCAGGTAGCCCTGGGATTTCCAGTATTTATGCATGTTGATACCCACCGGACCCAAGGGTATGATCACCGGGTTGATCTTATCTTCGGTTACACCAGTGTTGTCCAGCGCTACCCGGTAATCCTCATCATAGTCCGTGTAAAAAGTTTTGATGGTAAACCCGGGATTGGATTGCCGGTTAATGATCTCCAGCTCCCCGGCCTCATTTTCAGCCATCGGCGAAATACTTTTAACCACGACTCTCGAATAGCCGACATTGGCAGGCGGCAACATACTGTAGCCATAGGGGCCTTCGAACTGATCCCGGACAATTCCGGCAACGGCTTTCTTATAAGGCGTTTCAATATCTTTACGTTTGACCAGGTAATCGACAAAGGGATTTTCCTCGATCAGGGCATTGGGTTCATTCTGTGCCACACCGGAGCTCCACCCGTCGGGGGTTTCATAAATGTATTCGGTACCATAAAGATTTTGCGAGGCCGGTCCTTCCATACCGGAATCATATCTTAACAACCGTTTTACCCGGACACCACCGCCTTTTTTGTTTTTAGGTACGGGGATCCTGACATAGGAATTACTGGAATCGATGTCGAGGCATAAATAAGGGCTATTCGCTACTTCCCTGATCGTATTGGAAGCTTTCTGCTGGATCTCGAACAGCAAGGGCGGAACATCGGCCGGCCGGGTAATCGTGTTGACCACTGCACCGGGGTTAACGCCTCCGCACAAGCCTTCCCGGATATTTCCGACACGTCCCAGCATCACATAATCGCGACAGATCTGAGCCGGGATGGAATAATGTTCCTTATTGTCGGTAAACAGCATGAGCGGATCACCGAACTTCAGGTAGATCTCATTATTTTCATCCAGCTCGACGATCCTCACCGGAACATAGCCGTCGATGAATTCGACATTGCATAAGCTAAGATTTCCACTCGGCGGTGTATTCCAGTTTTCGCCGATCAGCTTATACAGGAACCGTACATATGCTTTTTGTTCCTTGTCATCGTCCTCGAATTCCCCGACCTTGAAATAGGCCTGCAATTCCCGGACGAATGCCTGCTTTTCCGCCGCTGAGAGGTTCCAGTCGTCTTCCAGGTTCAGATAATAGCGGTTGCAATAGCCGGCGATATTATCAGATACACTGGCCAAGGCCACACAGTGGTCGAATTCCTCCTGATCTGTTTCCGATAATAATCCGGGGATTTTGGACAAACTAACCATCGATAAAGCCTTATGGCCACCTACGTGCTGGTAATCATCATGTTCATACTGCACATGAATTTGCCCACCCGAAGGTAAAATGATCCGTTTCAAGTGCCACATCGCCGGATCATATTCATGGGCATTGGCTTGATCCAGCCAGGGACGCATTCTTGCTGACCGGTCTTCCCCGTTCAGGTCATTGTCGCGGAAGTTGCCCCAGCCGTCGACATCCAGCGGATCATAGGGCCGGTTGTTGTAATTGGTGGCCGCATTGACATATTCCTGCCCATAATCGTCGAGATGGGCATAAGCTTCCGGGTAGGATACTTTGGGGTATTCGTCGAGCGGATAATCCGGTGACACATGCTGATCATTATAGAAATCATAGGAATATTCGAATTTATAGGGACTAATCATCGGCTCAACGATACCGTTGTATTCGAACCAGATCTTTTTAAGGGTCAGTTTCCCCGTTTCCACATTCCTACCCTCGATGAAGTTGATATTATTCGGCGTATTGGGGCACAGGGAATAATCATATTCAAAATGAACGGTTTTCAGCAGGTGCCCCGGCTGACCCTGCGCGTCTTTGGCAAATAACTCGATCTTATGCAGGTACTGAAGAACGCTGTCGGTATAATTACCGTGAGCCGAATTGGTTTGCGCGGCTGTTTCGAAGTTCTGATGGGCCGGCATGCCGTCCAGCCTGTTTTTGGTGGTGAATTTGGCAATATGGGTTTTGGTCTCGATATATTGGAGATAATAGATCTCCCGTTCTCCGCCGGCAGCGCTGCCCAGATCGTCATTAGGATCGGATAATTCTTTGGCGTCATAGCTCAGGCCATTATAAGGTACCCGCCATTTGTACCAGGGTTGGGCAGCCGAGCTGGGGTCGGTTTTATCATAGGATCCGAATACTCTTTTGTACCGGAAACGGGTCCATCCCCCGAAATCATCATTGGTAGGTCCGTCAAGGTTCTTATCGATATAATCCGGGGTGGTAATAGCGGTAAGCAACCAGGTATTGGCATAGGGTTCCGTCCGCTCATTACCCACTTTAACGGCGCTGTTGCTGACATTTTTAAAGACACGGTCCCTGCCCCGGATAAATTGAGGATCTTCCACGCTGTAGGAAAGATCCTTTTCCTGCCGGGAGTAGACCGGAAGACCATAGGTATATTGTTTGCCGGAGGTGTTATAGATCACATATTCTCCGATCCCTTCCCGGATGGCGCCTCCTCTTCTGTTGACCAGCCCTTCCACCTCGGGATCTTTGTTGTAGGCCTTGTAATGTACATTATCCCCCCTGACATTCATGACCTGGCGCATTTCATTGTTGGTATGAAAGCCGATGAAAGAAGTCCGTCCGGTCAGGTTGTCGGAAGAGTGCAGGTCGTTTCGTAATTCTTCACGGACATGGCTGCTGCCGGGAAAGTAAGGTGGGAAGTTTTTATCGATATTCGCTTTGGAAGCCTTGTTGTCTCCGAATAAGACATTGCCACCGAGATCGTTGCTGAACCGTGCAAAATAGGGCTCATGGAAGTAGCGATTTTCCGCGGAATCGACAAAATTCCGGTTCACATCTTCATGATCCATGGCAAAGAATGGTTTGTCGTCCGGATCGATATCTGCCAAATGCCATCCTTTGGTATTCATTTCCAGGATATGTTTTCCGATACCGGCATCTGTTCCCGCACCGATCAGGCCCCCGACATTTCCTTCAAAACCGATACTGTTGGTCCTGGCCTTATGCCTGGTGAAGGGTTTGCGGACGAAACCGGGTCTCTTATTGTGGAACCGGAGGCTGCCCCCGACGCCTTCACCGGATACGGTGAACATATCAGGCGTCATAAAAGGAGCCGGCAGGAATTTATCCCTGCGGTTAAAGTCCGTATTCTTTTCCGTGAAATAATCCAGCACCCCGGCCGTATCTAACTGGCCGGTTCCGACATATAAGTATCCATAGGTCGGTTTGGGTATGGAAGCTTTGTATTTTTGGACCGAATAAGTGCCGAAAACCCCCAGGGAGCCGCTGATCGGTACATTCGGCGCAATCATCCCGCCAAGGCTCCAGTTGGTGATCTCTTCGGATTCGATTTCCGGGGCGATCAGCGGAAAGCCCCAATCCTGGGTTCCTTTCATCACGCCTTTCTGGAAGGTTCCCCAGGATTGGCTGGCTAATTTCTTAGCGACCAGGTTGCCGTAATATTTGCCATAATTCGGCGTACCTGCGGTAAATGCCTTGTCCCAATTAATTCCATTCTTAGCCATTTTGGCAAAGCCGGCAATACCACTGACCGTCTGGATCGGGTTGAAGCCAACCGATAAGGAGCTGTTATAATTATTTTCCCGGTTAAAAGAAACGGAAATACCCAGTAAACCGGGGGTAATCGAGGTGACTTTACTAAATCCGCGGTAATTGTTGTAGCGATGATGGGCATTGATCCCCAGGCCGACGCTAAAAGCCTCGAACCCGATATCACCACCGATCACGCCTGTCCAGTTATCTCTTCTCTTATTCCAGTAAATGGCGGTATCCTGTTTGGTATCGTCCGGTAAGCCGCGCAGTTGACGGCTGATCGAACCGGCGTTCAGGGTCCAGCCAAGGCCCACCAAGTC
>JANQFB010000253.1 GCA_028278085.1 Chitinophagales bacterium
GGTATGTGATTTTTTTCAAAAGGGTGCATCCGCTGGCCAGGAATTCGACCGAAGAACGCTTTATGTGAACAGAATGCCGCAAACCATTATCGACAGGAGCGCTGCTGCTGCCGGGCATTTGAATTATATCAATTATTTTTCCGCGCTGACAGCCATTTTGCCGGAAAACTCCAGGGCCCTGATCCTCGGATTGGGCGGCGGAACATTTGTCGAACGATTCGATGCGTTGAAATTCAAGATAGACATTTGCGAGATAGACCAAAGTGTGGTCGAAGCGGCCAAACGTTTTTTTATTCCCGCTGACATTTGGGACCGGGTCCGGGTAAACATCGACGACGCCCGGCATTTTATGCGCAAAGCAAGCCAGGCTTACGACCTTATCGCCATCGATGTATTTAAAGGCGAAACGCCCCCTCACCAGGTTTTTACGATCGAAAGTTTTCAGGTCATGCAACAAAAACTGTCCCCGCAGGGCATTATCCTGATCAATGTGGTCAAAGATCCGGAAGGTGAGATCGGAAGAGCAGCCCGATCGATAATCCGGACGATTGTAGCTGCCGGCCTGGAATTATCCGTATTCAGCTTGCCGGAGTCCGGAAATATCATACTCATGGCCGGCCACAGCAAGGCTGACTGGCGTAAGATCCCTTCAACTTATCTCGGGAAGCTCCCGGAACCCGACCTGGACAAATTGCTTATTCCCACAGAACGGATACCCTTAACCGGAAGCCCATTGCTGGTGGATGATAAGCCTATCCTGGAGATCCTCAACAAAGCAGAAGCTAATTTTGCAAGATCCTGGTATGCCAAAAATGAGATCCGTGAATTTAGCCGCTATCATATACCGATTTTTCATTAGAAAATCATAGTATTGATGAACCGTTATGATCACCCGGACCAAAAAATGGCATAACTATTCGGGCCTGGATATCCGGGCTATCGGGCTCTTCAGGTTTCTGCTGGGCCTGGCGCTGATCCTGGACCTACTGATGTTCAAGATCCCGTATATCCGGGAATTTTTCACGGATGAAGGGGTTATCGACCGGTTGATCGTCCTGCATTTGAATCCTATTTATCAATGGGGCTTGCTGACCGTTTTTTCAACCGATATATCCATCTATGCCTTTTTCGGCGTGACCTTGCTGGCCTATGGGTTCTATATGCTGGGGATCAACACGAAGATCGCCGGTATAGTAGCCTTTATCGGCCTGTGGAGTATTCAAATGCGAAACCCCATCGTCACCTACTCGGGTCCGGATGACATCTTCATCATCATGCTGTTTTGGAGTCTTTTTCTCCCGATCGACGAAAAGTTTTGTATCAAACCGGTCCGTCGGCAACGATCGTCCAACCTGGTGGGCGGATGGGTACCCTTTTTGATGCTGGTGCAGATCTCTTTCATCTATTTTGTGAACGGTATTACGAAAAACGGCTACACCTGGACAGAAGGCTGGGCACTTACCTACGCCCTCCAGGAAGATTTCTGGATCTATCCTTCCGCCGCCTGGCTCATGCAGTTTGAAAATTTTTGCAGGATCACCACCTATGGTGTACGGTTCTTTGAGATCTTCCTGCCGGTATTTCTTTTAACGCCCGTCTGGATCCCTGCCGGCCGCCTGATCGCTGCCCTGGCCATCCTTACTTTCCATATACCGCTGTTCTTTTTCCTGGATATCGGTATATTTCCCAGCTTAGGCCCCATTTTCGGCGCATTGCTGCTGCCTTCGTTTGTTTATGATAAGTTTTGGGCAAAAGCACCGGAGGTTCCGGAACCGAACCTGCAAGATGTTTCCCGGGAAAAGCCCTTTGGATCCATTGCTTTGATCAAAAACGGCCTGGCGATCGTTTTTACGGTCTACATCATTTATATTAACATCGTCTTTAGCATCAGCTATTTCAAGCCGGTATCCTATCCTTCCTTTATTATCCATATCCGGGAGTATCCCTTAATGCAACAGCGGTGGAATATGTTCGCTCCCGATGCTATTATCCAGCCCGGGTGGGCCAGGGTAGCCGGGGTCCTGGAAAACACCGGCCAGCGGATCGACCTTTCTTCCGGTAAGCCTTACGATCAACATCCACCGGATTATATCCCTTACAAAATAAATCCCTGGCAGCGGTTTATCTATCTTTTCTGCGTTTACCAAAGCGAAGCCCATTCCTGGCAGGAATTTGTGAGGCAATGGGCAGCCTATGAAATGAAAAAATGGAATAACGAACACCCGGATAACCCGGTTAGGGAAGTACAGGTCATCAAGTATCAAAAAACCATCGAACCACCGGGCATATCCCAACCGACCTTAGCCACCACGATCTACCGGCATAAAAAAAGCTAAGCAACCCGGATCATCGGGCGCTTAGCTTTCATTCGTTTATCCGTCAGGGGATCGTCCTTAGTGCGCGACGATCACCTGCTTCATGATCACCAGGTCAGGCAATTCGCATTTCACGATATACATGCCCGAGGCCTGATCGTTCATATCGATCTTATATCTATCCTGGTTCAACCGGACCGGTACCTGCAATTGTTTGCCGGACAGGTCGTAGACGCTAACAATAGCTTCATGTGCCATTCCGCCCATGACCTGAACGAACAGATCATCACGGGTCGGTACGGGATAGATCTTCACGTATTTCTCCGCTTCCGCCTCATCCAGACCAACGATGTGCTTGTTCAACACCACTTCTTTCGAAGCGGCATGGAAACCGCCGGTGTTGGTAGCGGTGAGGGTTACAATATAAATACCGTATTTGTTATAGGTATGTGTCGGATGCTGCATGGTTGAGGTTCCGCCATCGCCAAAGGCCCAATCCCACATATTCGGATTGTTGGTGGATTTGTCGGTGAAATGGACCATCAGACCATCCATGGAATCGACCATACAGGTAAAGTTTGCTACAGGCTTGGGTTGATCGATCAGGGTCTTGGTATGGCAGGTGGAATCTGTTTGGCCGATGCTGTTGGATACGGTCAGACAAATGTTATAGGTACCTGCGCTACTATAAATATGCTGTGGATGCTGGGCATTGTCGGTATTGCCGTCGCCGAATTCCCATGACCAGGTGGTCGCATTGGTGGATTGATCCGTAAAGTCAACCGTCAGCAGATTCTCCACACAGGTGAATTCCGCTTCGGGCGTACAATCCGTTACGGTTACATTCAAGCTCTGCGGTGTGCCGATACATCCGCCGGCATTGGTTTCCGTTACTTCAATGCTCCGGTTTCCGGCGCTTGTCCAGGTTACGGTTACGGAATTATTGCCCTGTCCCGAATTGATCGTTCCTCCGCTGATATTCCAGTTATAATCGGAACCGGGGGTATTGGTAACGGAGTAGGTCAAGACTTCCGTTTCACAGGCCGTGTTCGAACCCGTGATGGCTGATGTTGTCGGAGCTGCGCTAACTTCAACGGTCAGCGAAACAGTTGCACCGACACAATTGGCATTATTGGTTTCCACCACGTCGATCGTATGAGAACCAGCAGTGTTCCAGGTTACGCTGATGGAATTGCTGCCCTGGCCGGAGTTGATCGTTCCGCCCGGAACAGTCCAGTTGTAAGAGGAGCCCGCGGTTACACTAACGGAATAAAGTTCCGTATCGCCCACACAGGTCGAGTCATCACCGGAAATCGCGGAGGTCGTCGGAACAGCATTAATGGTTACCGATTCACTCACCAAGGTACCGACGCATCCGCCGGAGGTGGTTTCGGTTACATCTACGGAACCGGCTCCCGGACTTCCCCAGTTAACTGTAACGGTACTGGAAGTCTGGCCGGAACTGATCGTTCCACCGGAAACATTCCAGTTATAGGATGATCCGACAGTATTCTGAACGCTGTATGTCCGGGTTTCCCCTTCACAAACGGTGGTGGGCCCGGTAATTACCAGGTTGATGGGTACTTCCACGGCCACGGTTAAGGTTTGGGTAACACCACTACATCCCAGTGAATCTGTTTCCGTAACCTCCACATCTCCTCCGGTGCTGCCCCAATCCACGACAATGGAATCCGTTCCGTTACCACTTTGAATGGTACCGCTTCCACCGACGGTCCAGTTAAAGGTCGAACCGGGATTATCGGTTACCCAGTAATCGATGCCGGTAACATTTTCACAAACAGCAGCGGGACCGTTGATCGCGGAAGTTACCGGACTGGTTTTCACGAATACACTTAAAGATACCGGTGTTCCGTCGCAACCGTTAAGGGTTTCGGTAACTTCAACATTACCGCTGCTGGCTGTTCCCCAATCGACGGTGATACTGTGCGTAGTCTGTCCGGAGGTGATCGTAGCGCCCGTAGGAACAGACCAGCTAAAGGTCGATGCAGGATTATCGGTTACCGAATAGATCTCGCCCAGGGCGTTTTGACAAACGGTGTCGTTACCGGTAATCGCCGAAGTAACGGGTGGATTATTGACATCGATGTAATTTGTCCGGGTTTTACTGTCGGTTCCACCGGGGCCGGTGAGATCCAGGGTGACCGTTTTCTGACCGGCAGTGGTATAGGTTACATTATGTGGTCCTTGCCCTGTGGCATTGGGAGGCGTTGCCCCGGCACCGAAATCCCAGCTCCAGGTGGTGATCAGGTTGGTGGAACTGTCGGTAAAGGACACGGATTCGTTGATACAGATCTGGGTTTGATCGGCTCCGAAATTGGCAACCGGAGGCTGAACCACCACATTGATCATGATACAGGTATCATCGCTGCCGGATGCATTTTCGACTTCCAGGCAAACATTATAGGGGCCCTGGGCCGCATACGTATGAGAAGGATGCTGCACATTATCGGTATTGGTATCACCGAAGTCCCAGTCCCAATCGGTCGGACCGTTCAGGGATTGATCGGTAAAATCGACCGTCAGGTTACCATTATCCACCCAGGAGAACAAGGCTACCGGGGGTACATCGGCAACATTCAGGTTCCGGCAAAAGGTATCCGAACCGTCGACATTGGTTACCGTCAAACAAACCATATAGACACCAGTAGACGGGAAAATGAAGGTAGGATTCGGAACGGTAGCGTCTGTGATGGCATCGTTGTCAAAATCCCAGGCCCATGATAAGGGGGCCTCCGCACCGGTCATATACCAGGAGGTATCGGTAAACTGAACCACCAGGCCTCCGGAAGTGTCAGCCGTCCAGCCGGCGATCGGAGGTGTGATCACGTTAACGGTAAAGCAGGAATCGCTACAGCCATCGTTGTTGGCAGAAGCGCCGACTTTAATGGAAGCTTCCAAACATACGGTATAGGAACCACGGGCCGGATAGGTATGCGAAGGATCCTGGTAAGTACCGCCGGTCAATCCGCCATTGTCATCCGCCGGATCGATCGGATCAGAACCGGCATGGGTTCCGTTATCCAGGGTGTTTCCATCTCCGAAATCCCAAAGCCAGGCGTTCGGGTTGTTGGAGGATTGATCGGTAAAATTTACGGTCAGGCCACTATTGGTATAACTGATATCTTCTTCCGGTGTGGATTCGCCGACCTGCACGGTTACAAACTCCGTTTTATTATCCGAGCCCTGCCCGTTCACAACTGTGAGGGAAACAAATTTCAAACCAGCCGTAGCATAGGTATGGGTGTGGGAAGATACGCCGGTAACGAGCGGAGAGCCGTCGCCGTTATCCCAGAACCAGTTCACCGGAGCATTGGTACTTTGATCATAAAAGGTTACAGTCAGTCCATTGGTCACATAGCAGAAATCAGCGGTCGGGGCTTGCAAAACCAGGGTAATGGAATCACAGGTGGTATCGCTGCTGAAAGTATTGTTCACACCCAGGCAAACCTCGAATTTACCATCGGAAATATAGGAATGGCAGATCAATGAATCCTGGAACCACCAGGCGCCGTCACCGAAGTCCCAACGCAGGGAATCCGGATTGTTCAGCGACAGATCGGTGAAACAAACATCCAGTCCGGTGATCACATAGCTGAAATCAGCAATGACATGAGGCGGAGTGATGGTAATGGAATCGCTGTAATGGGCAATACATCCGTTGCCATCTTCTGTTTCCAGGAAAAGGTTATAGGTTCCGGGTGTGGCAT
>JANQFB010000284.1 GCA_028278085.1 Chitinophagales bacterium
TCCTTTTGAGGAGACCCCTTATGAAAGAAAACCGAACTACCCCCAACCCGATCCAGGGGATCTGCAATTGATCCGTAGCTACAACAGCCTGGATATAACACTTTTTGAAACCTGGCAATCCTAACCGGTCATGCGCATCATCAAACAATTGATCAAAGATTTTCTCCATTCCAAGTATGCTCCCGACCTGTTGAGCTCCTATTATTTCGATCGGAAAGACAAGACCAACCGGATGAAACTATCCTATCTCCTGGACCAAAATATCGACCTAATGGAGGGGGTCAACGAAAGAGCCAGGGAACATTGGGCGGAAAGGATCGACGATGTGCTGCAGGCGGAAGATAATGCGGACATCCCCAGGCATTCCGCTGCCGGTACCTTTGTCGATGGGAAATTGGTGATGCACAACGGTATTAAAACCGACCCGCTGAGCTACTACAGTTTCCCGATGACCAAAATGCTCATCGATAACAAGGGCGTTCACGAACCCCAGGAAGAAAAGGTATTCCAGGAAGTACTGAAGCATATCGCTCCGGATGCGCCACTAACCATGCTGGAACTGGGCGCCTACTGGTCGTTTTACTCCATGTGGTTGCTGACCCTGTTTCCACAAGCCAGGTGTATTATGGTAGAGCCGAACCGGAAATTCCTGCACTATGGCAAAAGAAATTTTCGCCTGAACCATCTGAAAGGTAAATTTATCCATGCCGGTATCGGGAAGGCAAAGGACCATGCGCTGAATATTACCACCGTGGATGAGATATGCCGGAAAAATGGTATCGAATTTATCGACATCCTGCATTCCGATATTCAAGGATTCGAGGAAGAAATGCTTCAGGGTTCCGAAGCGATGTTATCCGGAAACCGGGTCGGTTATGTTTTTATCTCTACCCATTCCAATGAATTGCATGCGGATTGCCGGGAGCGTTTGCTCAAGTATGATTTCAAATTAGTGGCCGATGTCAATAAAGACGAATCCTATTCCTGGGACGGCTTATTGGTCATGAAATCTCCTCAATACGAGGGATTGGAGCATGTGGATGTTGCCAAGAAACAGCTATCATGAACGTGAGAACCTATTTATCCCGGATCAAAAGAAGGATCTTCAAAAAACCGTTTTTGAAAGACCGGCGATATCCGGCTTACTGGTTCAATAAAGTGCTGGGGCAACAGGAAGCTTACGTGATCCAGATCGGTTCCAATGATGGGAAAACCGGTGATCCCCTGTACCAGTTGTTACACCAAAATGTGCAGTGGAGGGGGCTGTTTGTAGAGCCGGTTCCCTATATTTTCGAGCGTTTGAAAAAAAATTACCCCGATCCCGGGCGATTCCGGTTCCAGCAAGTTGCGATCAACAACGGACAAAAACTCGACTTTTTCTGGGTGGATCCATCTGCCAAAGACCACCTGAACGATCTGCCTTATTGGTATGATCAACTGGGTTCTTTCAATAAGCAACATATCCTGCAAGAGCTTGGTCCGGAGCTGGAACCCTTTATACGATCTGACTCGCTGGTAGGGATGACCCTTCAGGCTTTGCTGGATACGCACGAGGTCCCGCACTTTGATATTTTGCATATCGATACGGAAGGCCATGATTGGGCAATCCTTTCACAATTGGACCTCAAAAAATATTCGCCGGCATTCATCCTTTATGAGTTCAATCACCTCTCCCGGGATGATCTTCGGGATTCTATCGATTTCCTGGAAACAAAATATGCCCTGTTCGACATGGGGATCGATATTCTGGCCGTCAACCGGTCGATCGAAGCCGTGCATTTGGCTCACATGAAAAAATATATGAACCCCGTGAAAGGGAGCTGAAAATCCCTGACAATTCATTACCTATGATCATTATACGGCTCAAAGGAGGTAGGGGGAATCAGATGTTCCAGTATGCATTTGGGAAAGCAATGGCCACCAAGCTCGACACCCAATTGAAAATAGATTGTACGCTGTTACTGGACAGGGCCAGAGGCCCGGACCGTATTTACCGGGATTATGATCTTTCGATCTTCAATATCGATGAACAATTCACCATCCGTCCGGATATGCTCCGGTCGATCTATAGGATCCGCTCATCAAAGATCGGGAAAGGGCTGCGGACATGGGTAGCCCGTGGCAAGCATTATGAAAAAGAAAAGCATTTTCACACCGACCGGGAACTCCTATCAAACCCTATCGATCATACGGTGTATGAAGGATGGTGGCAAAGCGGTTTGTATTTTGAATCGATCCGGGAGATCCTGAAAAAGGAGTTTACCTACAAACAACCCTTATTACCCGCCTCGAAAGAAATATACCACAACATCACGAATAGCAATGCCATTTGTTTGAATGTCAGGCGCACGGATTTTTTGACCAACCCAGTGCTGAACGCTACTAACCTGGATTATTTTATGCGGTCAGCGGCTAAAATGGCAGCCTTGGTCAAAGACCCTAATTTTTTCGTGTTCTCCGATGATATCCCCTGGTGTGAAGAAAACATCCGCTTTCCGCATCCAGTAACTATCGTGAGGCATGATGTCAAGGGCGAAAAATTCGGAAATTACCTAAGGCTGATGCAGGCCTGCAAGCACTTTATCATCCCCAACAGTTCCTTTGCCTGGTGGGCGGTGTGGTTGAATGAGCATGCCAATAAACAAGTGATCGCCCCGAAAAACTGGTTCAACGAGGGTGATTATGATACCTCCGATCTTGTACCCACCGGTTGGATCCGCCTTTAACCCACAAATCTCATGCTTTTGGATGCCATTAACCCATACACCTTAAGATCCGGCAACCGGAACATCCAAAATATTCACAATTTCGTATGTTTACCAGTACTTTTCGAGTATATTATCCCGCTGTATACATGGTTTTATGGAAAACATATGCTATCAGCGGGTTAAAACTTTTTTACCTGTGAACTCCGGATTCCATCGAGTCAGTAGCGGCTTTACGACTATGATAGCATGCCCTGTTGAAACGAATAGGCAGCCCTTGGTTGAAAAGGAAATACATTGATATGGCCCTAAGACATTACGTTTTCATATGTTTGGTTACGCTATGGGTGAGTGCGTGTGTCCCCTATAAAGCCATCGTTAATTATAAACAATCGGCTCATTTATTTTCAACCCCGCAGACCATCACCAATTACAAACCTATTCGCATTCAGCCGGGCGACATTTTACATATTGAGATCGGCAGCCTCGAATCAGATGTGGTCAGCTTCTTTAACGAATACCAGGAAAGTGGCTATATGGTCAGCTCCGATGGAAACATAGATTTTCCGCTGTTGGGCAAAGTAAGGTTAACGGGTTATACCACGGAAGAAGGTAAAGCCAAGCTATTGAAGGATCTCAATAAATACTTTGTCAAACCTCCGGTCATCAACATGCGGGTGATGAATTTCAAGATCAACGTTAACGGTGAAGTGAATAGTCCGGGAAATTTCACCGTAGATAATGAGCGCATCAGTATCATTGAAGCCATAACGCTTGCCGGGGATTTCACTTCCTATGCCAGGCGCGACAGCATCCTGATCATCCGGGAAGACGGTAATATGCGCAGCTTTGGGTATGTCAACTTTTACAGCAGTGAAATATTGAATTCTCCCTATTTTTACCTGCGGCAAAATGATGTCGTATATGTCAAGCCTGATAAATCTAAATTAGGTACGATCAGGGACCGGGAATCGAAGGTCCTGCCCTATGTGACCGTAGGGATAAGCCTGGTTTTATTAACGCTAACGATCTTTCGATTACGTTAAAATCCAAACCTTGAAAAAACCAACAAGCTTACCAACCAAACCCGGCAACCCGGATCTGCAAATCGATCTTCGATACTGGATCGGTAAATTAATATCCCATTGGTGGCTCTTCCTGATCGGTCTGGGTCTTACGGTACCGTTTGGACAGATCTACCTGAGATATGCTACTCCCCTATATCTAACAAAAGCCAAATTGATGATCAAGAGTATCGGGAGAAGCGGCAATTTGTCGGAGGCAGGCATCTTGGCGGAAGATCTGGGCATTTACGGCGGAGGAAAAGATATCAGCAATGAGATCGAGATCCTAAAATCACGCCCGATCATTACCAAGACCATAGAAAGGATAAAAGCTAATGTCACCTATACCGGCCTTGGCAGGATCAAGGATACGGAATTGTACAATGAATCCCCGATCAAGCTGGATATCTATAAACTGCCCGAGGGTATTACCAGCTTTACCTTTTATATCAAAGTTGGCTATTACAATGATTTTGAATTCCGGCTAAAACCGGAAGAAAAGGGGGCCGTCTATAATTTGGGGGAAGGTTTTAAAAATGATTACGGTGAATTTTTGATCAACCGGAATTATGCAGCGAAAATGGTTCCCGGCCCTTTCCGGATCAGTATTATGCAGGCGGAAGACGTTGCGGCCATGTATAAAAATTCCTTACAAATCGAAGTGGTGGGGATACAGGTTTCCTCAAGCATACTCGAACTGAAATTAACCGACCAATCGCCGGAAAAAGCCAAAGATTTCATTAATACGGTCATTGCTGTTTACAATGAAGAAGAAATAAGCGACAATACCCAGGTTCTAAAAAATACCATTTCGTTTATTGATGAAAGGATGCATAGGCTTACCGATGAATTGAATGAAGTGGAGGGCGATATCGAGCGTTTTAAAAGTGAAAATGAGATCATCA
This sequence comes from Chitinophagales bacterium, assembly GCA_028278085.1. Taxonomy (GTDB): domain Bacteria; phylum Bacteroidota; class Bacteroidia; order Chitinophagales; family JANQFB01; genus JANQFB01. The sequence continues at coordinate 4,675 of JANQFB010000284.1, forward strand.
CGGAAAACGCTTCCGCAAGTTTGGCTTTTGCCCTGGAAGAATTGAGATCTTCCGTGGCCAAACTATCCTCCTACGAAGTGCAGCAAGAGCTCCTGAGGTCATTGGAGGAAGATCTGTCCCAACATAATAACGACCTCATTCCTACCAATGTCGCGAGCGCCGATCCTTCATTAGGCGGGCTGATCAACGAATACAACACTTTGTTCTTAACACAAAAAAAACTATCCGAAACGGTTTCCGAGGAAAGTCCCCTGATCATTAATAATCAAAACCGCTTGGATGACATCAAAAAACTGATCCTTGTATCCATCCAAAACCTGCAACAGGATCTGAAAATCCCGGTAGAGAAAACAAAGCTGGAAATCAATCGATCCAAGAAAGACCTGGGCGCTGTTCCGGTTGTGGAAAAGCAATTACTGGAAAAGCTCAGGATGCAATCCGTGAAAGAAAACCTGTTCCTGTTTTTGTTGCAGAAAAAGGAAGAAACGGCATTGTCGATGGCGATTACCACAGCCAACACCCGCGTCATCGAACCCGCCAGGAGCAGTAAACGACCGGTATTCCCACAAAAAAAGCTTGTCTTGATGGGAAGCATTTTATTAGGACTATTCCTGCCCATCCTGATCATTGCCGGCATTTCATTTTTTGAAACCACCATTAATTCCGAGGAAATGCTGAAAAATATTACCAGTATACCTATCGTCGGCAGGATCCCACATAATAAAACGAAAGAAAAGATAATTATCAGCAACGGAGACCGTTCGGCCATCGCGGAAATGTTCAGGCTGTTGAGAACAAACCTGAATTATTTAAATCTCTATAGGGAAAAGCAGGTCATATTGATCACGTCTTCGGTTTCCGGGGAAGGGAAATCAGTCATTGCGTTGAACCTGGGGCTAACGATCGCTTTATCCGGGAAAAAGGTGGTGGTGGTTGACCTTGACCTCCGGAAGCCCAAGGTATCCGAATACCTGGGTTCGGGGAATAAGGTGGGTATTACCAATTACCTTACTGGTCAAAGTGAGCTGGAAGAGATCATCAATAGCTACCCCAATAATAAATACTTCTCCTATATTGTCAGCGGTCCGATCCCTCCTAATCCTGCCGAACTGATCATGTCCGGTAAAATGAAAGCGTTACTGGGTGAATTGAAAAAAGAATTCGATTATATCTTACTGGATTCACCACCCATGGTGGTTGCAGACGCTTTATTATTAAGGGATTTTATTACCAACACCCTGTTCGTGGTAAGATATAAATATACCCGGAAAGAGATCCTCAAATACCTGGAAGAGCTGCATACAAAGGGCGAATTGGTTAAGCCCTCGCTCATTCTTAATGATATTAAGGTCAATCGTCACCATTACGGCTACGGAGGCTATCACGCTTATTACGGCTCCGGCTATTATGCAAATCAAGAATAAGCATGGGTAAGGTCTTTTTAGTTGCAGAAGTAGGTCAGGCACATGATGGTAGCCTGGGCATATTACATTCTTATATTGACGCTGTCAGCAAAACCGGCATAGATGCCATCAAGTTCCAGATCCATATTGCCGAAGCCGAAAGTAGCCCGCAGGAACCCTTCAGAACCAACTTTTCCTATGAAGATAAGACCCGGTTCGACTACTGGAAGCGAATGTCTTTTACTAAGGAGCAGTGGCAGGAGATCAAATCTCATTGCGAAAACGCCGGTGTGGAATTTATGGCTACTCCCTTTTCGGTGGCAGCAGTCGACCTTCTTGAATCCATAGGGGTAAACCGGTACAAGGTCGGATCGGGGGATATTAACAATTACCTGATGCTGGAACGGATCGGGCAAACAAAAAAACCGGTCATACTTTCCTCCGGTATGAGCTCTTTGAACGAGTTATCCGCTACCGTTGCCTTTCTCAAGCCTTTCGGCAATGCATTGACTATCCTGCAGTGCACCACGAGCTATCCTACCGCAGCGGAACAGCTTGGACTCAATGTAATCCCGCAATTGAAGGAGAAGTTCCCGGAGGTGCCCATCGGCTTTTCCGATCATTCCGGTGCTGTATATCCGGGCATTGCAGCCGTAGCGCTGGGAGCCAGCGTCCTGGAATTCCATATCGTATTCGACAAACGCATGTTCGGTCCCGATGCCAGCTCATCCCTGACCATCGATGAGGTGGGGTTATTGGTCGAAGGGGTCCGGATGATCGAAAGATCACTGGACAGCCCTGTCGATAAATCAGACACTACTGCATTTGCCGATCTAAAACGGACCTTTGAAAAGTCGCTATCCCTCACCAGGGATCTTCCCAAAGGACATATCCTTTCGTTCACCGACCTGGAATCCACGAAGCCTAAGGGTGAAGGCATTGCCGCCAGCCAATATCGATCCGTCATTGGCAAAAAGCTGAACAAAGACAAGTTGAAACATGATTTTTTAAAGGAATCTGATCTGATCGATTGATGAAACAGAAGAAAATATGTGTTGTGATCACTGCCCGGGCCAGCTATAGCCGGATCAAATCCGCCTTGCAGGCCATCAGGGATCATGAACAACTCGAGCTGGTATTGGTAGTGGCTGCATCAGCCCTCCTCGACCGGTATGGGTCGGCGGTAGACGTTATTGAAAAAGACGGATTTACGATAAGTTCTAAAGTTTACAATGTGGTGGAAAGCGGGAACCTGACCGGCCAGGCTAAAACCACAGGTCTGGGTATCATCGAGTTGTCCAATGTTTTTAACCATGAAGATCCGGACTATGTTGTAACGGTTGCAGACCGTTTTGAAACCATGTCAACAGCGATCGCAGCGGCCTATATGAATATTCCGCTTGTCCATATCCAGGGAGGGGAGGTTACCGGGAATATCGATGAAAAGGTGCGCCACGCTATCACGAAATTAGCCGATCTGCACCTGGTTTCAACGGAAAAAGCCAAAGAAAGGATCATCAAAATGGGGGAAAGCAGCGAAAAAGTCTTTGTTACCGGTTGTCCTTCCATTGACCTGGCACATGCCATAGCCAACCATCAGGAGCTTGGTTTCGATCCATATAGCCGGTATGGGGGTGTGGGGAGCCAACCCGATCCGTCGAAGGGCTATATTGTGGTGATGCAACATCCGGTAACAACAGAGTACGACCGGTCGAGGGATCAGATCGAAGAAACCCTGGAAGCGGTGGCAACGCTGGGAATTCCGGCATTTTGGTTTTGGCCGAATATTGACGCCGGCACCGACGGTACCTCCAAAGGCATCAGATCTTTCAGAGAAATACATGAGATCAAGCATATCCATTTCTTCAGGAATATGGAACCCGAGGATTTTCTCATTTTCCTTAAACACAGTCAATGCATCGTCGGCAATTCCAGCGTCGGGATCAGGGAATGCTCCTACCTTGGTGTTCCGGCTGTGAATATAGGCAGCAGACAATCCGGAAGGGAAAGAGGCATCAATGCTATCGATTCCGGCTATGATCGGCAGGAGATTATGCATGCGATCAAAACACAGATCGATCATGGGGCCTATGAGGCTGATACCATATATGGGGCCGGCCAGGCAGGGCAATTCATTGCAGAGATCATTGCCGGCGCCGAATTAACTGCTGCTAAAAAAATAGCTTACTGATAACATAACCGGCCATGCGGGTTCTCGGATTAATACCGGCTAGAGGGGGCTCCAAAGGGATACCCCGCAAGAATATCAAGCTGCTCAACGGCAGACCCTTGATCGGCTATACGATTGCTGCCGCCCGGGCCAGTAAAGGTTTATCGAAAGTTGTTGTCTCCACGGAGGATCCGGAAATTGCGGAGATCAGTAAGGCATTAGGGGCAGCGGTACCATTTCTCCGCCCCCCTGACCTGGCTGAGGATACGGCGCCCACCATCGATGCTGTTATCCATGCCCTTAAATTTTTTAAT
>JANQFB010000313.1 GCA_028278085.1 Chitinophagales bacterium
ATGAAGGGTGCCCCGTTCGAACAAGGATAAAAAGGAGTGCAATACAATTAAAAAAGCACTCCCGAAGAAGTGCTTTTTTTCCGAAAAACAACAGAATAGAGAGAAGGCATCTTATTAAAAAGATCTATTATCAGATCCAATGTTCTGATGATTTTACAGCATTCTGATCTTTGATCTTATAGGGGGATTTACTTGATTATCGTCCGAGAATAGCTCCGGCTTTCTTTTACATCTTATCATGCCTGGGCAATAATCGATAAAAGTCGGCCAGGATAATGAGGCAACCGGATTTTATCTATCGCAAAGTACCTTTGTCGGTCCGCATAAGGGTCTCCCCGATTCATCCCAGCTCGTGCAGGGGTTAGAAAAGGTATGGGTTTGCAAACTCCAACATTTGGGGCCTTCTTTCGTGTGCAGGGGCGTTCGGCCACCTTGAACGGTTTTTTCCGCTTCCTTGTCGAGGGAGGTTACAAAACTCTTAACCCGAAGCGTTGCCAGACTTAATTTCGGTTTTAATTTTTTGGACATAGTTAATAGATTTTAGGCTAGGATTATGATTTGTCCTAAAGTTAACCTATCTGTTCAATGCCCGGGGCGGTAATTAGCAAGCTGTCCGATACGGCAGTTAAAGTGTCCTTTTCAATGATTAAATGGTACCACTGGTTGATGAGCATAAACGGGATATAGCACTGTTTGGATAGAGCACCAGGATGCGGGAAAGGATTTTTTACATTCTCTATAGAACCTTTGATCGAAATTACTAACTTGCATCCTTGGAAAAACTGTAGGCGTGCTCCTGTTCACTTTAATCCTCCATTAGTCGCCGGGCGTTACATGCAATACGGATTCATCATCGACAATAGAAAATGTATCGGCTGCCATGCCTGTACCGTTGCCTGTAAGTCGGAACATGATGTACCGGTAGGTGTCAACAGAACCTGGGTGAAACAAGTGGAAAAGGGAACCTTTCCCGATACCCGTCGCCTTTTTTCGGTCATGCGGTGCAATCATTGCACGGACGCTCCTTGTGTAACGATCTGCCCGACCCAGGCATTGTTCCGCAGAGAAGACGGTATTGTCGACTTCAATAATGACCGTTGTATCGGGTGTAAAGCCTGCATGCAGGCATGCCCTTATGATGCTTTGTATATCGACCCCGGATCCCATACGGCAGCGAAATGCAATTATTGTGCCCACCGGATCGATATTGGCCTGGAGCCGGCCTGTGTAAATGTATGCCCGGAGCAGGCTATTATTTCCGGAGATCTCGACAACCCCGGATCAACGATCGCAAAAACCCTGGCCCGGGAAACGGTCAGTGTCCGTAAAGCGGAAAAAGGCACCCTCCCCAACGTTTTTTATATCGACGGCGACAGTGCTGTGTTACAACCCACTGCCACCAACAGATCCGACGAGTATATTTTCAGTTCCCAGGCCGGAGGGGTCGGGCATTTTGCCGGTTCCGGCGCTAATACCCATCCTCCTCCACCGACTATACAAACCGGCCAACCTCAAGCTGCTAAGACAATCGCTACCGCGAAATCCATCGACCTTTTGCTTAACCGATCGAAGCGGGTGTACGATGCCCCCGATAAAGGAATTTTGTGGGGCTGGGAAGTATCGGGTTATGTATGGACCAAGGCGGTATCCTGTGGCGCTTTGCTGGTAACCGCTTGCGCTTCCATATTGCTGCCGGAGCCTGTTAACGACCCCATTAAATATTTTTCGGGTACGGTGGCTTTGTTGTTTTTAGTCTTAACACTGATCCTGTTGGTCAAAGACCTCGACCAACCCAAGCGCTTTCTGTATGTTTTGCTACGGCCTAACTGGACTTCCTGGCTGGTCAGGGGAGGTTACGGGCTATCGGCATTCGGCGGCTTATTAACGCTCTGGCTGGTGGCCATATGGCAGTCCTGGACGATCCTGGAATCCCTGGCTTTATGGAGCGCTGCTATCATAGCGGTTTTTGCCGCGGTATATACCGCCTTCCTCTTCGCCCAGGCCAAAGGAAGGGATTTTTGGCAAAGTCCCGTCTTACCCCTGCACATGCTGGTGCATAGCCTGATGGCCGGTATCGGATTATTTTATGGGGCCATGTATTTTTTACCGGAATTAAAAGGTTGGGGCCTGTTTTTGCACATCGGTTCCGAGATCGTGATCGGGCTTAACCTACTGATCATCGGTACGGAATTGACGATCGGCCATCCGACAGCCGATGCCAGGAAAACGGTCCGGTGGATCCTGGGTGGGCCTTACCGTTACCTGTTTTGGGGAGGCGTGGTGCTGGTGGGCAATATTTTACCGATCTTGTTATTCCATACACCGGTTCCGGCGATGAATGTTGTCGGGGCTTTGTTGATGATAGCCGGTATTTACATCACTGAACACCTGTGGGTAAACGCGCCTCAACGGATCCCATTGAGCTAACCACCGATTGATATCCAGCATGACCAAAAGCACCAACCATAGCTTCATTGAAAAGATCGCGGAAAAGCTTCGCCTGATCCCTGACCTCCATAAGGAAGTAGCGGAACAACTACCGGTACTTGGAGAGCCGGGCACCCTGAGCAA
>JANQFB010000327.1 GCA_028278085.1 Chitinophagales bacterium
AATGCCACCCGGTCATTTACCGATCAATTGGATATTCCCAACGCGGCAGGTAATCCCAAAAGAAAGGATTGGTACCTGTTTGCAGGAATCTCTGTCTCCTATCTTTTCGGTACCTGTAATAATAACATCGGGAAATTATTCCCTTCCAATGTGGACTGTTTTGAATTTGAAAAGGATTTTTGATTTAAAACGGAACATCCTTTGCATAGCCTGGTAAAGTGCACGTTCAACCGGTTCAGAACAACGCCCTTACCTGGGCTCCCCCGATATGAACCGTTTGATTATCCGCGATTTTCCGGCCGTCGTAGGTCAGGCTCAATTGCAAATTCCCGGATAGTTTTCTTTCCAAACTAACATTCCACAGAAAATTATTCCCCGGTTCGAGGCCTTGCAGAATGACAAAGGCTACCGGGGTATTATTCGGGAAATCGTAGACGACCGAGGCATAGGAAAAGGATACATTCAATGCGCTTTTTGAAACCACATTATACCTGACATCGGCCGTAAACTTGTTGGAAAAGGCAACTTCTCCACCATAATCGGGATGATTCTTGCTCTCCAGGTAGTTGTAGAACACCGAGGCCCGTAAGATGTTTTTGTAGATGAGGGTTACCTTTGGTTCGACGGAACTATAATTCACTTCATAATCGCGGCGGGAAAAAATATCTTTTGATTTGATCCCCTGGTCTACCTTCAGTTCGGTGGTGATACTTTTGCTGAGGTTCAACCGTGCTCTCGAACCGACTTCCTGGCGGATCCTGCTTTCAAAGCCGCTGGTGAGGACGGATTTGTTGCGGTTGTCGTTCCACCGCAGATCCATCCCGAATACCGGGCTGGTCCGATTGAAATAAAGCACATTCCTGGCTGACGAACTCAGGGATACCAAGGTGGTATCTTCCACCTCCAGGACAAAGGGGTTAAACGGCGATACATCGGCATTATCGAAAACCTTGCGGTTGATCTGCAGGAAGGATTGGGTATTGAAGCGGCTGATCAGCTTTCTCAAGCCTGTTTTGGAATGCCAGATAGCCCTGGGATTGACGCTTAGATTTTGGGAGAACTGGATAAACCTGACTTTTTGAAATTCGTCGGTAGGGGTAAATATCTTGATATATTCCGCCTGGTCCTGGAATACGGCTATTTCGAACTCATTGAGGTCCTGCACCCCGTCCTTGTCGTAGTCGGTCCAGGTATGCGTGCCCACACCCTCCTGAACCGGCAGAAATTCAAATTCCCGCTTTTGTTCCTGGCCGGTGCCGATCTCATAAAAGGTATTGCCGTTGAACAAACCTTTGGCAGCCACCAGGTTGTATTCGACCCGGCTCAATAAGGATTCTTCGGCTTTCTGGGTGGTCAGGGTGGAATCGGAGATCTCCAGCTTCCGGAAGGTAAAGCCCCATTTCAGACGGTTCCGGGGATTGTTAAAAAAGCCGCCGTTGAGGGTAAGTGTCTGCCCCAGGGTCGACTGGCGGAATCCTTCCGATACCGGGGCGCGGTCGTATCGTTCCCCATAGTTGATACCGAGTTCATTACCGGCCGAATCGATCTTTTGTAGGTATACATTCCAGCGATCGAAGCGGAAACTTTGAGCATCCAGCGTATCCGCATCATTGTTGTAGCGTTTGTTTTCTTCCTGCTCTCCGACTACCCCTAAGCGCCAATCCTTCCACTTCGGCAGGTTTTTGGAGATATTTACAAATGGACGTAAAAACTTGCTCCGTTGCTCCTCACCGGCCGATTGCAGGTAGCTTCCCCTGAGGATCATCCGGAAGCCATTCCTCGACAAATTGGAATTGACCACATGCCGGTAGCCGTTGTAGGTATTCTTTTCCATTAGAAAATTCGAGAACTGATAGTTGAACTTCCCCAGATGCTTGCGGGAAAAGGTCAGACCGGCGCTGCCCATATGCTGGTCTAATACCGGTAAAACCCGAGGCAGGTTCCAGTCTCTTGAGAATTCCACCGTCCGATACAATTCAATAGGGGTGAAATATTTGTTGGTATATTCGTAATCTACCCCCGTGCTCAAGGTGGTCGGGGCGGTTTCACCCAGGGTCCACTGCTTTTCATAGCCCACTTTGGCCACTGCGCCGGTGTTATCCCCACGGTCTTTGGAGGAGCCGGTGTTCAGGTCGAAATTGCTGAGGGCCAATTCGGAATATACCTTTTGGTCCTCATCCAGTTGATAGGAAGTACCGAAAGCAATCATCTGCCTCTTTTGCGGGGCCACCAGTAGAATAATAGGTTCGAAAGATCCAGAAAGCTGCCCGTTCACCGGTGCGATCCATTCATAGACACGTCCATTTACCGTAGCGCTGGCTATCTCGTAGTTGCCCTTGCCTTCCCCTACCTTGGTGAAGCTTACCCGGTACAACTGTGCGGTTGTATCCGTTGAATGAACGAAGACAGAATCCCTCCCCCAGCTTCCGACGGTATCGATCTTTTCATATAGTATGCCTACCCGGTCCGTTACTTTTTTGACGACCTGACCACCGGGTAAAAAAGCCTGATGCAGGCTGTCTCCGGCTTCATTCAAGACTTGTCCGATCTCTTTTTTCCGGGATTCATCCACGATCTGAATGGGTTGATTCTTATGATCCTGCTCGGAAAAAATATTCATCGTCATCGTCAATTTCTCGGATCGATACGACTGCTGGTGATGGAGCAGCGACCGGGTGAAGTTTTGGTTCGAATATTCGAATTCGATCACGATCCTGATATCTTTCGTGATCAGCCGGTTGGGTGTAAAGGTCACCTCGGCGGAATTGTAGTCGATGATATAATCATGATCCAGGCCCCTTTCCATCAGTAGTCCGTCGACATAAACCCTTTCGGTGCCGGCCATGATGATAATGAAATTCTCGTCATTGGCGCCTTTCAGGCGGTAGGGCCCTTGGTTGCCCTCCTGTCCGACAAACTGCATGCGGTTATATTTACCCCTGGCCAAAGCCAGGCTCGTACCCGTGCCCAGGCTCTTTTTTTTATCGAATATTTTCCGGGTTTGGTATTGCCCACCCTTCACCTTCCGTGTAAAATTCATAAAATGGCTTGCCGGCCGTTTGATCACAAAATCTCCCATGGTCAGTTGCTGTTGGCCTTTTTTCAATTTGATAAATATTTTGTCAAATTCCTGGATCTGCTGGGTGTTGCCCTCCGGCTGGATAGGAATATTGTTGTCGGTCATTGCAGCGATCACTTCGACGTCTTCACTCAACATACCGGATAATTGCAGGTTGAAATCCGAGTTGACCACGACATCCTGTTTATTGCCAAAGGAAATACCGCGGGAAAAGCTGCCGTTATAATCCAATTTCCCAAAATCAAACAACTGCTGATCCGAGGAAAAGGGCGAATAAATAAAGGGATTCAGCAAGGCCTCATCCGTAGTATCGATGTTGCCGATATCCTTGTGTTTGAAGGTTGCCGCAAGGGCATAGGGAAATACGCGGTAAGTCAGCAACAGGCTATCTATATATGAGGGTCCTTTCCATAGAAACCTGGCCTTATAAGGATCCAGGTAGTAATGGTCAGGGTTGAAATATTGCTTTCCCCGGCTGATGGTCAGGGAACCGGGGATCATACTGAGCGAATCGAGGGTTATGGTATCGGCAGGGGTTGGAATGAGTTGGATGCGTTTATTGCTCCAGGAAGGGTTTAAGGCACTTTTAGGTTGAGCGAAGGATACGAAGGCATAAAGCAATATGCCGCATAATAGCACAAATTTCCTGGACACGATATATCGACCCTGATCAATAAAAAAAACCGGCATGTTGCATCGGGAATGGATAAGTACCCTTATTTATAATGTCTAAATATAAAGATTATTGTTTTTATGCTTAGAGAAAGGAAGCATGGTAGGGCTTTGTATGGATGAATGTTTGGCTATAGTAAAGCGGATAAAATCAAACAGCTTTATCGGCTTTTGATTATTGATCCCGCATTTTAGAACCTGACATTTTGCGGGACTGGCAGAGTAAACGAATGCTATTCTACTTTTCAATGTATCAAATCCTTATTGAATTCGTTATATTTACCTTACCAAGAAAGAAAACCTTGAACCTGAGAACACAAATATTATCCGAATTAAAAAGCTTGCAACCGGATCTTCTGGCGCAACTTTATCAGTTTTTGGTGAAATTGAAAAAGCCTTCCTTACAAAATAAGCATCCTTTTATAGAATTTGCAGGTTCGCTAACAGATTCGGAAGCCAATGAGATCAAACAACAAATTGATCGGGAATTCAATAAGATTGAAGGTGAATGGTAAAAAGAGATAATCGCCTTGCCTTAGACACTAATATTGTTATTGATATTCTCAATGATAATCAAACCATCATAAAACGCTACATTGATTATCATCAGATATACCTTCCATATGTTGTTTGTGGTGAACTGCTATTCGGAGCCATCAATTCTTCAAAGCCCAAACAAAATTTAAAGAATTTTAGAGCTTTCATAAACAGGTGTACTATTCTAAATAGCAATTACCCGGTAGCTGAAGCATACGCCAATATCAGAAAAGAGTTAAAAGAGCAAGGAAAACCGATTCCTGAAAATGATATCTGGATTGCTGCAGCTTGTATTGTGTACGAAGTTCCCTTAGCGACTAGAGACAGGCATTTTGAATATATTCCCGGCCTAGATCTGGCTAAATAATGGATTGGTTCATATCAACTAATATATTACTAAATAATATTGATCAAAAAAACTGGAAGTTTTGTTATTTATTTATATATGATAATAAATTTATAGCAACATGAAAATTAATAAACGTGAAAAACGCAAGTAACTTCAAGGTGGCTTTTGAAAGGAATGGGATTCACCAATTTAAATTGAGCCTAAGGATCACCCTGCTTGGTCCGAATGAAACATAACAATCTTGAAATCGTTAAATTTGATATTCATACAACTTGAAAACGATGACCGAAATAATTTTCATCGCTGAAGAAGCTCCTGAGGGAGGATACATTGCAAAAGGGCTTGATGATAACATCTTTACCGAGGCTGAAACGATGGAAGCATTGAAGGAAAATATAAAAGAAGCAGTTCTCTGTCATTTTGATGAAGGGCAACATCCGAAAATAGTATTGAAGTAGTCGGATAACATGAACCAAGAGATTCAGAAAAAGTTATTATTACTGCTCCGGCCTTATCATCCTGCCAGGATAGGGATATTTGGATCATTTGCGAGAGGGACTCAGATTGAAGGTAGTGACCTGGATGTCTTGATAAAATTTAAGAATCCCATAAGCCTCCTAAAATTAGTTCAGATTGAGCAAGAACTTTCAGACAAAATTGGTATCACTGTTGATTTGGTGACAGAAAATAGTGTGAAAAACCCCAGGCTCAAAAAATACATTGCTGAAGATCTGATCACTATTTACGGATGAAAAAGGACGACCTTTTTTACCTTTGAGGATCTTTTCCAAGCTATTCAAACCCTAAATTCCCGGGGGCCCAATTATTCTTTTAATTCTGCTTTCGATTTTTTATATTTGATATATGCACACGATAGAGCCCTATTACAACTGGAGAGATGTGTATGCATCCGAAGAAGATGAAGGTTCACCGTTTTACGCCAGGGAATACAGCGAGTTCGAATTTCACAATACCATCTATAATTATTATATCCACCCACAGTGGGATGAATTCGGCTCGCCGACCTTATATACCAAGATCCTTTTCGCAGATTATGGCAAGCAATTCGCCGTGCTGGAAATGATCGGGGAGTGGAACGACGGGATCCATAATGACATTATGTTCCTGAAGCAGGAGGTGATCGACCATATGCCCGGGATCAACAAATTCGCTATTATCGGTGAAAATGTCCTGAACTTCCATGGTTCCGATGATTGCTATTATGAAGAATGGAAAGAAGAGATACTGGAAACCGGCGGTTGGGTCGCTTTCCTGAATTTCAGGCCCCATGTTGCCGTGGAAATGAGCAACTACAACATCCACCATCATTGCCAGTTCCTGGATGCCGCACCTTTCAATAACTGGCGAACCTATCAGCCGGACGGGCTATTTCAATTGTTATCGGCTGTTCAACAAAAGGTTTTGTCCTATTGAAGCCCATCGATCCGGAATCCCCGGTAGCTCATGTAATAATCCAAACTATTTCGCTTCATCCACCGGCTGGTCGGCGGGTATTTGTTGATCATCCAGGCTTTCGAAAACGGAGTTGTTGCTGGTATATTCCGGGATGATCTTTTTCATCTTGTGAACGATCTTAAAATTATCCTGCTCCTCGAAAAGGTCGATCAATTCTTTGATATCCTGCGCAACGTTATCCATTTCATATTCCCGCACTTTGGCGATCATGATCTTCGGATGATGGGTGGGCAGGGTATTTTCCTGGTTATTCAGCAGCTCTTCATAGAGCTTTTCACCGGGCCGCAGTCCGGTAAAGGTGATCTGTATATCTTTCCCCAACTCAAAACCGGATAGCTTGACCATCTTTTTGGCCAGGTCCACAATCTTCACGGATTGGCCCATATCAAAAATAAAGATCTCGCCGCCGTTACCGATCGCGCCGGCCTCGATCACCAATTGACTGACTTCCGGAATAGTCATGAAGTAACGGGTTACTTCGGGATGGGTAACCGTAATAGGCCCCCCGGTTTCGATCTGCTTCCGGAACAGGGGAATGACAGAGCCGTTCGATCCCAGCACATTGCCAAACCGCGTGGTGATGAACTTGGTATGTTCGGCCTGGTTGGTTTCCAGATATCCGTCCAGGGTCTGCACATAGATCTCCGCGATCCGCTTGGAGGCTCCCATCACATTGGTCGGATTGACCGCCTTATCGGTGGAAACGAGCACGAACTTCTGAGTCTTATACTTAACGGCAAGATCAGCAACAACCTGTGTTCCCATGATATTGGTGAGCACCGCTTCCGACGGATTATTTTCCATCATGGGCACATGTTTATAGGCCGCGGCATGATATACCCAATCGGGTTGATAATGCCGGAACACGTTTTCCATCCGGGTTTGATTCCGGACATCACCGATCACGACTTCGAAATGTTTGAACCTCAACTGTTCAATGAGTTCCAATTCCAATTCATACAGCGGGGTTTCGGCTTTATCCAGTAAAACAACCTTAGCCGGTTCGAAGCGGATGATCTGCCGGACCAGTTCACTCCCGATAGATCCCGCCGCCCCGGTGATCAAAATCGTTTTATTATTGATCTGCTCTTTGATGATCCCAATATCCAGCTTGATGGGTTCCCGTTCCAGCAGCTCTTCGATCTTGATCTTACGGATCTGCTTAAAGCTCAGTTCACCGTTGATCCATTTATTCATGGGCGGCACGTTCAACACCTTAACGTTATGCTTCAGGCAAAGGTCGACGATCTGCTGCTTATGGCTACTCGGCAGGTCGATCCCGGAAATGATAAAGAGGTCCACTTCATTTTCATCCAGGATCCTGACCAATTCGTCGGTAGGATAAATGGTTTTCCCATCGAGCTTTTTATGTTTCAGGTTCGGCGCATCATCGATAAAGGCCACCACCTTATATTTCATACCACGATCGCGTTCAAGGGTTTTTTTGGTAGTCAGTCCGGCTTCTTTCGCACCATAGATGATCACATTCGACTTTTCTTTGGTATTCATGACCAACCGCTGATACAGTGATTTGATAAACAAGCGGAAGGCTGTCATCAAAAAGATCGTCATCACAAACTCGATGATGATGATCGAGAAGGGCACTACATAGATCTCGTTGAAATTATGGTTGACAAAGTTGGCGAAGCAAAGGATCAGGGTTCCGACCATCACCGTCAGAAAGATCCGCTGGGCATCCTGAGAGGTGGTATACCGGACGATACCGGCGAAGGTCTTAAATACGGCGAATGTTATGGCCCGTAAAGTTACCACCAATGGAAGGGCGATCAAAAAGTATTCATACTCCTCGGCAGGGATCGTAAAGTTGAAGCGCAGCAAATAAGCCAGGATGATGGAAAATAAGCTGATCAGCACATCAACAAGAAATATGCCCCATCTTGGGATATTACGGTTTTCGTCGAGCATTGGAAAGGTAAGAAAGTGCCAACTGCAAAATTACGAATTATACCGATTCTTTATTTA
>JANQFB010000330.1 GCA_028278085.1 Chitinophagales bacterium
GACTTGGGAGAGAGGTAGACCTGGTTTTTCAGGATGCCCCGTTTATCGATACAAAGGTTCATGATCGACCCGATATAGTCGGGCTTGGTGATGATGGAAGCGCTGATATAGGGCTCCTCCACATAATTCAGGTTCGTAGGATCGGGCAGGTCGGAAGGGTTATTGACCGCTTCAACCGAACCGTTATTTAAATAGGCTTTGTAGCTTACATTCGGTACGGTGGTAATGACCGACATATCGAATTCCCGTTCCAGCCTTTCCTGGATGATCTCCAGGTGGAGCATACCCAGGAATCCGCAGCGGAACCCAAAGCCGAGTGCCACGGAAGTTTCCGGCTCGAATACCAGGGAAGCATCGTTCAACTGCAGCTTTTCGATGGAATCCCTCAGGTCTTCGTAATCTTCCGTATCGATAGGATAGATCCCGGCGAAAACCATGGGTTTTACTTCTTCAAAACCCTGGATGGCCTGCTCACACGGATCCGATGCCAGGGTGATCGTATCGCCGACTTTAACGTCTTTTGAATCTTTAATGCCGGTAATGATATAGCCCACATCGCCGGCCAGAATTTTTTCTTTGGGTTCGTAAGCCAGCTTCAGGGTCCCGATCTCATCTGCGGTATATTCTTTGTCCGTATTCACAAATTTAACCGTATCTCCTTTGGCTACCGATCCGTTGATAATACGGAAATATGCCACAACTCCGCGATATGAATTATATATAGAATCAAAAATCAATGCTTCCAAAGAAGCATCTACCTGGCCTTGGGGAGGAGGTATCCGGTTAATAATTGCCTCGAGCAGCTCGTCGACCCCTGCGCCGGTTTTACCGCTCGCCATTAAAATATCTTCAGGCGGACATCCGATCAGATCGATGATCTGGTCTTTGGTTTCTTCAATATTAGCGCTGTCCAGATCTACTTTGTTCAATACGGGGATGATCTCGAGGTCCTGGTCGATCGCCAGGTAGAGATTGGAGATGGTTTGCGCCTGAATGCCCTGGGAAGCATCTACCAGCAACAGGGCTCCTTCACAAGCTGCGATGGCTCTCGATACCTCATAAGAAAAATCGACATGCCCCGGTGTATCGATCAGGTTTAAAACATATTGTTCACCACCGTGCATATATTCCATTTGAATGGCATGGCTCTTAATGGTGATCCCTCTTTCCCGCTCCAGATCCATATCATCCAGCAATTGATCCTGCATATCCCTGCTGGCAATGGTTTTGGTATGTTCCAATAACCGGTCTGCCAGTGTACTTTTGCCATGGTCGATGTGTGCGATAATGCAAAAATTCCGGATATGCTTCATGGCTGCAAAGCTAATTGATTTCGCCTTAACTTTTAACCGGCAGAAAATTTATGCGGATCAGTATAATTATTTAACTTTACGACAGCTTTTTAGTCAATTTATTTCATATAATATTGTATCGATATTTATAGTTGATGGCAGGCCCTATCTGTATTAATTTTTTTTAACATTTATTCAACACAGGAATTTCCGTGATCCTCTGTTTGGCAAGGGGACTTCCGGTGAAACATTATTCCAGATTCAAAGTAAAAAGTTCAGGGGGGATAAAAATATTGGCTCCGAATAATCTGTTTCGGGATATTAGTTCTGTTCATTTGAATTTCAGTACGCTTTTTGAGTGTTCCGGGAATGGTATTTTCATTATCGACGAAAACGGAACGATCATCAAGATCAATCAATCGGCCGAAAAGCTGCTGGGATATTCCCGCAAAGAAGTCCTGAACACGGATGCCGGCCGGCTTTTCGTTTCGCCGGAAGCATTGCCCGAGATCAAGGATGGGGCCGCTCAGGCCGGAAAGATCATCGACCGGGAGATCAATATCCGTAAGAAAGACGGGAACCTGCTCGATTGTCTGCTTACCTGTGCCGTTTATTACGATGACCAGGAGGAAATATGCGGATACCTGGTCATCATCCAGGATACAACCCAGCAAAAGCGGATAGAAAATGCCTTGCTGGAAAGCGAAAGACGGTACCACACCTTATTCGAAGATTCGCTGGATGCCATCTACCTGACCACCAAACAGGGCCGCATCGTAGACGCCAACCAGGCAGCCACCCAGATATTCGGCTATACGATAGACGAATTCCTGAGCCTTCATGCCAACACCTTATATCTAAACCCCCACGGCCGTATTCAATTCCAGGATGAGATCGAAAGGAACGGAATAGTCAAAGATTATTCGGTGAAGCTCAAAAAAAAGAACGGCACAGTGGTCGATTGTTTGCTCACGGCAACCGTCAGGCGGAATGAACAGGGGGAAGTGATCGGCTACAGGGGTATTATCAGGGATGTAACCGCTCATAAAAGATCGCAGCAGCGGGAACACATCTTATTAAG
>JANQFB010000421.1 GCA_028278085.1 Chitinophagales bacterium
TACCCCTCCGCCATAAGCCAGGGGCATAAATGCTTCGCTGGCAATATCCCGGATCAGCTCCATTTGCGGGGGCCTGTTCTGGACCGTGGCCGATATATCCAGGATAGCGATCTCATCGACTTCCTTTTCGTTGAAGATCTTCACCGCATTGATGGGATCTCCGATATACTTGCCGTTTTTGAAATTAACGGTCTTCACCATGTTTTCCCTGTCGAGCAATAATACCGGTATGATCCTTTCTCTTAGCACGTCGATATGATCAGTTGTAACTATCATGGAATGCTGAATGGAGAATGTGGTATGATGAATAATGAAGTATTGAATAAACTTCATCATTCATCATTCTGTATTCAACATTCATCATTCATTTTCTTTGGTTTGCAGGTATACGCATACCTAACTATTTTTTGCCCCTGAACAAGTTCAAGACCGGGCTCAATATACCGAAAATCTTCCGGTGGTAAACATACTCTACCGTTTCAAACGACGGAAAATCCAGATGCGATCTTGGTGGTTCCTGCATAATGGCTTCGAATTCCTCCTCGGAAAGGCCGAATTTTTTAAGCACGAAGGCTTTGTCCGTACGTAACTGCTCCGGATCGTAGATCGGTTGCTTTAATGCCTCCAACGCCTCCTCCCGGGTCAACTGACCGGCACATACCAGGGAGGCCAAATGCCCTTTTCGTTTGTCGATATTGAACTTGACCGGTAAAATATAACCTTGGTAAAAGCGGGTAATGATCGATTCATAATGCTTGCCGCCATAATCCCTCCATCCCAATTCTTCGGTAATGATCTTTTTCACTTCCGCATTGATAAAGGGAATATAATCGAACAAGCGGATACGGTGCATCCGGAAGAATTTTTCATAAAAAATTCCTTGTATAAAACCCAAATGCGGAAAAGTTTTCAAAGGAACTGAGCCATATTTTCGGTGGATGGCCTTGATATTACGCCAATCGCTCTTATCCCACCGCCAGTTTTTGGGCAGGATCCCTTCGGTAACAATATTGAACCCGCTCAGCAGGTATTTGATCCCGTGTTTCCGGGCTATTCTATACAGGGTGGCGTTGATCGCATGGTCGGAAGTCATTTCAATATCTACCACCGAGGCTTTCAGAAACGAGAGCTGCAGGTCTTTGAACTCCTCCCAATTGATCACATAGGTATAGAGGTCGAAGCCCAGCTTTTTGACCACATTCTCCACATTCATCACGGCCAGTTCCGAGTTCCAGCCATTATCGAAATGTACCGCCAGCGGGCGCAAACCCAATCTTTTCACATGATAGGCCAGGTAGGTGCTATCCACTCCC
>JANQFB010000435.1 GCA_028278085.1 Chitinophagales bacterium
CAGCTTTCAACAAAAACGAGGGTTCAATGGCAAAATTGTCGCCCATTTCATAGGCATAACCGGCCGTTAATAAATAATGCTGCTTGATCTTGGCGATGATATCACGACTCACACCGGTATAGTCGAGCTTGCTGCTGATCAATTGCTGGATCGACATCCCTCCGAAGAAATTGGTGGTATTATACCAGATCCCAAAGGCCGCATCCGGTACCATTTTGGATTCTACCGATGCAGGAGCAGCAGCATCAACCGGATCGTTGGCTGTTTGAAGGACCGTCAGAAAATCGATCTTGGTATTGATGATACCGGCTTCGATTCCCATGGATAATTTACCAGGACCAAAACCCATCTGGTAGGCATAGATACCCGCAACATGGGTTTGATTGGTTACCCCGATCTTGTCGTTCAATATTTTAAGCCCAACGCCCATCGATTTTCCCGGTATGGGTGCGTGGGAGGTCAGGGTTTGGGTGACCGGTGCGCCGTCAAAGCCGGTGAAGGAAGAACGGTAGGTCAACATATTGTTCACCACATTGTAGTTACCGGCATATCCCGGATTAATGATGAGCTTGTTAAACATATATTGACTGAACAAGGGTATTTGCTGAGCAGAAGCCGCATAGCCCATGCAAGTTCCGATTATGATCATTAACAGCTTACGCATAGCTTTTGATTTTTTTGTCATCGATGGATCAATAAATAACCCCTGTAAGGCCCTTCATCGCAAACCTGTCCTTCAAATCCCCCGCTGACGTTCAAAATGTAGAAATAGGTGCCGTCAGGAAGGTCTTTACCATTAAGGTTTTTACCATCCCAATCATTATTGTAGTTCTGGGATTCAAATACAAGGTTGCCCCATCGGTTAAAGATCTTGACATCATTGCCTTCGAAATAATCGATATCCGGTATGATCCAGTTATCGTTCGTACCATCCTGGTTGGGTGTAATGATCTGCGGAACCGGAGCTCTCAAACAGATCAGGCAACGGTCGACAAATATTTCCAGGGAATCACTTTCTTCACATACATCGTTCCTCACAATGACCTCCACGGTGAAATCGCCATGCGGGATAAAGCTGACTTTGGGGCTGGCAATGAAGTTATTGTTGATCGTAATTCCGGGATCCGTCGGCATGATCCATTCAAAGGTAGCATTGGCATCACCGGCGGTTGCCCCCAGTTGTAATTCCTCATCGATGCAGGATTCCAGGTCCACACCGGCATCGACCGTACCCAGGGAGTCGACTACAACCCTAACGGTATCCGCATTACTACAATTAGTCGTGGTATTGGTACCGGTTACAATATAAGTTGTCGTGCTTTGGGGTGTAACAACAATGCTGCTGTCGGTGAGAGAATCCGGCAGCCAAAGGAAGGAATCCGCGCCGGTAACGTCCAGCGTGATCTGATCGCCCTGGCAGATGGTATCGTTCTCGGAGGCCACAATGGTAGGTAGCTCGTTCACCGTAACCGTAACGGTGTCCGCATCCTCACAACCATTGCCGTCCCTGCCGATCACGATAAATTGGGTATCGGTTACCGGACAGACGGTTATGGTGGGTGTTGTTTCGATAGTCGACCAGGTATAGGTATTCGCGCCGGTGGCTGTCAGATCTGTACAACCAACCACACATATGGTGGTGCTTCCGGTAATATCCACCGTTGGTAAAGGGTTGACGGTTACGGTAACGGAACCGGTTTCCTGGCAGCTATTGGTATCGGTAACGGTAACGGTATAAACCGTTGTCGACGTGGGTTTTGCGTTTGGATTGGAATCGGTACTATCATTCAGACCGGCGCGGGGACTCCACGCGTAAGTGCTTCCGGGCGGCCCGGTCGGTGATCCGCCGATATCCAGGCTATCGCCTTCGCAGAACGCACCGTCATTCCCCGGATCAACAGTAGGCAAGGGATGGACGGTCAGGGTAACCGAATCCCTGTTCTGACAACCGTTGTTATCTTCTATATCGAGGAAAAACTGAAAATTACCATCGGAAGGCGGTGTGAACGTGGGATCTTCGATCGATAAAGAGGACAATCCCGATCCTCCGGGTGACCAGGTAAAATCGATGGGCCCAGGGCCGGATACCTCGGCATCCAGGTCAAGCGTAACATTCAGGCAGGTCGTATCAAAATCAACAGGAATGAAATTTACGGTATGGGCCTGGATACTCGGTAGGGTATCTACAAATACGATCAGGGAATCCGTATTCGGGCATCCGCCGGGGCCTTCCGCCGTTACATAGTAAGTAGTGGTATCGGCAGGGCTGGCTTTGGGCCTTCTGATATTGGGATTGTTCAACCCATTGGTCGGCGTCCATTGGTAATTGGTCAATCCGGCTGTCGGTGAAAAACCATTCGTACTATCTCCGATACAAATGCGGTGATTGGGTCCGGCATTCAGCGTCGGTAACCCGTTAACGATCATGCAAATGATATTACTGGGATTGCTGGAGCAGCTATTGGCATTGAAACCAAAGGCCTGGATACAATCCAGGTGCTTGAGGCTATCTGAAAAATATATGCTGGATGTTGTCTTGATCGTGTCGGTTCCGTTGATCACGAATTCATAATTGTCGTAGCCGGAGGTCGCGGTGAACATGACCGTATCCCTCAGGCAAATACTCGTTTTATCGGCGTTCAGTGAGATATTCGGTAGAGGGATCACTTCTACGGAGGCCGCAGCGCTGGTATCGCTGTTACAACCCAGGTCTCTTCCCACCACTACCACATTGAAGGTACCCGCAGCAGCAGGGGTCGTGGTTAAGAAGGGATTGGCGCTGTTTTGGAGCAGCGTTTTAGTATCATCGTTAATAAACCTGTAATTGCTGAGGCCCAACGGGCTGGCGCTGAAAGTAACCGATTCTCCGTGACAAATACTATCGGGAGCCCCCGAAACACTAACGGTAGGTTTGGGGATCGCTGTTATATTGATCGTCTTACAGGTATTCGGACAAGTCGGCGGCAGGCTGACTTCCCTAACACAGACATTGACCACCATATCCCCGTTGACTTCGACTTTATAAGTGGTATCGGGCCCCGGAGGTTCCATATCCCAGGTAATACTAAAGGTAGAGTCGGCCGGTAACAGGTTGGTTATAAATACGGTGGCCGAATCGCCGTCACATTCATTCTGGTCGGGGCCGGTCGTGAAATCAACCGCAAAGCAAGGGATGGCATAACATTTTATCGTATCTGAAAAGGTAACATCATTACAGGGCGCACCTCCCGATGCCCGGACAATGATCAGTACGCTATCACCCGAGGTGAGGCTATCGACCAGGTGTTCGAAATTACCGCTGGCGGGGCCGAACGGAGAGAAAAAGGCTCCCGTTCCGGAGGTATCGATGCTAACCTCGTAAGAAGCGGCGCCTGCCACCGTATCCCAGATAAATTGTATGGTGGTATCGGTAGTTTCCCCACAGTTGACCGTGGGCCGGCCAATGGAATCCACCACGACTACAAATGCCGTATCACTGGCTGGGCCGCTACAGCCGTTATCATAAGCCACTGCATATACCGGTACACCGGTGGCAATGGTAGAGGTGGTATAGGTATTGCTTGCACCGACCTGTACGGATACAAATCCCTCGAAAAATTCGATGGAATCAACGGTTGCCGGGTTGGTAACCGCCGTATAGGTTACGCTCTCCCCTTCACAGATAGGTGTTTGATCCGGTGTTAAGCTGGTAATGGAAGGCGCCGGTTTTACGGCAATGAAAGCGGTATCATTACTAAAAGTACCGCAGCCATTGGCATCGACACCTACCACAGTAACGGCATCTCCGTCGGTAAAATTGCAATTCGTATAAAAATTGATCGACGAATCCTGGACCAGACCGCCGTTATTGAAAAACTGGTAACGGATGATACCGGCCGGCGCCGAAGAGGTTACGGTCACACATTCGCCGACACAAACCGTATCGTTAGGGGCAATATCGATGATAAACAATTCGATGGGTTGCAATATCTCAATTGTTTTGATGGAATCATCTACACAACCATCTTCCTCTACCCGAAGTACTATTGTTTTAGTTGTTGGTAATCCCGGTGACCAATCAACAACAATTGGACCGGACAATGTATCATCTCCTGGATTAAAATTAGCACCTCCGAAGTCCCAGGAAAAATTAGCGCCGGCATTGGCTGTTCCGGTAAAGTTCAGGGTAACGGATGCATCGGCACAGGCCGTGTCCGTATCAATGGAAAAATTAGAAATAGGCGTCGGATTAATGGTCACAAATTCATCCAGTGGATTGGTACAACCCGTTGTATTGGTCGCTTCCAGGAGGATCCGGTATTCGCCTGTGTCAGGAAAGCAGAAGGGAACTGGTGTAACGTCTATACTTTGTAAGACAGTATCTCCTGTCAAAGTTTGAATAACATACCACCGATAAGTATTATTTCCAGGTGTATTGTTGGTAAATGTTGCGCAAGCTGCAGGGAAACAACTATTATTGGAAATTGAAGTTGAAAAACTGGTATTGGGAGAGGCCTCGACTATTACATTTTTTATTTTTTTACTACTGCAGCCGTTGCTGTTATCCATAATTTCCAATTCAACAGGTATATTACCGGCGCCAAAAAAGCTATGGGTCGGCGTCTCTATAGGGTATTGTGTTCCGCCCATATCCCAATTATAGGAAAAGTTTGCGCCAGAACTTACCGGAATGAACTGAAGCGTATCCACAAAAAGCCCGCAAACGACACTATCTACATTCATGTCCAAGTCAAAGCGTTCAAAATCAGGATCCGGGGATCGCTTGAGACAAACACTAAGCTGTGCCACAGCATCAGCGCCACAAGATCCTCCAACAGTAAGGGTAACTGTAAAACAAGTATCTTGGGCCGGGTTTTCATATATATGATTGGGATTCGGGATAGTATAGATGGTATCCCCTACATCCCACGTGTAAGTTACACCACCTCCTGTAGAGCTACCGGTGCTCCTGAAGGATACGGTTTGGCCATTCTCAAAATCCACACATACATCAATAGGAGGAGGGGGGAGTGTAGTGCTGACGTCGGCCACACACTGAGCGCTAACGGAAAAAGTATTAACTATAAGCGCTAGAAAAAGAAATATTAAAAGATATATTTTCTTCATAATTGCTAGTTAAGGTCTGGATTTGTTTCCCTGGATCATTAATAAACCCGGTTAAATCAGTAGGTATGAAATTCAAAATCGACTTCAACCATATCCGCATATTCCTCTCCGGCTTCTAACATATCCTCCTCGTCTTCCCGGTAATGCCAGGAGATCGATACTTCACTGCCGGCCTCGTTGAGTTCTTCGAGTTTCAGGAAAATATCCAGGATCATTTTAGAGGATGCCGTATTAAAATATTCCAGTTTAAAAATAAAGTTGGTTTCGGGATTCGGTGACTTGGAATAGGTTTCCAACCATCGTAAGATAGGGTCATAGAATTCATTCACGTCTTCGGGTAATGAACGCCCGGATATTTCAAAGACATTATTTGATGAATCGAGTACTAGTTTAGGTGTATCCTCTGTACCTTCAATATGAATTGCTTCCATTTGTTGTGAAAGATTTAGTGGGTTTTAGTTTACTCTCTGCCTATTTTAATTTGTAAGGAAAAAAAGGAGACCTTGTCATTAACCGTCTCAAAATCAAATTCCAGCTTATGGCCGGATTTTCTGGCGATATCTACAAAGCCCAGGCCGGCGCCGCCTTTTTTGGAAATGTTACCGGTGGTTAATATCTCTTTGTACAAAGCTTTTAATCCTGCCTTGTCCAAATTATTCACCTGGGCGATCTTATTTTTCAGGATCTCTTCCTTGTCTCTTTTGATCAGGTTGCCGGTGGCTATGATATATTCTCCATGCTCTTTGCCGATCATAAAAACAGCGGCAGCCCCTGTTTCCATGGATCCCATGTCAACATCTTCTTCGTCGGCATGCTTCACAATGTTTTGCAGGCATTCCACCATCACATTGAAAACCTTCCTTTTGATCTTGTTTTCCTCGCCCGTCTTTTCCATGTTCTTCTCCGCCATTGCCAGCACAGATTTCATGACCTCCTGGGTAAATTCACCCTGCCACACCAAGATCAGGTTGGTGGCAATCATGGTCCGATGGATCTGGTATATATGCTTTATCCCTTTTTTTTCAGAAGTAACTGTCATTTCCAAAGTGCTTCTCCTTAATTAAAAATGAATTTTCTACTTTCTGCCGGCAACTCATTCGGGATCAGAAAAAGAAAGGATCTTATTTTTTGAATCCTAATACACTTACACCGCAGCCGTCTC
>JANQFB010000440.1 GCA_028278085.1 Chitinophagales bacterium
GACCCGGCCGGACTCAGCGCCATCGGTGCGCCCGGTGGTTCGGTAGGAGCAGGGGGGATCTCCAATTCGCTGATCATCGAGATCGATACCTATTTAAATACGGAAGACCGGGATGACGGTATTCCCGGCGTATTATGTGCCGGAGGCCCCGACCCGGATCATATGGACATCTGGCTCAATGGAAATGTTAATCCTGCCGGCGTTTCCTGCCCCGCTTCACCGGGAGCGCGGATCATCGCCAATGCTGAAAAATTGTTAAATGGCGCTGTGGACTATAATATCGAGAATGGCAACGACCATATCCTGCGGGTCGATTATGTGGCTGCCACCCAAACCATTACCGCCAGTATCTGGAACCAGGCCCTGACGATCAATTATGCCACGGTTTCCTATAGCCCTGTTGATCCCATGGTCCTTTTCGGAACCACCGCGCCTTACTTTGGCTTTACCGGATCCACCGGAGGATTGAACAATTTACAAACCGCATGCCTGGCGCCCGCCTTTGTATTGCCGATTGACCTGTTGACTTTTTCCGGCTACAACGACGGCAATGTTAATATTATCGAATGGCTAACCGCCAGCGAATTGGAGAATAATCATTTTGTCCTGGAAAAAAGTATCGATGGTAAAAGTTTTGAAGTATTAGGAACCCGGGCAGGCGCCGGAACCTCCCAAAGCCTGTTGCGTTATGAAATGATCGATAAAGATCCTTTTACCCCTTATACCTATTATCGATTGAAACAGGTCGATAACGACGGGCAATATGGCTATTCCAATATCATTACCGTCAAAATGATGGAGCAGACAGGCTTCAGCGTTTCCGGCATTTATCCCAACCCGGCAAAGGATCAATTCTCCTTTAGTATCTATGGTGCCAAAACCGACCGGTTTGCGATGGAAGTTACGATCATTGACGTTTCGGGCAGAACGGTGCAACGCCATTTGTTCGAAGAATTGACGCCGTACCAGGAAGCAACGGTCGAGACCGAAGACCTGGAACGGGGGATCTATTTCGTTAATTTCCGTTCCGGAGCCGTCAAACAGGTCAAAAAATTAGTCCTGTATTAGTCCGACCTTTCTCCTTATTAGTTTTGCGTTGACGGTATAAATTCGGCTACGTGTAAAAATCACAAAATACCGCTTTTCCCCTCCACTGGAGGGGGTGGGTTGCTTACGCTACATAGCTTTAGCAACGTAGCGGTGGGCTATGAAAGATCCATTTTGTGATTTTTACCCCTTCCCCGGATCATTTGCTGTTCTAGCCGGATTAATATTCCTTATGGGGTAAATTATTTATTTTTATCGAAAGGATAAATGAAGGAGGAACAATGGTGATCAACCCAAAACTGGCATTCGTAAGCCTATTAACCCCACTTTTCTTTCAATGGTGCATCGCTCAAACGGAGATCAACCCGGAAAAGGCGGCAAAGTTGGCTGAAGAAGCCAATATCCTGGCCAACAGCGGCCGCTATGAATCGGCGATCACGCGCCTGGAACAGTCCATCAAGCTGGATCCGGAGAACTTCCGGTATCCGCTCGACCTGGCCTATATCCATTATGCCAATAATAATTATCCCGAAGCTTTGAGCCTGGGCAATAAGGTATTGTCCATGAAAAATATCAGCGACCAGTGCTTTCAGTTTGTTGGCAATATCCACGAAAAGAACGGAAATCCGGAGAAAGCAAGAAAAGTTTACCAACAAGGAATGATGCAATTCCCGCAATCCGGGTTATTACATCATGAGCTCGGCCATGTGATGGACCAAAAATTCCAGGATCCCGGTAAAGCCATCGAATTATGGGAAAATGGGATCAAACTGGATCCGGCGTACGCCCAAAATTATTACCGGGCCGCTAAATATT
>JANQFB010000446.1 GCA_028278085.1 Chitinophagales bacterium
CGGTATACGTTAAGTGAAGCCACCTTTGACATCCTGGAAGCCCTGGAGGAACCGGTAACCGTATCGGCCTTTTTCTCCGAAGGCCTGAATCCCGAGATCGAAAGGATCCGCTCCGATTTCAAAGATATGCTGACGGAATATGCCAGCCGTTCCGATGGCATGGTGGTTTATGAGTTCATCAACCCGGCGGAAAATGAAGAAAAAGAACGGGAAGCCCAGCAGGCCGGGATCTCTCCCTTGTTGGTGAACATCCGGGAGAAAGATGAATACAAGCAGCAAAAAGCCTACCTGGGCGCTTTGATCCAGATGGGAGAACAAAAAGAGGTGATACCGGTGATCCAGCCCGGCGCTGCCATGGAATATGCCCTGTCATCCAATATTAAAAAGATCGCCATCGTTGATAAACCTACAGTAGGGATCCTGCAAGGACACGGAGAGCCCTCCACACGCTCATTTCAGCAAGCCATGGCTGTTCTGCCGATCCTGAACAACGTCGTTCCCTTAACCCTTAACGATACCACGCCCATCGGTTCACACTATAAAACTGTGGTGATCCTGGGCCCGACAGATTCCATACCCCCCAGTCATTTCAGACACCTGGATGCCTTTATCGCCAGGGGAGGCCGTTTATTCATCGGCATGAACCGGGTAAATGCCAACCTCGGCCAGGGCAGGGGAGAAGTGATCAATACCGGCCTGGAAAGTTGGCTGCAGTCCAAAGGGATCGTTGTTGAAGATAATTTTGTGATCGATGCCAATTGCGGTAGCGTGATGGTGAGCCAGCGGCAGGGATTTTTTAATTTCCAAACTCCTGTCCAGTTTCCCTACCTGCCGAATATTACCAATTTCGCCGACCACCCGATCACCAAAGGTTTGGAATCCGTCATGCTGCAATTTGCCAGCAGCATTAACGTAACCATCGGTGATTCGGCTGTGAAAGTCACCACATTGGCCAAATCGGGTAAACAATCGGGCAGCGAGCAGGCGCCGGTATTTTTTAATGTGTCGAAGCAATGGGTGAAATCCGATTTCACCGGCCAACACCTGACCGTGGCTGCGGCCATCGAAGGCTTGGGGCATTCGGATGCGAAGATCGTGATCATCGGCGATTCGGATTTTGCGATCAATGGAGAGGGGCAGCAAGCGCAGCAATTGCAGGAAGATAATGTCAACTTTTTTGTGAATGCCGTGGATTGGCTGTCCGATGATACGGGTTTGAATGAACTAAGGACCAAAGGCATTTCTTCCAGGCCGCTGGAAGATCTGGAAGATGATGAACGAACAATGATCAAATACCTGAACTTCCTGCTACCCCTGGTGTTGGTAGTCGTTTATGGTGGGGTCAGGAGTCAGATCCGGAGAAGAAAGCAAAATAAATGGAGGAACGAAAGCTATGTTTAGGAAATTCAATACCAAAACCCTGATCATTGTACTAGTCATTCTGGCCGCCGGTGTGTTTATCCTGAATTATTTTGAAGGCAAACAAGGCAATCGAACCTTCAAAAAAGAACTGGTAACCATCGATACCGCCAAAGTATCGGCCATTTATATCTACCCCAAGGGCCAAGGGCACACCGAGATCAAACTCACCGGAAGCGATGGTAAATGGACCGTTGAATCCGACGGCAAAAAAGCCGGCGCTTCTTCCGCGAATGTTAAGAATATGCTGGCCGAACTGCTCCGGGTGAAGAGTAAGCGATTGGTGGCCAAAGATGAGGAGAAATGGGAAGAATACGAGGTCAAAGAAGATGTGGGCACCCGGGTAAAAGTGATGGAAGGGGGTGAAGCTACCCTGGATATGGTGATCGGGAAATTCTCTTTCAACCAGCAGGCGCGTTCGGCTTCTTCCTATGTTCGCTTAACAGATGATAAATTCGTTTATGTGGTCGAAGGATTTTTGGACATGACCTTTAACCGCGACTTCGATGCCTTCCGCGATAAAAAGCTGGTGACCAGTAATTTCAATGGCTGGACATCTTTAACCTTCAACTATCCCGACAGCGCTTTCAGCTTGCAAAAATCGTCCCAAGGGCAATGGACCTTAAATGGCGGCCCGGTCGATTCGACGGAACTGGAAAGCTACTGTAAGACCCTGGCCAATCTCTCCGGCTCGGAATTCGTAGACGACTTCGACGTCAATGCAGCGCCTCCCGCTTTTTCACTGGACGTGAAAACCTTTGATAATAAGGATTTCACTTTGCATGCTTATGCGGCAGATTCGGTCCACCAGTACATCCTCAGCTCTACCCAGAACCCGGAAGGCAAGTTTAGCGGGGCCAAGGGGAATCTGTACAAAAGGGTATTCGTTGGAGCATCAGAATTCATGCCGAAAGCAGAGAACCCTTAACATTCTCCCGCGCGAGGATCCGGGTGATAACACCCGGAAACGCTAACTCATAACATCGGAAACACCACCCATAACATAGTCCCGGAAACACCACCTATAACATAGTCCCGGAAACACCACCCATAACATTGTCCGGTGTTATCACAGGACAATCCGAAGTTGCTCGAAATAATTGAAATATAACCCTCGCAAGAATTCAGGAGATAACACCCGGAACCGCTAACTCATAACATTGTCTCGGAAACACCACCCATAACATTGTCCGGTCTTTTCACCGGGCAATTGTGAGGTGCATACAACTGAAATCATGAAAATCATCATTTGATAACCGTTACGGTTAATTCCTGCCAGTTGATGATCAGGTCAGCTTTTGTTCTCCTTTTCTCGAAATTCGCGATAAAATCGTTCATGGCCTTTATGTTTTCAAATGTGTAAACTTGTTTATGAGGTGCTCTCGTCATTACAAAAACAAATATACAAATATTTCATAGTCCACATATTATAGTATGTGAATAATTAGTACTAATTGTACTTCCTTGCGATTATGCAAGATGAATAAAAAGGATTATTTAGTCAAATTAGGTAAGAGAATTGCTGAGGTCAGAAAGGCCAAAGGGATGAGCCAATCTGATTTAGCGAATGCCTGTGATAAGGATCAGCAAAGCATTCACAAGGTAGAACATGCAATATTTACGCCCACCATTTGGTACTTGCATGACATTGCAAGAGGGTTGAAGGTACCTTTAAGCGAGCTCTTGAAACCGCTGGATTAACCCGGCATATGATTGGCAATATAGCCTTATTTCGATTTCCGTTTACGCTTGATCTTATAGCTGTTCTTTCCGTAACTTCCGCCATCCTTCCCGTTAATGTCCTGCATGAGCTTTAAATATTTCTCATGTAAGGCATCGGATTGCTTTTGGCCATTCAGGTAAAAACTTTCCTCGGTGATCTTTACCGAAAAATTATCACCTTGCTCGATCAGTTGATCCTTGGTCAGCATGTCAGCCAGCGCTTCTTCGGTTTCCCGGTATTTTCGCACACAGTTTTCAGCTTCTGCAAAAGCCTGCCGGATCTTGACCTGTTTTTCCGTAAGCAGTTTTTGTTGATGTTTCAGGACCTTTTCTTGTATGCGTAAGGTTTTTTCAAGGTTTTTCTCCAGCGCCTTCTGAAGCACTTCCATTTTCATTTGCTGATGCAATAGCATCCTGTTTTCAAGATTTCTCATTTGGTGTTCAAAATCTTGCATATTGAAACGAAGCGTATCCATCATCGCTTCTGGGTACTCCAAAGGGATATCCGGAAGCTTGATCGTAGGAAACTTGAATTGATACACGCTGTCGATCCATATCGGGGTATCAATGAAATTTTGAAAAGTGTTGTTGTGATCATTCCAGTTCCAGTCAGAATAGGCGTCGCCCCAGTTCCACCTAAATCCTGAGAAAGCATCTGCCAAATTCTTATATAGCATTGCGGATGCATTTTTATAAGCCCTCAGGCCTTCTTTGATACCTGGCGCCGGAACCGGATGCTGTTGATGTTGCGTTAATGCTTCTTCCAGCGATTGAATACTATGTTCCTGCCGGGCCAAGGCTTCATCTTTTTCCGCCAGTTGTTGTTCCAGTTCCCGGATCCGTTCTTCCTTTACCAAGGATTCGCGGTCAGCCCGGATCTCTTTTTCATACAGATGATAGTTTCGCTTGGGCACTTTTTCTCCATGGTCGAAAATTTTGGAGACTTCGCCTTCCTTGTCACGGACGATAACGACATGCTTTCGTAAAGGGGTATCTACCGGCAAGTTGGATTCCTGCTGAATATTGTTGGCCTCGTGCAAAGGTATGATACCCACCTTTTCGACCCCAGCGGATTCGGCCAGTGGTAATCGCCAATCGGCAAAAACAACCGCAGTAAGCAATAGCGAGCCTAGGATAAATAAGCCGCTTCCCCAGTGCCGGCGCGAGGGTCGACCATTAGGTTCGGTTACCCGTTTGATCCGGTGCCATAAGGAACTTTTATGATGACCTAAACCAAGGGCAAGGTTGGGATGCCCGAGTTTTAAGGCGGCTAAATTGGCCAGGGCTTTGGCCAGCGCCAAAGGATCGATTCCCTGACGGATAGCGAGATCATCACAACAATATTCCCGTTCTTCACGGATGATCCGGTTGATCCACCAAACCGCCGGATGGTAAAAGAACAGGATTTCCAGGATGGATTGGAAGATATTGACCACAAAATCGTAGCGCTTGATATGCGCCAGTTCATGGATAAGGATGGCCTCGATCTGTTCCGGAGACAGCGCCGTAAAAGATTGAACAGGGATCAATATCATGGGTTTGAAAAAACCAATGGTCATCGGTACTTTGGCCAGCCCGGAGGCAACCAGCCTAACTGGTTTCGACAGGCTGATCTGATGCTGTAGCAACTGGACCTTGTCTTGCCATATTGATGGAGCAGGGTTAATGTTTACCCGGGTCAGCCGGTAGGTAAAAAGCAAACCTCCGGCAAATCGCAGGGAAAATAGTAAAATGCCTGCCATCCAGGTATATACCGTGATGGGGAGTAGATAGGCCATAGGGCTTGCCGGTGATGCAGGTGAGATATTCGTAACAAAATTTTGCCATACCATGGTGGTTATTTCGCGGCTGTTATCCGCGGCTGCAGATCCTGCGGGAGAAACCTCCAGGTAGATGACCCAAAAAGTAACGAAAGTTGCCGTTACCATTCCCAAAAGGCCCCAAACACCGGTAGCATAACGATGGGAAGCGCCGAGGTTTTTAAAGCTTTTGAAGATGATCAGCAAGATAATGGCGATCAGGGCGCCTTGCCAGATGGAATGAAAGATGGTCCACCCGATAGCTTCGATCAGTGGCGACGATGATAGGTTGTTTAAATAGCTCATTTGCGGCCTCCTTCTATTTTTTTGATCAATGCTTTGATCTGTTCCAGGTCGTCGGCTGTTGTTTCGCCACTGCCTAGCGCTTTCATGACCAGGTTGGTGGCCGATCCCTGGAAAGTGGTCTTGAGAAAATGATCCAGTAAATGTTGCTGGGTTTCCTGTTCCTTGTGGATGGCTTCGTAAATATGCGATCGGTTTTGTTCATCTCTTCTAAGCATATTTTTCTGAGTCATCAATTGCATGAATTTTAAGGTCGTGGTATAACCGGTCGGTTTCTTTTCATTCAGCTTTTCATTGACGAAACGTACCGTATTGGGTCCGTATTGCCATAATACCTGGAGGATCTCCAGTTCCGCTTCGGTAGGTTTGATAGGCGTTTTCTTAGCCATAGGGATCAAGTTTTTTAACTACGAATTGTTTCGTATGGCAAATATATACGAAAAGTTTCGTAGAAAAAAATTTTTTTGAGATTTTTTTTGTGCTGGGATTTATGCTGCCAGGCGAGCCTGTTGCGGAATGCGGTTCGATTCTGCTTAGATCCATGATTGGAATAAAAGGATTCTGATAGGTGAAAACCATGCTTTGTGGGGTAACCTCTCGCCCGCTTAAGGAATTAACAATAACCTGCTGAGCCATACATTCGGCCAGTATGAACCCACTAATATTGACTATATGAAGTACCTGAGAAACCCACGTATTGTCAGATCCCTGGCAATCTTACAACTGGCAGCATTAACCATCTACACTTTTTATCCCTTTGCATCCTACGCATTAGGAGGCGGTCCGCAACAACCTGAATTTTCCATGTTCGAACCGGTATCTACCACCGACATGGTTAACGAATTTACCGGTGATTTCACCTACAATTTACCCGTTATTAAGATCCCCGGGCCCAATGGTAGCGGATATGCCTTGTCCATCTCTTATCACAGCGGTGTTACCCCTGAAGAGGAATCCTC
>JANQFB010000452.1 GCA_028278085.1 Chitinophagales bacterium
TCCGGCTGGAAGAGGGATATGATTCCAATGCTTTGTTAAAATACCTGGTCGACAACAGGTTCCCGGTGGTGGAATTCCGGGAAAAGCTGCCCACCCTCAACGAGATCTTTATTGACCAGGTTGAAAAAGTAGGATCCTGATGCATAAGATCGGTTTGATCATCAAGCGGGAGTACCTGACCCGGGTAAGAAGGCGGACATTCCTGATCGCCACCTTTTTAACGCCGGTCAGCATTGCTTTGCTGATGGGTATTCCCATATGGCTGGGCGGATTATCATCCGTAGAACAGGAGATCGTCATCCTGGATGAAGCGAATTTGTTCAACGGCCGGATCCCTGACCTGGAGGGTGCGAAAGCTTCCGAATCCGTTTATTTTACCTTCGATCAAAGCAGCCTGCCGGTGCTCAAGGAAACTTTCGAAGCATCCGGATACGATGGCATTTTGCATATACCTCCATTCAATATTCAACAACCCGGCGGTTTCGCCTACTATGCCCCGGAACAAATAGGGATAAAAACCAAGATCTATCTGCAGGCCCGGATCGAACGGGCGATCGAGAATAAGCGCATCGAAGCCGCCGGACTGGATAAATCGGTCCTGAAAAGGTTGAAAGTGCAGGTTAATATCCGGGATAAGATCCTCGACGACGAAGGCGAAAAGCAAGGCAATGCCTTGATGGCGGCAGCCATAGGGGGGGTGATGGGTTTCAGCATATACATAGTCTTGTTCATCTACGGAACCATGTTGATGCGGGGAGTGATCGAGGAAAAAACCAACCGGATCGTGGAAGTGATCGTGTCTTCTGTTAAACCCTACCAAATGATGATCGGAAAGATCGTCGGGATCGGGGCGGTAGGATTGACGCAGTTCATGATATGGATCGTTTTGATCTTTATTTTGCGGATATTTTTCGGCCTTATTTTCGGCATTCCCTTTTCCGATGCGGCAGATCTCAGTCAGCTCAATCAGAACGAAGAGCTGACCGAAGAGCAGGTGGAAATGATCACGGCAGTGGTGGAGAATTTCGGTCGCATCAATTTTGTGAAGATCATTTCCTGGTTCATCTTTTACTTTTTAGGAGGCTACCTTTTGTATGCGGCCTTGTTCGCGGCGATCGGCTCTGCCGCCAATGATGATGCCGACAATATCCAATCGCTTACATTTCCGATCACGATACCCATCGTTATTTCCATATTCATCATGTTCACCACCATCGAACAGCCGAACAGCGACCTCGCTTTTTGGGCATCTATCATACCCTTGTCGTCACCCATCGTAATGCCGGCCCGGATCGCTTATGATGTCGATAACTGGCAAATTATCCTTTCCGCCATATGCCTTGTCCTGGGATTTACCGGCACGATCTGGTTTGCCGCCCGTATTTACCGGACCGGAATTTTGATGTATGGGAAGAAAATAACCTTCAGGGAATTATCCAAATGGTTGTTTTATAAGAACTGATCCCAGGTGCGTTGGATAACATACTCGACCTTGGAACGAATATCTGTGACCTCGAAGAATTTATCCGGTTATCGCAATAATTCCACATAACCGGTGGCTATCAGGTCGCGGATATTCAGGATATAGTAATACACGCCCTTGTTGGCCGGTTTATCGATATCTTTGATCATACCGTCCCAGCAATCCAGGGGATCAGCCGTTTCAAATACTTTTTCTCCCCATCGGTTATATACTTTCAGCTCAAAACAATTTTCCGGCAGGTTGGCATCGATAAAACTCAGACAATCATTGGCGCCATCGTTATTCGGGGTAAATACATTAGGGATAAACGGGGTGATCAGCTCTAAAATATTTTTTTGGTTCAGGCTGAACGTGTCGGTACATCCGATGGCATCGATAGCGATCAACCGGATCGATAATTCATCCAGCTCTTCAAATTCGAAATCCGGCTGTTGTTCCGTAGATTGTGTGCCATCGCTTAGCAGCCACTCATAATGGCTGGCGCCGGAACTGGTATTTTGAACTTGCATGAGGGTCTTTTCACAGGAAAATTCGAGATCTGCGGTAAATTCCGCTTTTAGGTCGACCTGTTGTACCTCGACGGTAACATCATACTGTTTGCTGCAAAATTCGTTGGATACGGTCAGGATGTAGGTGGTGGTGGTATCCGGAGTAGCGATCGTATTGGGAGCATTCGGATCTTTCAATCCTTCCGCGGGGCTCCAGGCATAAGTATTCCCTTCATCCGTGATCCCTATCCGCACCCCCTGCTGATTACAATTGGAGGCTGTTGCATCCGGAGTAAATAATAAGGAGGGGCCGACTAAAACCGTTTGCTCGATCGTATCGGAACAAATGCCTTTGGACAAGGTCAGTTGATAGGTTGTGGTGGAATCCGGATGAGCCACCGGGTTCGCAATATTCGGGTCGCTAAGGCTATCCACCGGCCACCATTGATAGGTCAGGCTGGAATCCGGCGCTATACCGATACTAACACTATCGCCTTGACAAATACTTACATCCGGTTCGTGATCTTTAGCACCGCCCAATACGGTGATTTGAATGGTATCCCGTTCCAGGCAAAAGCCGTCGGATACCGTAAGGATGTATAGGGTTGTGCTATCCGGTGAAGCATTAGGTGCAGCGGCATTAGGATCCGACAGCCCTGCGGGTGGGTTCCAGGTATAAATAAATCCTTCATCCGGTCCGCCGATGGGAATGGAATCTCCTTTACAGATCGTTCCCGGATTCCCCGCTTTTCCTGCCAATTGATTAACGGTTATGATCACAGTATCCCTTTCCAGGCAAAAACCGTTATCGACGGTCAAAATATAGCCGGTTGTCGTAAGGGGTAATGCCCAGGGGCTGGAGATGGTATCGTTATCCAGGCCTGTGGAAGGCGTCCATTGGTAGTTATAACCTTCATCCAATACCCCGATCAGAATGGAATCACCCAGGCATAAGGTGGTATCGGGGTCGAGTTCCAGTTCAATGGCCGGGATCACCTCCACTTCTTTTTGCAGGGTATCCGTACAAATGCCATTGGAAAGGATCAGGGAATAGAAACTGGTGCCGACAGCCAAAGGGGTAGCCCTGGGATTGGCCAGGGTAGTGTCATCCAGGGTGGTTGCCGGTGACCAGGCATAGGTTAAATTGGTATCGGCCGGTAAGCCGATCAATACGCTCTGCCCGTTACAAATGGTATCATTGGTCAGGGCATAAGAAGTGTCGTCGATAACGGTGATATACCCGGTGGCGGTATCTTTATCGTTACAGGTGTTGAAGTCGGTGATCTCGAAGAATACTTCATAGATCCCTGCCACGGTAAAGGTATGTGTCGGATTGGCGGTATTGGCGGTATCGCCGTCACCAAAGTCCCACCAATAGGTAGTACCGCCGTTGCTGGTATCTGTGAAAGTAACCGTTAGCGGCGCACACCCACTCGTAGTATCCGGCATAAATCCCGCTGTGATCAAAGAATCCTCTACGGTTATCAGGACCGTATCACTGATGGTACAGTAGCCGTTATTGATCGTTAACATAAATTCCATGGTAGAATCCGGCCAGGCCAGCGGATTGGCGATCGTCGTATCGCTGAGGTATTGTCCGGGGCTCCAGCTATAGGCACCATTCCCATTACCGGACAGGCTTATGGTATCATCCCGGCAGATCTGGCGATCGCCGCCGGCATCCGAAAAAATATCCGGACCGATGGTAACCGGAAAAATAGCGGTGTCTTTACAAGTGGAATCACTGGCGACCAAAGAGATCCAGTAGGTTCCCGTATCCGGGTAAACGTATAAGGGATTCAACTGATCGGAGGTATCTGCCTGGCTGGTATCGACGCCGAAGTCCCAATGAAATTCGGAAGCTCCCTGGCTGGCGTTGGCAAACTGAACGGAATCATTACAGATCACGGTCGGTACAAAAAAGGATGATACCACCTGTGGTTGACAATCCACTACATTGAATTGAAAGTCGCGTTTGGTCTCTCCGACCAATACCCCATTGCGGTATTCCTTGACACAAACACCCACCACAAAATTCCCGATGGTTGTCGGAACGGCTGTTAACAGGCCGGTTTGAGCATCTATACTTAAGGGCGATACTCCGCCCAACATATTGTTGACCGAATAAGGATTGATGAAAACCACCGGCCCGTATGGCGGATCGTTAGGAGGTTCGGGCTTGGGAAATCCCTGGGTGGCGCCTTCGAACGGCGTGCAGAGCTCATAAACCAACGAATCTGCGTCGGGATCGGAAGCGATATGGTCGAATCGCAATTGCAGATTCTGACAGACATAGATCGGCGGCCAGTTGGTAAAAACCGGGTTACTGTTATCCGTAGCGATACCGGCATCCGGGATGGTGGCATAATAAGTAGCTCCCGTCGAACCCGGCGCCTGGATATTTTGTATCAGCGCTCCATTGCGGCAACACCGCTGGAACGACAATTGATAGCCTCCTGCAAGAGGTGGCAGGTTGATCGTATCGGTATAAATATTGACGGCGACACAAACATTTGTCGGGGGGGTAATGCAATTCGTACTTAACGTACTTTCGAGCGTATCGAGCCCGATACCCCTGATCATCAGGGAATCCAGGAAGTTATTGGCCGAATCGAAGATGCCGATGGATATGACATCATCCGAGCTGATAGCGGTCGGATTACCGTTTTGACAATCAAAGTATACAGCCAGCCGGATCTCATAATCATCGTTGCCCAGGTAGGTATAATTCAGCTCCCCACCGACAATATGTGTGGCAAATCCTGTCAAAGGAAATACCCAAAGCCATAGGAAGCCGATGAGTAATGTATTATTGCAGATCAACGCCATTCCGGGTTAATGAAAAAAGAAGGATCGATCATATCAGCATGCTTATCGTAGCAATTCGGCGTAACCGGTAAAAGTCAGGTCCCTGATCTCAAGCACGTAGTAGTAAACGCCTTTACTGGCTGGCTCGCCGGTGGATTGAACCTTTCCTTCCCAACAGTCGAGCGGATCATTGGTCCGGAACATCCGTTCCCCCCATCGATTATAGATCTGAAGATCGAAACATTCGCTCGAAACCGGTATGTCGGTAAAGGAGAGGCAATCATTCATGCCGTCATCATTAGGCGTGAAAACATTCGGGAATTTTTTCCGGATATCGGCTTCCAGGTCTTTATAGGTCAGGAATGCCGTATCCGTACATTCTCCCTTGAAATCGGCAATGAGCATGATCTGGTAATCCTTGTTTCTTTCCAGTTCGAGTGTGGGATCGGTTTCCGTAGTGGTATTTCCGTCGCCGAAATCCCATAAGAACGAAGTTGCGCCGACACTCTTATTATCAAAGGAAATGGTGGTCTTTTCGCAGGATATCTCGATGGCTGCTTCAAAATCGGCATCCAGTTCGACTTCATTTACTTCAACGATCACCGTATCTTTTTTAACACAATAAGTGTTATCCACCGTAAGAATATAACGGGTGGTCGTATCCGGTGAGGCGATTGGGTCGGACACGGTCGTATCGCTCAATCCTGTTGCCGGGCTCCAGCGGTAGATATATCCTTCATCGGTAACACCGATCTTAACGCTGAGGTCTTTACAGGTCGTTTCGGTATTGTCCATGTTCAACCCGATATCCGGCCCGACTTCAACTAGCTGCACCAGGGTATCGGTACATTGCGTATTGGTGATCAGCAGGGTATAGGTGGTGGTGGTGTCAGGGGTCGCCACCGGATCGGAGGCCGACGGATCGCTCAATCCGTAGGCGGGACTCCAGTCGTAGGTAAACCCGCTGCTGGAAGGGATGCCGATCTGTTCTCCCAGGTCTTTACAGATCAGTACATCGGGATTGGTGGTTTTGGTTTGCCGGATCACCATCACCTCGACCGTGTCCAGCTTCGGGCAATAACCGTCGGAAACCGTCAGGATATAAGCAGTGGTGGAATCCGGGCTGGCATTGGGCTGGGCGATATTGGGATTGCTCAGTCCTCCAACCGGGCTCCAGCTATAGATCCAGCCCTGGTCAGGATCACCGATCATAGCACTGTCGCCGCGACAAACGGTTACCGGCGGGCCGGCTTCGCTTTCGAAATCATTGATGATGATGGTTATGGTGTCCTCTTTTTCACAAAAACCATTGTCCACATGGAGGATATAAGTGGTGGTTTGAGAGGGCGCAGCCAGCGGGCTCGATATGGTATCGTTATCCAGTCCTGCCGAGGGTCTCCATTGATATTGGAAACCTTCGTCGAGAATACCGATCACGATCGGCGGTGTATCTTCACAAATGGTGGAATCAGGGCCCAGGTCGAATACCAAAGGCGGCCCGACAAATATTTCCTGGTCCAGGGTATCGGAACAAACCCCATTGGAAATGATCAGGGTATAGGTCCGTGTGGTATCCGGGTTGGCTATGGGATTGGCGATGTCGGAGTCGCTCAAATGGATAAATGGCGACCAGTGATAGGTCAGGAAGGGATCGGGTGGTATGCCGATCTGTATCACATCTCCTTTGCAGATAAAGGTATCGGTTAAGGCATAGGTGGAATCGGCGATCACTGTGATATTGGCATAGGCCGTGTCGGCAAGGTTGCAACTGGTAGAATCCGAAATGATCAACCGGACTTCGAAAAATCCCCCCTGGCTGTACACATGTGGCAGGGGATTCTGGTCGGTCGAAGTGGTTTGATCGCCGAAATCCCAGAAAAACTGGGTGTTGGGCGTTGTATTGCTGTTATTGGTAAAGGTCACCGCAAGCGGGGCGCAGCCGCTGGTCGTATCGGTGGTGAAGTCAGCCTGGATCAGTATATTGGATACATCGACAATAATGGTGTCTTTACCCGGGCAGAAGCCATTGTCAACTGTCAGGATATAAGTAGTACCCGTGGCCGGAGATGCTTTGGGCCTGGAAATGGTAGAGTCGCTCAGGGTAGCTCCCGGTGACCAGGAATAGGTATGCCCGGCATCCACTACACCGATAAATATCGAATCGCCCAGGCATATGGAAGTATCGGGTCCCAGGTCCGGATCGGGCGGTAAC
>JANQFB010000448.1 GCA_028278085.1 Chitinophagales bacterium
GGACGTGCCAATAGCTGTGATCACACCCGTATTGATCCGGGTGGCCAGGACCCAATCGGAATCACGGGCCATCGAGGCATTGGGCAATCGCCATAAACCACGCTCACTGGCCTGGTAAATGATCTCAGGGTCGCTTGCATCCATGGCAATAGGATTGATAAACGAAAAGAATTCGTTGTCCAGGTATGGATTGGTGATCGTATCGGATACATCTCCATAGGGCTCATCGCGGCGATACATTCTTTTATACTGCGTGGTGGTATAATAATATTTACCGGTTTGATGATCGATCTCACAGTAGGAACCGTCGGCGCCCGATAACCTTTCAAATGCGCTGATCCCTGCATGGGTGGAAATGCCGCTGCCATTGTCTTGTGTTCCGCCGATAATAATAGGACTCCCGGAATCGGGATGGATCGCCGCAGTATAATATTGGGTAACGTTGTAATTATCGTTTTTGGGTTTGATATCGGGATCGGCATCCAGGAAATTCTGGCTCATATAGATGCCCCCGTCATTTCCAAAATACAAGGTATCGGACGTGTGAAAAACGATCTCATGCTGATCGACGTGAACATATTTTTCCGGGGCAGAATCCCGCTTACCATGTGACAATTGCTGCCAGGTATCGCCGCCGTCGGGTGTTCGCCAGATATGTAAGCCTCCGGCCACAACCATCGCTTCATCGTTTGGATCCACTTTCAGGATCAGGTCATACCATGCCTGGTACCTTGCCAGGCTCAGATTGCTGTCGGGCGTATTGGTAGCATTCCAGGTTTGACCTTTATCCACACTCCGGTAAATACCCTCGATCTCGCCCGTACTGGATTGTGCCGGAATGGCGTAAACCACACTGTCGTTAGAAGGGGCCGTGGCGATCTCGATCCTGGAGATCGACCCTCCGGATGTAATGCCATTATTCATCAGGTCAAAAGTTCCGGTATCCCCGGTTTCGGAATAATAGATCCCATCGCCATAGCTGCCGATAAATATGCCTCCGCCTGCCGTAACTTCAATATCGGTAATGATATAGTTTTCCTGGCCAAAGACTTTTTCCCAACTATCGCCCCCATCGCTGGAGCGGTATAAGCCGCCTTTGGTGCCAAAGGGGGTAATATCACGGGTGCCGATGTAAATATCGGAGGTTTGGGGATGTACCAGCATATCGTAGCAAAACACAAATGAATCGTTGGCGGTTGAGGTCAGTTGTTCCCATTGATCGCCGCCATCTTCGGATCGCCAGATACCGGCTCCGCGGGATACATCCGCATTGAAAGTCGCTTCACCCGTGCAAAAGTAAAATACCTGGGTGTTGTTGGGATCATAGGTCAGGCGGGTAATGGCGATGGATTGAAAGAAATCATCAACCGCCATCCAATCCCCATCATTATCAGGCCTTTTCCTAGAAGCTGTTCCTGATGAAGTATTCAGTTGTTTGGCAATTTTCCAAAGCGCTCCGGCAGGGATCCCGCCCGTATTCGGATCGACTCTTTTTCGATATTGTAGCAATGCTGCCTGGTAAGGGTTTTCAGGATAGGCGGGTTGGATCTTCACCTTGGCCGGACGGAGTTGCTGATCGGATGAAAAATATACTAAAGCAAGGACAAAGAAACCGGCAAACACGGCTATGCCAATACCTTTGAAGATTCGCTCGGGCGTGAACATGGCAGGGAATTTAATAACTAAATTAGCTATTTTTTAAACAAAAGGCCTGGGGAAAAAGTTTACAACCCTGGAAATTAACCGCTTATTTGTGATTACTGTGTGATTGAACGCTCAAATCTGCGTCAATTCTGACATAGTTTTAACATAGGATCATGTCAATTTTAACACAAATTTGTAATCTTACCTCACAAACAATTGTTTGAAACCGGCAGGTACGGGAACCACTTTCCGGTTATCGTAATCAAAGCAGACAATGCCCGTTTTACCGATCGCTACTTCTTTCCCACCAGGTGGTTTGG
Source organism: Chitinophagales bacterium (assembly GCA_028278085.1). GTDB lineage: Bacteria > Bacteroidota > Bacteroidia > Chitinophagales > JANQFB01 > JANQFB01. The sequence continues at coordinate 1,965 of JANQFB010000448.1, forward strand.
TTATCCGGTAAACCATATCGAAGCCGGCCGACGAAAATGATGTTACCGCTACATCGATAGCCAACTCATCTCCGTAAAAGCCTTCTGATCTGTAAACGATCGCCGTATCGGCCATGATGATACTTGCCCCGCCGATATCGAGTTCGGTCAGTTTGTGAGCGGCTAACATCCGGATCCTGGCTTCGTGCATGATCGATAACACCGCATCGTTACCCAAATGCCCGCCATAGTTCACGTCTCCGATCCTGACCGGTATGGTAGTGGTAAAATCAAATTTTTCGGGTAAGTCGATCTTAACCCTGGCCATTACTGCTTCACTACTTTTGCGACCCAAATGCGATCACCATTGGTAATTTTCATATAATATAGCCCGGGCTGCAGTTGGCTGATATCCACCCTGCTTTCCTGGCGACCGGTCAGTTTCAACGCACCGTCGATCGCGTAAATTTCATATTTGACCGCCTGGCCGGCCGGCCATTCGATACGGAAATCGGTCAGTACAGGATTCGGCATCACCCTTAGCCCCTTGTTCCGGACTGTTTCCTCCATGGAAGAAACCTGGACAAAGATGGGATCAGAAAAGGTCCGGCAACCGTTTTGATCGATCATCTCCACCAGGTAATTGGCATTTACCGGGGGAAATAGCTGCAGTACGGTATCGGTTTCTCCGGTCAGGGCGGTGGTTTCTTCATACCATTGATAGGATGCCCCGGCAACCGGGTCGACCACCTCCAATCCGAGGG
>JANQFB010000518.1 GCA_028278085.1 Chitinophagales bacterium
ACCCCTGCCGGTGCAATTCCGGCAGGGGTTTTAAAACAACGGGCACTTTTCCCCGGTCTTTTTTCCGCTTTTTTATCTTAAAGTCAATGTAAGTTATTGACTTTAAGTCTATTGAAAGAATATTGAATATTAAATTTTAGTTAATAATAGACCCAACCATTTGATTGTTCATGCATAAGATTTATTTTTGTTTCAATGGTATTATTGTTCACCCAGTAAATTTTCAATTATGAAAACCACAAAAGCTACGCTTGTCGTCGCGATGATCTTGTTATGCCATGGATTTGGCGCATTCGGTCAATGTGCGACTGACCTGATTTTTTCCCAATATGTCGAGGGAAGCAGTTTCAACAAATACATTGAAATCTATAATGGTACCGGTAGTACCATCGACCTCACCGACTATGAGTATCATGCCTTTCATAACGGGCGGATGCTCTCCCAGGGGCCTTCGTTTTTTGTTTGCCTGTCCGGTACCCTGGCCCATGGTCAAACCCTCGTTTTAGCCCATCCCAGTCATGCTCTTTACGGCGGACTCGTAGCCACGGAGTCTTCCATTAACCATAATGGTGACGATGCATTGGGTATTTTCAAAAAATCAACAGCTTCTTATATAGATGTATTCGGTGTGATCGGGGAAGACCCGGGTTCCCAGTGGACGGCCCCCGGCCTCGGTACTGCCAACCGGACGTTGGTCAGGAACAGTTCCGTTACTTCCGGTACTATTCCCGGGCCCGGTTTCAGCACGCTTGCCGCGGAATGGACGGGTTTACCCAATAATGATATCACGGGCCTTGGCAGCCATACCATGAATCTGCCGAATTGTGAGCCCGATGCACCGGCCAAACCCATCATTCCCTGCCCCAACGAGCTTTTCTTTTCGGAATATATGGAAGGGAGCGGTAATGAAAAATGTATCGAGATCTTTAACGGTACCGGAACGGCTATCAACCTCAACTGTTATAAATACGAAGCCTTTCATAACGGTTCCACCACCCCTACTTTCACCATTAACTTATCCGGAACAATTGCCTCCAATGATGTTTTCGTGATGTGTCATCCCGGTTCTTCTTTTTCCGGTTCCGCCGACCTGGTTACCGGTTCGGTAACACATAGTGGCGATGACGCGCTGGTGCTCACGAATGTTTGTACCGGAAATATCGTGGATATTTTTGGCGTTGTGGGCGATGATCCGGGTACCAGTTGGAAAGGCTTATTCGGATTGACAACCGTCAATGCAACATTAAGGAGAAAATTTACCGTATTTGAGGGAATTACCGTTAATCCGCCTGTACCGCCCAGCGGAATTGATGATTGTGGTTTCATCACCCTCGGATCGGAATGGGATCTATTTCCCAACAACGATATATCAGGTTACGGTTTTCATACTTTCGGCTGCTTTCAAATGGATGAATGTTTCGATGCTCCGAAATTGAACCAGGCTGTTGAAGAAGATTCCTGTTTTGCAACAACCTTCCATATTTCGACCACAACTGCCACTCAATCCGTACCTCCACCTGTATGTACATCAACGGATAACAATGATGACGTTTGGGTTGCCTTTACAGCCCTTACCAATTTTGTCCAACTGAAATTCGATAATATCAATGGAGCAAACGCCGTAGGGATGGCCATATATGATGGAAGTTGTTTTGGACTGATCGAAGTCAGGTGTGATGAAGCTTCCACACCGGACTACTCCGACATAGCCGGCCCGCTTATGGTAGGTAATGATTACCTGGTACGGTTATGGCTTCCCGGCGATTCTTCGGCAGGCAGTTTCGACCTCTGCATTTTCGGTACCTGTTTTACCCAGCCTGCCAATGACGATGCCTGTAATGCGGAGACAGTGATCCTTAATCTGCCGACTGCCTTTTCCAATGAATGTGCCACTTTTCAAAAGGGAGAACCAACACCCGGCATTGGTAGCGGGCCAGACCCTTGTGATTCCCAGGATGGATGGTGTGATGTGCCGATCCCTGCCAACGTATATCAGCAACCGGGACTACCTCCTATAGAACCTGCATTGGATAATACCGTTTGGTTTTCTTTCACTGCCCCTCCTGCCGGAGGCGTCATTATTGAAACGGAAGGATTCAATACCCAGGCCGCATTATACGAAGTCGATGATTGCTTCGACTTTTCCACGTATAACCTGTTAGCAGCTAATGATGACGGTGGCAATAACCTGGGATCAAGAATTACCTATTGCGGTCTGGATCCGGGCACGGTTTATTATATTCAGGTCGATGGCTGGCATGGCGATACCGGCGATGGCACGATCGTGGTCAGTCCTGCAGCCAGTATACCGGAAGCTTCCTTTACCACTATTCCGGCTCCGGTGAACGATACCATTGAACTCTGCCTGGAGCAGCCTTTGAACTTTTTTAATACCTCAACCATCGATTCCTTAGGTGCAGGTGGTTTCGAAATTTTATGGGATTTTGGCGATGCCTTTACTTCCTTACAGGAAAATCCTGTTCATGCTTATGATATCGGCGGCATTTATACAGCCTCCCTGATCGTGACCAATGAATGTGGTGCGGCCGATACCGCTTCTGTTGTGGTCAGGGTCAATGCACTGCCGGGACCGGTGATCGAATGTGTCTCGACCGTATGTGAGGGAGATATTTCATTTTATTATACCACGAGTAACTGCTCTCCATTCAACTGGACGGTTACCGGAGGGACGATCATTTTCCCCAACGCTCCCTTCGACAGCGATTCGATCGGGATCCAATGGGGCGATGGAGCCGACGGACCCGGGACGATCACCCTGGATGGCGCTACCTGCCCGGGCTTATGTACGCAACCGACCACTGTGGTGATCCCGATACTTCCCAACAATGCCAATATCAGCGGGCCGGTAGAAGTCTGCCACGGCTTACGAAAGATCTATTCCGTTCCTAAAGTTCCCGGTACGACCTATTCCTGGTCGGTTCAACCATCCGGTACCATCTTCCCGGGCGGCCAGGGAACACATGAGATCGAGATCGGTTGGTTCGGTCAGACCGGTATTCACACCATCACCGTCAACTATGACAATGATTTTCTCGGATGCAGCGGAACCGGAGAACTAGAGGTTGAAGTCGTACCGAACTTTGCCATCGGGGGGCCCGGTGAACTTTGTGAAGGCGTGCCGAATACCGGTTCTCCATTTACGGCGGAAGCGGTTCCTGGTGGTCCGGTCAATGCCGATTGGACGGTCATTACACCCGGGGGCGCTACACTAAGCAATATACAAGTTAACAGCCCTGTATTCGATACCTATGACTGGAGCGCCGGCACGGGAACCTATACGGTTATCGGTAGTCCGAGCAGCGGGAACTTCTGTAATAACACTGCTTCCGTTACTGTAAATGTGATCGGAGCGCCACCGGCGCCTGCCAATATTGCCGGCAATGTACTGGTTTGCCCGAACAGCACGCACACCTATAGTACCTCACCTACGACGCCCAATCCCAGCTTTACCTGGATCATTAGCGGCGGTACACCGGTCAGTCCTTCTACAGGCCCTGTGATCGAAGTGACCTGGGGCGCCGGCCCATCCTACAGCATTTCCGTGGTACAAAGCCTGGCAGATGCACCCTTCTGCCCCTCCGATACGGTATCTTTGGCGGTCAATGCCTTTACACCGCCGGCAACACCAACCATCGCCGGCAATACCAGCGTTTGTTCCAATACTACGGAGAACTACAGCGCCGTTCTGGATCCGAACGCCAGTTACCTGTGGTCTGTGAATCCACCGAACCTGGGAGCGATCACTTCGGCCAATGGCGGTAATAATGTCGATATTTTATGGTTTACCAACAGCCCGACTGATACCTCGGCGCAAGTTATTTTGACAGGCACGCTCTGTACCGATACCGTTGCGGATACCTTAGCGGTCATCATCAGGGCCAACCCGGACCCGGATATCAATTTCCCCGTCCTGGTCTGCCAGGGAGCATCCATACCCTTCTCCACCTCTACGGCAAGCAGCTATAGCTGGTCATTCGGCGACGGTGGTATGTCGAACCAGCAGAATCCTACACATACCTACAATACTTCCGGGCCGTTTATTGTCAACCTTAGTGTTACCAACGCCTTCGGATGTGTAGGATCGTCTGTCGCCGCAGTTATCGTAGAACCGGCGCCAGTCGGGGCCTCTACACCGAACATAGGCGGGAATAACAATGTTTGTGTAGGCGACCAGAGTATCTACAGCTTTTCGGAACCTGTGATCCCGGGCGCCACCTATACCTGGTCGGTAGATCCTGCCAATGCGGGCAATATTATCAATATCAGTCCTGAAAGTGATGAGATCACGGTTCAATGGAATACCAATCTATCCACTCCAACCATGGCGGATATTGTGCTGGACGTGACTTCGATCTGTAAAGATACCACGGTGGATTTCACCGTAACGATCAACGGCTTACCGGATGCCAGCTTCAGTTTCCCGGATTCGATCTGTGTGGATGAAGTATTCCAGTTTAACGGTCCTTCGGGTGTTAGCTTCGATTGGGACTTCGGGGACGGAAATACCGGATCGGGACCCAATCCCTTCCATTCCTATGATTCTTCCGGAACCTACGTGGTTGTTTTGACGGTAATCGATGCCAACGGTTGTGAAAATACCGGATCGGAAACCATCGATATCAAGCCCTTACCTGTAGCGGCGATATTCCCGTCAGACAACCTGTTCTTCTGCCATGATGATGTGATCAACTTCGATCTGACGGCGATCAATGGTCCGAACTATACTTTTTCGTGGAGTCCCTCTGGCAACACAACTGACGTCGAAACGGTTACTGCGCCCGGCAGTTACTTTGTCGAAGTAACGAACGAATTCGGTTGTGTGGATGTATCCAATACGGTAATCGTTACGCAAGATACTTGTAACGATGATACCATCGGCGTACCCTGTTTTCCGGAAGCCGGTTCTTTCGCCGACTTCACCTTCGAGCTCATCGGATCATGTGGTCAGGTGAAATTTACCGATGCCAGTTCAGCCAATTCGACGGTCGTCGGTTGGTTCTTCGGGGATGGCAGTAGCGCCGGCTCCACAAGTATGGTCACCCATACCTATGGATCGCCAGGTATTTTTATAGTAAGATTATTTGTTTCAGTGCCCAATGATTCGGTACCAGGAGGAGTCTGTGTCCTCCAAGCGACTAAATTCGTTACCGTTCCGCTGGTGGCTGATTTCTTCGTCGAATTCAGTTGCAGCGGTGATACCGTACAAACGGAACTTTTTGACAATTCCAATTTTATCGGTACTAATGTAATCGATGGTTATAAGTGGTTTTTCGACGGCAGCACCACCCCCGATGAGACAGTTCAGGATCCGGTGGTCAACTTCACGCCGGGCGCCCACACCATTACTTTAAGAGTGATCAGCTCTGCTGCCAATGATAGTTGTGAAATTACACGGGGGATTGTTGTACCGGAACCACCGCAGGCCGACTTCAGCTTCAATACGCCGGTTTGTACGGGTGTTCCGGTCGATTTTACTGATAACTCTTCCGGCCAGATCATCGCCTGGGAATGGGATTTCTTCAATGACGGCACAGCCACATCCAATGATGAAGATCCGACCTATACTTATAATACCGCGGGATCATTCGAAGTTACCCTGACGGTAACGGATACGCTGGGATGTATGTCCGATACAACAATGATGATCGACGTGCTTCCGATACAGGCCGATACCATTAGTTATGTTGGACCCCTGACCTTCTGCGGAGGTGCCACCGATACCTTGTTTGGTCCGGCCGGTATATCGTATTCCTGGTCAACCGGTGAGGTAACTTCATCGATCATTGTTTCAACAAGCGGCAGCTATTCGGTAACGGTTACCGGAGCTAACGGCTGTACATTTACAACGCCGGCAGTGGAAGTTACCTTCCATCCGGAACCCGTGGCTACCGTAACAGGAGATAATACTTACTGTCCGGGCGAACTGATCGAGTTGAATGCCCCGGCCGGTGGTTTTAGCTACGTTTGGGAATTCGATGATATTCCTGTTAATAGCGTTTATGATACGGTAGGGTCGGATGATCCCGTATTCCAATTGCTGGCAACGGGAAGCGCCCAATCCGGTAATTACCGCGTAACCCTGACGGATCTGATCACCGGATGCAGCGCAACATCAGCACCATTCGCCATCGAAGTATTCGACGTTACCGAAGAGCCCATTGTGGCATCCGGTCCTACTGAGTTCTGCGAAGGAGGGTCGGTTACTTTAACGGCTCCTGCTGCTGTCAGTTATGAATGGTCGTGTGGAGCGGCTGCGTCTTCCATAGTGGTTACCCAATCCGGGACCTTCACCGTTACGGTGACCCTTGCCAATGGGTGTAGTTATACCACTGCAGCAGTTGAAGTAATCGTCAATCCATTACCCGTTCCGACGATCAGCGGAGATCAAACCTATTGTGAAGAGGAGATCATTTTATTGTCGGCAGGATTATCGGGCGCCAGCTCCTATTCCTGGGAATTCGACGACATCCCGACCGGAAACGGTTTTGTTGGAGCAGGAAGTGGCGCGGTTCTCTCTATAGATCCTGCTATGGTAGCCAATTCTGGCGATTACAGGCTTATCGAAACAGACCTTGTTACCGGTTGTACGGATACTTCTGATGTTTATCCGGTAATCGTGAATCCTCTGCCCGCGGTGCCAGTGATCGCTTCCTCTCAAAAACCACCGTTATGCGCAACGGGTTCACCCTTTACACTGACCGTAGCCAACCCCGAACCGGGTGTAACCTACGAGTGGAATACCGGTCAGGTCGGACCCCAGATCGTCCGGGTGCTTCCGGGTGTTTATACCGTAACGGCAACCAATGGCTTCGGCTGCCAAAGCAGTTCCAGCATTGAGTTTTCACCCTTGCCGGATATCGGTTGTGTGCTATCGGGCTGCTACGAGTTCTGTGATACGCTAGCCCCCTTGACCGTTCCCGGGCCTTCGGGATTCGATTTCTATGAGTGGATCGAAATTGACACAGTTAACAACACCATCACCCCGATCGCGAATACACAGGATGTGGTGATCACCCAAAGCGGATTTTACCGCCTGGTGATCAGCAACAATTCCGGTTGTTCCGACACTTCAGACCTCTTACAGATCACCTTTATCGAGTGTCCGGTTTGTACCGTGGAAGCTACGGGAACGGATATTTCCTGTTTCGGATTCAGTGACGGTACCCTTAGCGCATCAGCCCTCGACGGTGTACCACCATTTGCTTTCAGTTGGTCGAATGGCGCTACGGGAGCTATGGTATCCGGTGTTACCGCCGGAACCTATACGGTCAAGCTTACCGATGCGCAGGGTTGCATGGACATGGATACGGTTGAACTTAGCCAGCCGGATTCCCTGTTCTTCGGGCTGAGCAGCGATACCTTCAATTGCGGTTTTAACATCAGTTGCCATGGTTTTGCAGACGGCGAGATCAATGTCAGCGGGCCGTTTGGCGGTGTGCCTCCCTACTCGTTATCCTGGAATACCGGTGCTACGGATGCTACGATAAGCGGATTAACGGCCGGCACCTATGTATTGACGGTTACCGACACTACCGGCTGTGATGCAGTGGATTCCATAACGCTTACCCAACCTGACCCAGTGGTGATCAACCTTGCCAGCGATACCTTCAATTGTGGTTTCAACATCAGTTGCTTCGGTGCATCGGATGGAAACGCCTATGTGACCGGTATCAGCGGCGGATGTCCTCCCTATACATTGCTATGGAACACAGGCGATACCGGGGATAGCATTTCCGGCCTGACAGCGGGTGTATATACCATCCAGGTTACAGATGCCAACGACTGTGTTAGCATGGATAGCATTATCCTTACACAACCGGACTCTCTCGAACTTTCCTTCGATGTGGTATGCGTCGAACATTGTCCCAAAAGTACTACCAGTAGTGCCAGCAGCGCTAGTCATTCTGCTAGCAGCAATGATCATTCCGGACATAGCGGCAGCCATAGTGGCAGTGGAAGCGGAAGCGGAAGCCATTCCGGCAGCAGCGGAAGTAGTGGAAGCCACTCGGGAAGCAGCGATAGCGGATCAGACAGCAGCGATGACAACGGCCACTGTGAAGGCTTCCTCATCG
>JANQFB010000521.1 GCA_028278085.1 Chitinophagales bacterium
AAGGCCAATAGGTCCGGGGGATCATGCCTTTGATCGTTCCAGCCAGGGATTTCACAAAGGTCAGGGGTGTGTCCGCATGTTTCACCAAAGCAAATACGATCACTGCCAGGGCTGAAGTGGATACGATATTAAGGAGGAACAAAACCGGGCTATGCTGGAAGTCGAATAGCCGGAAGAAAGATAAGCGCTCGAATCCCTGAAGATCGATAGCTTCAAGGGCTCCTGAAAAAAGCATGAAAGCCAGGACCATGCCATGTACCAGGGCTGATCCCAATGCAAACGAAAGGAGCCATCCGAAGTGGATGCGATAGAGTTTGAAAGTATCGGCGAACAGTTCGCCCGTGGTTTTGATGGTGTTGAGGTCGATAGGAGCACTTACCGGGGCGGAAAGGTTGAGCTGAGCCGGGACCTTTCTTTGGGAAATGCGCCAGGGATACCAGACAAAATAGGTCAGCACAAATAAAAGGGAACTGCCGATTACAGCCAGTTGCAGCAGGTCATGAGCAGCGGTATACCTGGTCAGGAAACCTTCGATAAAAGCTGCCAGGATAAAAACAGGGGTAACGCCCAACATGATCTTCAACCCCTGCCGGGCTGATAGCCGGAATGCCTGCATGCGGGAAAACGATCCCGGGAAAAGCAGCCCTTTACCAAGGGTTAAGCCAGCGGCTCCGGCAATGATGATAGCCGAGATCTCCAGTGTTCCATGCATCCAGATGGTTAAAAACGATTCCCGGAACAAGCCTTGATCATAGAAAAAAAATTGAAAAGAACCGATCATGATGCCATTGTAAAGCAGGATCCCGGCCGTACCGACAGCAAATAAAACCCCCAGGATGAAAGTCCGGAAAGCAACCATGAGATTGTTGAGTGTGATCCCCATGAAAACATCCATCTCCTTACCTTGTTTATAAATAGCCATCGGATCTCCTTTTTCGATATTTCCCAGGGTCGCATCGACATAAGCGTCGCCCAGTACAACTCTTGGGAATTCAGGGTCCTGGGCGCTTGACAAAACACCTATGCCGACAGCCAGGCTAAAGATCAAAAAGGAAAGCAAAAAGGCCTGCCGGGATTGATAGACCAGGAGCGGCAATTCTTCCAGCCAGAACAGGAAAAACCGGTTGGTCTTTTCCCTTTTATTCCGGTAAAGGTTATAAAAGACCTTTTGTGCCAGGTTATTCAGGTATACCCTTACCGATCGGTTGGGATAAAATGTCCGGGCATAGGAGAGGTCGTCCGTAATTTCGATAAATAGGCGGCTGAGTTCCTCCGGATCCTTTTTTTCCTGTTGTAAGATCTTTTCGAAATGAGCCCACTTCTCCGCATTTTGTTCGATGAATCCGGTTTCTCGCATAGCTGGAAAAAGATGCCAAAGATCACCCGGCAACCGGGCATTGACAGCGCACTAGCAGTAAATTTAATTATTTTTAAGTCAAATAAATGACGGCTGATATTTGCCCCGGACCATCCCGGATACAGTGATCCGACCGCCGAAAAACAACATGCCGACCATCAATATAACAACCACTCAGAAAGTAGTGATCCAATATGAGCTGGCGTCGCTGAGGGATCGTGTATTGGCTTTTTTGATCGACGCGATGATCGTATATGGCGGGGCGTTTATGCTGCTGATCCTTTACAACAGTATGATCGGCAGCGAAAGCCTTCAGTATTTCATGTATTTTGTCTTGTTGCCGTTGATCATCGGTTATATGCCGGTTTCCGAGTCTTTGTCGAACGGACAGAGTTGGGGAAAACAAGCCATGGGCATAAAAGTCGCCAATATCCATGGCAAGGAGCCGGTGGTAGTTGATTATCTCATCCGTTGGGTCTTCCGCCTCATCGATATCGGGTTGACCCTGGGCGCCCTGGGAGCATTTTTGATCTCATCGACCGAAAAAAGGCAACGCTTGGGTGGTTTATTGTCAGATACGACGGTTATCCGGATCAGGCCCGACCTGGAATTGAATCTCCGCGACATCCGTAAGATCAACACTCTTGACAATTACGAGATCAAATATCCCGGCGCCCGGCAGTTCCGGGAAAAAGATATGTTACTGGTCAAAAAAGTATTGGAACGAGTAAAAAAACATCCCAACGCCGCCCACCGGGAAGCCCTGGACCAATTAGTCGGCAAGATCGCCGCTAAACTTGAATTAGCTGATATCCCCGAAGATAAGACCGGGTTTTTGAATCAATTGCTCAATGATTATATCGTACTGACCAGATAATGAGCGCCTGGCTTAGGGGAAATCTTGACTATTCCAAAAAATCACAATATATTTATAGGATAAATACTATCAGCGATGAAAAAACTCACCATAATTACCTTATCCGGCCTGTTGATCTGTACCTATATGATCCTGATCGCATTTTCGGGTGGTGATCGCTCCACCGGAGCGCCCGAAGGCCATACCGGGGCTCCCGGAGAACAAACCTGCGCCAAAAGCGGTTGCCACAGCGATCATGATTTGAACAGCGGCCCGGGGATCCTGACCCTGGATTTTGAAGATCCACAGCAAACCTATGAAGCAGGGAAAACCTATGATATTACCATTTCGATACAACAAACCGGTATAGAAAGATTCGGTTTTGAATTTGTGGCCGTCGATGAAATGGGATCGCAAAGCGCCGGTACTATTATGTTAACAGACCCCCAGCGTACCCAACTGATGGAAGGCACGCAGCAATTCACCGGGAAAAACTATGTAACCTATCGCTATGAAGGCACTGATCCGGTAGCCACAGGCCTCGGACAATGGCATTTCCGGTGGAAAGCCCCTGACACCATTCAGGGACCGGTTACTTTTTATACTGCTGCCGTTTCAGCGGATAACGATTTTACCGACGCAGGCGACCTGACCTATACACATAGCGTAACGATTTCCCCAAAAGTTGCCAGTGGAGTTTTCGGTCACCAGGAGCCGCTGAAGCTTGCTGTTTACCCCAATCCGGTTAAAGACCGTTTGAATTATCAATACCACCTAACCGAAGTTGCTGATGTCACCATATCCATAACTGACCTCAGTGGCCGGCTTATGTGGCAGCTATCCACAGGCAAGCAAATACCCGGCGATTACCAGGGAGCGCTGATTCCTGGCTTGAGCAGCGGATTATATGTATTGACCTTCCGGGCCGGTAGCGATATCCGCTACCAAAAAATTGCGGTTTATTAGTTCCACAGAACCTTAAAAGCCACCTCCGGCATGGGTAAGTTTACGACCTGTTACCAATACCTGGCATGACGGAAAGACTAGGGTGCTCAATCGTGGGCAGCCCCCTTATCGTTTAATTTTTAACCGATATTTTACGGTCGAAGCAGTATTATCCCTAATTTTGTCATTTGGGAACAATATTTGTATTATAGAAGTTGTTCTTAAAGATAAAAATCAAATAAGCATGAAAAAGATATTATTCCTGGACCTTATTATCGCGGCAGCGGTGATCCTTATTGCGGCGGGATCAGCGATAAAGCCTGCGGAGGAAACGGAAGCTGAAAAGATCAACTGGATGACCTGGGAGGAAGTCCAGGAGGCCATGAAAGA
>JANQFB010000531.1 GCA_028278085.1 Chitinophagales bacterium
AAAAAGCGCAACCCGGCGACCGCTTATTGGTATATGGCGGCGAAATGCAGCTATATTTTTACACCCATCTCAAAGCGCCCACCAGGCACCTGTATCTACCCTACCTGGTCGATGGCTCACCCGAACAAACTGCCCGTCAACAGGAATTTATGGCCGATATCGAAAGGGACTGGCCGGCATTCGTGGTAGCTGTATACCACCCGCTTTCCTGGGTGATCAAAAAGGATGCCGACCGGACGATATTGCACTGGTATGACAACATCAGGGAACATTACCGGTTAACCGGCGTCGCCGATATATTCGACGACCGTCCCACGGAATATATTTGGGACGATGCCGCCACCAATTATACCACGAAAGGGCCTTACCAGGTATATGTTTGGGAGTTGAGAGAGTGAGAATGAGAGTGGAGAATGAGAGGGAGAGGGAGTTTGAGCAAGAGTGTGAGGGATCAACCCTCTTGCTCACACTCACACTCACACTCACACTGTCACTCTCGCTCTCTCATCAGTGCTTCCAACTTTTCAAGATAGGCTTTTTCTACGGCAAAACCATAGCCCTTTGCCAGGTGCGCATCATCCAGCGCCTGCTGTGGATTGCCCGCTGCAAGGTTGGCCCGCGAACGCCAGTAATAATATTGTCCGTTGGAAGGTTCTAGGCGAAGGGCCCGGTTAAGATCTTCCAATGCCCCGTTTGGGTTATTTAAGGTTAAGCGGATCAGTCCGCGGTATTTGAATGCCACCCCACTCTCCGGATCGGTTTCGATCGCGCGGGAATAATCAGACTCCGCTAATTGCGGGCGGCCGGATCGTTCATGGAAGACGCCCCGGTTGAGCCAGGCCCTGGAATTTTCAGGGTTTAAGACAATGGCTTGATGCAGATCATCTATTGCACCGGTATCACCGAAGGCCGTAAACTTTAAGATACCACGATTCAGCCAGGCAATATCATTATCAGGGGCCAGCCGGATGGCATTGTCATAATCCATGAGTGAAAAGTCATAATTTCCCTGGAACTGGAAAGACCTTCCCCGGTTGTTGAACACCTCGCTATGATCAGGATCCAGGTCGATGCTTTTGCTGAAAGCGGTAACCGCCTCGTCGTACCTTTTTTCCCGACTCAGGTATTCTCCTAATCCGTTGTAGCCGAAATAATGGTCAGGATATTTGTCGATAACGTCCGACCATAAAGTCGCCCCGTTCGACCATACATCACAACGCTGGAAAGTCATATTTCCCATCCATAACAAATAGCCGGCTAACAGCCATTTGAGGGCTTCCGGCCAGAAGCTGCCCGGTAAATGTTCCCGGAGATATACATAGCCGGAACCCAACAAATAACCCAGGCCGATATAGGCGATATAGGTATATCTTTCGGCTATGATCGCCCGGCCAAAGGGCAGGATCTGTAGCACCGGGCCCAGACAAATGATCGCGAAGCCAAGGCCGAAAAGGAGCGTCTTCGCATGTTTGGAAAGAAAGAGGAAAAAACCGATCAACAATAACCATGGGACAACGGAAGCATAATAGGTCCATGGCAATTGATCCGGAATATAGGCCGGGTATGGATGGAAGGCGGATAAATGGTGAGGTATAAATGCTTTGATGAGGTAAACGGCCAGGTTATGTATCCCGGTTAATACGGTGATGTGAAACGGATAACGCTCGATCGAGCCCATCGCCGCACCGGCTTGCTGAGCCAGGATGCCGATAATCCCGAAAACCAGGCTTAAACCGAAAAATGGAAGCTTCTCGAGCAGCGCTCCACGATCCCATCTGCGCCCGTACATCCAATCGACCAGGAGTAAGAGCAATGGAAATACAATAGCCATTGGTTTGGCCAATAAAGCCAGGATGAACAGGGCCAGGGTCATTATATAAAACCCGGCTTTTTTGCCGCTATCCCGGTCAAGCCAAAACTGATAACTGACCAAACCACCCAGGAAGAAAAATCCGTACAAAACATCCTTCCTGGAAGATATCCAGGCCACCGATTCGACGTGCATCGGATGGAGCCCGAATATTAGGGCCGTCAAAAAGGCAATGGATAGCTTTTGGCTAAGCTTCCGGGTAAAAAGAAATACGAAAACAACATTGATCCCGTGCAAAATGAGGTTCGTCCAGTGGAACAACAGAGGATCGGCACCGGCAATTGCATAATCGATGGATAAAGACAATAGGGTCAGCGGGTGATAGATGCCCTGTACCTCGAGGGTCGTAAACAGCTCCCCTATTTTGGAGAGATCTTTGATCATGGGGTTATCCAGGACATAAGAAGGGTCGTCGTAATTGACCCAGCCCGCCTCCGTCAGTGGGATCAAACAAAGCAGGGTTCCCGCCAAAGCCAACATAGCAGCAACCCAGGGCCTGTGATACCATTTCGAATATTGCGGTGTGGACATGAATTTGTTGTAAACCGCAAATTTATAAAAATGGCTCGTTACGAAAGATCTGACTTACGTCACCGGTGAGGCCGCCTAACAGGTATCAGTCCCCACAGCATGATGAACCAGGCATCTGAGCTTTGAATAGGGTCACCAGATATTCAAAGTATACCGGGATATGCCCAGCAATGGATAGGCCTGGGTAAGTTGTTGTTCCAGTTCATAAGAAAGGTCTACCTTAAATGTCGAGAATTGAAGGATTGGAACTTCAGTTAAAAAAGAAGCCGGTATTTCTCTAAGGGTATCCATTTTAGGGGAATAGACCTGCACGATTTTCAATTGCGGAAAACGATGCCAGGGCACACGATTGAAATGCGGGGTTTCGACAAAGATACTTTCGACGGTTGGCCCATATTGATGAGCAAGCTCCCGGAGCTGTTTCGGACGATGAATGCAAAGAGTATCTGTTCCGAACGACCGCGTACAAGTCCCGTCGGTACTTTGCAGGATCAGCACATTGACGACCTCCCGGTCCATCGTACGCACAGATCCGAATTCCACGATATCCGGAAATTTGGTCGCCCATCGAAGTAATGACTGTGAAATGGTAACACCTGTGATCAGGATCTTTTCCGCATAATCCGTTTGCGGTAACCAAAACGGCAGGGAAAGTATGGTATCTTCACCCGGTTCACCGCTGATCTCCAGCCATCGCATGGACGGAAGATAGCGTGAGGTTAACAAGGGAACGGTAGTCCGGGGATCCTCCATGTAAACAACTTCGATCGAATTACGATGCTCGTTGATGGAATCCCAGGTAGATCCACGGTGAACATGATGTACCGATACATATAGGCTATCACCCCTTCGTGTCAGCCCTCCGGGATCCTCCCGGATAAACAAGGAATTGACCTGCCCTTTTTTGGCATAGAAATTCCGGCCTGGAACAATGTCCACGGCAGGCCAGGTGGCAAAGGGATAGGTGGCATTCACTTTTGTTATGAGTTCCGGATGTACCCTCAGGTTTCGGAGTGTTAGTGTTTCCAGGTCCGGTAGCTTGTAAAAGAAAGTAGGTAAGTGACCAAGCCTGCCCTGCCCGGAACCATCCAGTACCAGGGTAGTTAAATGATCGAATCTATGAAAGGGAACATCATCGATCGTCGATAAGGGATCTTCCACAAAAAGGTAGGTCAGGGATGAACCGTTCAACTCCATCTGCCGGAAAAAGTGGTTCCGATCCGGGAGCTGATCCAGGTTCACAACCAGGGTATCGGGGCCGAATTTTCTTTCCGCCCCAAAGGTCGTTAATAGGATGGCTGAAGATTGGGCAAATAATAGTTGAGCAACCGATAAACAGGTAATACTCAACAGAGCAGTTACGGGAAATGACATCGAGCTACAATTGGGTTCCGGAAAAAGAGCGGGCCTGGATCAGCCCGGCGGGCAGCGAGGTAATTACTGAACGGAAAATGATGGTGATTATTGCCCGGGTGGATATTCCTTATGTACAGTGTATTCTAAGACAAAAGCAAGTTTTTTTACCAGAAATATTATAGGAACAATCAAGCAGCCCATGTATGTCTGTTCACAAATGGAGTTCTTCTATT
>JANQFB010000585.1 GCA_028278085.1 Chitinophagales bacterium
CCACAAGTGGATCTGTCGGATCATTTGAGGCGGTTTGTCTAAAAATGCGTATCTTTATCCTAGGCTTTGAACTACATTCCACAAGAAATTAAAATCTAAATTTCCATGTATAAAAGTATTTCCTCACAGCGGTTATTGAATTACCTGACCATCGTTTTTTTGCTGATCGCACCGGTAACTTTTGCACAAGAAAGCGCAACCCCGGACAGTGATGTTTCCGGCATAAAGAAAACGGTCAATACCACTCATACGGGCATTTTGCAGGCTCCGAGGGCCGGCGTATACAAATATGATCCCAATGCCACCCGGTGGATGAGCAACCTGGCGAATTTTGAGATCGAACATGAAGGCCCGGACCCCGACCTCTACTATAAGATCAAAGCAGAAAAGAAGGCCATCAAGCAGTACCATCCTGCCAATCCGAAACATTTTTCACCCGGCCGCTCCAAGCGTACCGAGGATCCGAATATCAGCAGAAATTTCCTGGGTAATGAAATGGCTAATGGAACACCCCCGGATAATACCATGGCCATCTCTAACGGAGGGATCATTGTAAGCGTCGATAATAATTCCATTGCCTACTTTGATGAAGACGGCACCCTGTTGTTCAGCGAAGTGCACTTCGATTTTTTTAGCAGTTTATCAGGCCTCGTCAATGATTTTTTCGATCCCAAAGTGCTCTATGACGCTGAAGCTGATCGTTTTATTTACCTGATCCTGCACGGAAGCGGACCGAATAACTCGAAGGTCCTCGTTGCCACCTCGCAAACCAACGATCCCCAGGATGGCTGGTGGTTGTATGACCTGACAGGCAACCCGCTCGATGACAATAGCTGGCTCGACTATCCGCATATCGGTTATTCCGAGAACGAAATATTTATCACCGGCAACTTGTTCTACGGTGGTGCTGGATTCAACCAGTCCGTGATCTATCAGATCGAAAAAGATCCCATCTATGCCGGTAATACCATGAATTACCAGGTATGGTCGAACATATTGGACGGGCTCGATGATCCTCCTTTCAATATCGTACCGGCTCCTCCGGGCCAGGACGGTGGCTTCCAGGCCGGCATTTACCTCGTTAGTAATGTCAACAATGGTGGTAAATGGGTACATCTGTACGAATTGACCAATGATATGGGCAATAATCCCCAACTGGATGTTATCGCTTTGGAAACGCCGGAGCGGTATGAAGTACCTGCCGACGGTGCACAGAAGGGTGCCGCAGCAGGAATGGATAACGGGGATTGCCGGGTCCAAAGCGCTTTTTACCTCAACGATATCGTTCACCTGGTGTTCTCCAGTGATTACGACAACTCCGGTTACAGCAGTATCATTTATGGCCGGGTAAATGTTACCGATCAATCCCTGGCTATTTCGACGGTCGGTTCCAACAGCTATGACTATGCCTTTCCGTCGGTGGCATCTTTTAGCGCCAGCGCCGAAGATCAATCCGTGATCATAGGCTTTTTAGCGACCGGCGCTTCCATTTTTCCGGAAACACGGGTGATCAACTGCGATCATCATATGAACTGGTCCAATTCGGTTTTGGTGAAAGACGGCGAAGGATTTGTCGATCTGATGTTCGGCCCGAATGAACGGTGGGGTGATTATAGCGGTATTTCAAGAAGACATAATGAAGAAAAACCCACCATTTGGTTTACCGGCTGTTACGGAACCGATCAAAACCGGTATAGTGCATGGATCGCCGAGATCCAGGGAACCGGATCGGGACCGAATGCCGCCTTCACCCAAAATATTACGTCCGGGAATGCTCCGTTAACGGTAACCTTTACCAATCAATCCACCAACGCTACATCCTATCAATGGGATATGGGAGATGGCAGCATCACCTCCCAGGAAAATCCTACCTGGGTGTTCCCGACCAAAGGTACTTATCATGTATTCCTGACGGCCTATAACAATTATGGTTCTGCCGTGGCTGATGAATTTATCCTCGTCGAAGTAATGCCGGGTATCGATGAAGCTGCCGATGGCCGTGGATCGGTTAAGGTCTTCCCTAATCCGGTAGCCGACCTGTTCTACCTGGAATTCGATCTCGAGGAAAGGACCATGCTCGATATCAGTATCGTCGATGTTCAGGGAAAGCTGGTGAAGAATCTCTATAAAGCCAGTGTGAAATCCGGTAGGAATCAATTGAGCTTCAACAAAAACGCTTTACCGGCCGGTGTTTACTATGTGGTGATTGCCAGCGAAAATCAAACCATCAAGCATGAAAAGATCGTTATTATGGATTAGTGGCCTCCTTGTTGTTTTTTCGATTTCCTGCAATAGCCAGTCTACCCAAACCCAATCCTCGCAGGAAGACCCACCGGAAATAGCCAAACCTGTGAAACCCAAAAAAGCGGCTGTAGGGGAAAAAGTTTCTGCGGTCAATAAAAAAGACAGCCTGCAACAAAAAATGCAAAAAAACAAGGTAACCAAAATCACCCAGGGTGAATCCGTAGAAGCCAAAGAGATCAAAACCACTCCCGGAGACCACCGGACAGAAGAGCAGAAAACGGAAACCCATACCAAAGTCAGGCGGCATAAAGGCCCCAACCAGGCACAGATCGATTCCATCAAAAAAGCCAAGGCCAAGAAAAAGAAGTATTAGCCTTTCCGGCGGCTAGGCCATGGATTCCTGCGTTTCCTTTACCTTCTTTTTAATTTCTGCAAACAGGGTGACAAATATGGCCAATACGAAAAATACAAAGGTATAGACCATCACCGGGAACGACCATCTTTGGGAAGGTTGATCGTGGATGGTAACCGGTTTAATGATATTGATAGGCGTGTTAAATGTCAGCAACTCTTCGATCCGCTGGCGTTCGGTAAACAACCGGGTAATACTGTTAGCCTCACCCCTGGGATAGCCGTCCACATAGTTCACTGTTCCGGATTTTTCTTGTAGCTTTTTGACCATAGCCGCCTGCAGGCTATCTTGTAATCCGATCTGCCGGTCGAGGCTGCCCAGGATCTTGCGCAAGCTTTTATCCCGTGTGGATCTCGACTTCGTTAAGTATTCATTTTTGTTGATATACCCGATAATACCGTCGGTTAATATCGCCATATTGCCGGGATCGTCGACGGTTAGATTGACCTGGAAACAATTGATCTCGAATTCCGGCCATACCAGCTCCTCCCGGCTCACTCTTTTTTCCTCGTCCAATACGATGGCTTCGATGTATTTAAGGCTTTTCGCATCTTCTTCACTGATACCAAGTGCGGCGGATAAGGCGGATAAATTAGTGGTTTCGATGAGTTTTTGGATATGCTTGATCAGGTATACCATCCGGTAATTGGAGATCAGCGTCGAGTTGGCCACAAAATAGGTGTTGTAGATCGGTGTTTCCAGGTAATGAGAGATCAACCCTGATGACACGCCGATGATAATGGCGGCAAGATACAGGAGAATATATCTTTTCAGATAATTATACAGCCGAATGGCTAAAGCTGTAACATTAACCTCATCTTTAAAATTCATCGAATATTATTTTGTGGGGTGCCAATTGCTTGCAAAGTACCTATTTTTATTTTGAAATATGGAGTGACCGCAAAGTTATTTGATCCCAAAGCTGCCCGGTTTTTATAAATCCCTTAGCGGCCGAAACGGATCTTTTTAACCCACCTTTCCAGGATCCATTTCCAATCCAGATGCCACAAGTAAAGCGGACTTGCCGGCCGTTCCGTGGAAGAAGCAGCCAGCAGGTGATCGAGTATTGCGGAAGCCGGCACGAACCATCCGTTCTTGTCAGCGAGGTACTTCATTTGCCGTTCGAACTGTTCATCCAGCTTCCCTTCCCTGACAAAGCCCTCAGCGAAATGAGTGTATACAATACAACAACCCCGTTCTTTTTCCAACCGGTCTATATGTCCGGGTTGCAATAATCGATTGAATTCTGCTACTGTATGACCGTCAGAGGCGCTGAACCAGTAATTGCTGTAGGTCAGTTTGTTTCCGGCCTGGTAAGGCATTCGAGGATCGTACCGGAGAGTGTTGATCCCGTTAAACACATGATTGCGCATGTATTGGATATGCTCCTTGGCCCAATCTCCCCAAAAATGATCCGAATCCGGCTTTTCGCCCGTGAATATGCGCCGGCTTTTCAACAACTGCATCATCCATCGCAGGGGCGGCATAAAGCGTTTATACCCCCAGTACAGGTTATCGGGATTCCGGGAGTGGTTGATATGCATGGCCGGATATTCCCCCATAAGCTTATAATAGAGCCACAGAGCCTCCAGGATCTCCTTCCTGTTGAAGGGCCCGGAGCCGACATTATGCAGGCCGATCTCGAAGCCTTTGGCCTGCAGGTCCATGATCATGTTCAGGTAATCCGGGTCTCTCAGGCATCCCCCCTTAAAATGATCCCTGGGTGGATTGACCCAGACCGTTTTGGTGGTCCGGATATTGAGATCCGATAAAAGTTGGTATACGGGTCCGATATTCCCGACGGTGCTGTTATCCGTATCGTCGATGATGGTGAAAGCAAATTGCTTGTTGTCAGGCCATATGATGTGTCGATCTGCCATCTGGATTTGGGTATGATCAGCCTAACCTTGGAACAGGCTTAGTCGGTTCTGAGGCAATAAAAGATGTATTCACCCCTGATCACGCCGTATTTAGCTACTTCGGCGGGTTCCAGTTCCAGGCCATATTGTTCGGCATGTACCTCGAAGCCCGTTTCCGACAGGCGGTCGATAAAATCCCGGCCGTATTTTCTCGCCAGGTCGACCTGTCCGTAGATCCTTAATTTGTCTTTCGGTGTAACGGCAGCCGGATCTTCAAAAGTTGTTGCCTGCTCCATATTCACCGACGACTGGATGATCGCCCAACCGCCCGGTTTGAGCACCCGGTACATTTCACGCATCGCCAGCCGGTCGTCTTTTACATGATCGAGTACATGGTAAATGATAATTGCATCGATGGTTTTTTCCTCATAAATGATCTGGTGGATATCCATCTTCACATCTGCCAGCGGAGAATCGATGTCGGTGCCGATATAACTGATACCGGGAATGGTCCTCAATTTTTTTTGCAGGATAAGTTCCGGTGCAAAGTGCAATAGTTTGGCAGGTTTGGTGAACAGGTCGGTTTTATTTTTCAGGAACAACCATAGCAGCCGGTGCCTTTCCAGGGAACCGCACCGGGGGCATTGGGCATTTTTCCGGGTGTGGTGATAGCCGGTGAATGGAAGAAAAGTGTTGAATTGTCCGCCGCAACAAGGGCATTCGACCGTATTGCCCAGGTATAGTGGGCTTCTGATGGCGTAAAAGATCTTTAGAACGGTGGGCCGGAAGTTTTTGGGGATCAAAAACTTGATGAAGGATTTAAGATATCTCATACCTGTGGCGAAGCTCCGGATAAAGGGGGTAGATTTTTGTTCCGCCTCCGTCAAGCTACGGCGGACCTGCCTGCGGTAGCCTTGCTACCTACGGCGAAGGCTGGCGAGAGGCAATGGTCTAATTCCCCGATGCTTGCATCGGAATAATGGGTCCAGGGCATAATACCATTTATTCCCGCGGTAAAATTATAGTATTTTCCTAAGTTTTTGACTTTTATCGTATAGCTTTGTTAACAGTGTCCGGCATTGGGTTAGCGAACCGACCGACCGGCCGGCATCCATTTATCCATCGTTATAAAAAACAAGATCATTGAGCCTCCCCGATCCGGCAACACTTCCTACAATCAGTGTGGTTATCCCTTGCCGGAATGAAGAAAAATATATCCGGGAATGCGTATTATCGGTACTGCAATCGAATTACCCGGATCATCTGTTGGAAGTGGTGGTTTGCGATGGCCGCAGCACGGATGAGACCCCCCGGATAGTGGGCGCCTTGGCCGAACAAAATGCAAACGTGAAGTATTTGGTCAATGAGCGGCAAACCACCCCGTTTGCCTTAAACCTGGGGATCCGGCATTCCGGCGGTGATTACGTGATGATCCTGGGTGGGCATGCAGCGCTCGAACCTGGTTTTTTAGCCCATTGCATCGAGGTTTTTGAAGCAGACGAGACCCTGGGCTGTGTGGGCGGTTTGCTGGATAATGTTTATGAAAATCCATTGTCAGCCGTCATTGCAAAAGCGATGTCTTCACCTTTCGGCGTCGGGTCGGCTCATTTCCGAACCGGGCTGAAAGAAGGTTATGTGGACACGGTGGCATTCGGCGTCTATAAACGTTCGGTATTTAACCAAACCGGCTTGTTTGATGAGGAGCTTACCCGCAACCAGGATGATGAATTCAACTTCCGGGTGATCCGCGCCGGCTATAAGATCTGGTTAACCAATAAAGCACGGCTTAAATATTATGTCAGGGCTTCTTTCCCGAAATTGTGGAAACAATATTATCAGTACGGTTACTGGAAGGTGTATGTGAATGTCAAGCACCGGACGGTAACTTCGATCCGGCAGTTAATACCGCTGTTTTTTGTTTTGTTCCTGGTCCTGGGAGGGATCACATCCTTATTCCATTGGTATGCCCGGTTTGCCTGGCTGGCCGGATTACTGGTTTACGGGATCGGCGCATTGGTGGCAGCCGGCCGGCAAAGCGGTTCGTTAACCGATATTTTTAAGATCGTATATACTTTTGTGATCCTGCACACCGGTTACGGATGGGGCTATTTGAGAGGGATAATGGAGATCCTGGTATTCCGCAGGAATCCGGTTAAACAGGAAACGACCATGAGTCGTTGATGAAGCAACACCTATAGCTTGATGTCTTCCAAACCGAATATTAACGGTCTGCGGCTTCCTTTGGATCCGGCCCACACCCAAAAGATCCAGGGTATCCTGCTCGGGTGCATTGCGGCTTGTCTGCCGCTGTTGCCGAAGATCGTGCCGGTCTTTATTATTTTAATCACCGCGAATGCGCTTTTGCAAAAGTCTGTCGGGAAGCGGTTTCGTCAAATGAAAGCCACCGGCTTTATGTATGCGATGACCGGTTTTTACGGATTGCATGTGATCGGCATGTTGTATTCCGACAACCTGGCCTTTGGCCTTTTCGACCTGGAGATCAAATTATCACTCCTGCTGTTTCCGCTGATATTCGCGTTATCACCAGCCTTAAACAAACGGCAATTTTTATATGCCCTATGGGCGTTTATCATAGCTTGTGCCATTGCCGTGGTAATTGGCCTGGTATCCAGCTACCAGGAGTACAGGGCACATGATGAAAAGATTATTTATTTCTACGGACCGCATTTCTACCCATTTATGCATCTGGGATTTTTTGCCCTTTATCTCAATTTTGCCATTGCTTGTGTGATGCATTTGATGGACAATTATCGCCTGAGCTGGAAAGATCCGGGATTCTACGGACTTTGGCTCGGGATCCTTTTGTTAGTGTCCGGCGTGTGGTTCACGACATCTAAAATTGGCTTATTGTCTTTACTATTGTTGTTGTTGATCGCATTAACCTACTGGGTGATCACCTATCGCCGATGGATAGCAGGTCTCCTGTGCTTGCTCATTTTAGCCGCCAGCCTGTGGGCAGTAACGACCCAAACCTCCGAAACCGCTACCTATCTGCGTTTCGAAAGCGCCATCCAAAATCTATTGGAGCCGGTGCCCGAAAGATCCATGACGGGTAGCATACAAAGCAGGAAACAGATCTGGCGGCTTTCAACTTATCTGATCCGCAGACATCCTTTGCTCGGTACCGGAACGGGCGACGTTAAAGATGAATTGCTCCGGACCTACGACAAATTGGGCTATACCGGTTTGAAAGAAAAGCAATTGAATGCACACAACCAGTTTATCCAAACGACCGTTGCCCTGGGAATTGCCGGCTTGCTGGGATGGCTTTCCCTTTTAGGGATACCCTTGATCCGTGCTATCCGGCGCAGGGAACTGTTGCTGGGGCTCCTCGTGATCTTACTGGCCGCTGCCGCTTTGACGGATTCCATCATCGAAGTACAGGCGGGGGTTGTGTTCCTGGCCTTGTTTTTAACCTTGTTGATGCACCGCCCAAGCAGAACCGACTCATCCAAAAATTGAGGAAGTTCTGCTATATTTGTGATCAAATCCAGCCGATGATCCCTTTTTCTCCCCCAAAAGTTTACCCGGAATTATTTGATGAGATTTTAGACAGCTTGCAATCCGGATGGATCACCACAGGCCCGAAAACCAAGAAGTTTGAAGAGAACCTGGCTGCTTATGCAGGTGTGCCGAATGTTTTGTGTACCAATGCCGCTACCTCCGGGCTGGAATTGATGCTGCGTTGGTGGGGTGTGAAACCCGGGGATGAGGTGATCCTGCCAGCCTATACCTATTGTGCAACGGCAAACGTTATCCTACACTGCGGCGCTAAGCCGGTGATGGTTGATATCGGCGATGATTTTAATATCGACCCGGAAAAGATCAAAGGGGCGATCACGCCGGCTACCAAAGTGATCCTGCCGGTGGATATCGGCGGCTGGCCCTGTGATTATGATGCCATTAAAGCAATTGTCGATGATCCTGCGATCATCGATATGTTCCGGCCTTCGAATGATAAGCAGGAACAACTGGGCAGGATCATGATCCTGGGCGATGCTGCGCATTCCCTCGGGGCTACCTACAAAGGCAAGCGGTCGGGCAGCCTGGCCGATGTAACGGTATTTTCTTTTCATGCCGTCAAAAACCTCACCACCGGGGAGGGTGGAGCGATCTGTCTGAACCTGCCCAAACCCTTCGACAATGCCGAGATCTATGCCTACCTCCGGGTGAAATCGCTGCACGGCCAAACCAAAGATGCCCTGGCCAAAACCCAAAAAGGCAACTGGGAATATGATGTGATCGAACCCGGCTACAAGTTCAACATGCCCGATCTCCTGGCAGCTTTGGGCTTAGTCGAATTGGCCAGGTATGAATCCGAAACATTACCCCGGAGAAAAGAGATCTTCGAGCGGTATGAAAGCGCCTTCCGGCAAGAAGCCTGGGCGGAGTTGCCGGTATGGCAAAGCGGGGAAGCCCGGTCTTCTCTTCATTTGTATTTGCTGCGGATAAAGGATATTGACGAACTGCAAAGGAACCGAATCATCACCGAAATATTTAACCGGGATGTTAGTGTTAATGTACATTTCAAACCCCTCCCATTATTAACAGCCTATAAAACAATGGGCTACCGGATGAGTGATTACCCCAATGCCTACCGGCAATTTTCACGGGAGATCAGCCTGCCGGTATACTATGACCTGGAGGATGAAGCGGTGGATGCTGTTATCCAGGCCGTCATTCATGCTGTTAACATCGTAAAATGATCAAGCGTTTGTTCGACCTGCTTTGTGCGGCTACTTTGTTGCTGTTGCTGAGCCCTTTGTTGATCTTAATTGCCCTGCTGGTAGCCCTGGACTCGAAGGGTGGCGTTTTTTACCGACAGGTTAGGGTAGGAAAGGGCATGCAAAATTTCCGGATCTTCAAATTCCGGACCATGCATACCGGTTCCGACCGGCAAAAAAGATTAACGGTCGGCGACCGGGATCCAAGGGTTACCGGTGTGGGTTATTACCTGCGCAAATTGAAGCTGGATGAACTGCCTCAACTGATCAATGTCCTGAAGGGCGACATGAGTAT
>JANQFB010000018.1 GCA_028278085.1 Chitinophagales bacterium
TGCTGCGTATTAGTACCGACCTGGAAAGGATCGGCGATATCATCTATCAAATGTCGAAAAACGTGGACCGGATGAGGGAAAACAAAACCAAATTCCCGGAAGAGGTGAAAGCGGAACTCGAACAGATATTCGACCTGGTGTACGAATATTTAAAAGATATGAACCAATATATGACAGATGATAGCCCGCTGGAAATGAAAAAAGTGTATGAGGCGGAAAACAGGATCAATAATCTCCGGGATGAACTGCAGGCCAGGCATTTTTCAAGGATTGAAAAACGTAAATATGAGATCAAGGATGGTTTGATCTATCTTGACCTGATCAGCGGAGCCGAAAAGATCGGCGATCATATTGTCAATATCAATGAAGCTATTGATGCGATGAAGTAGGGGTATTTAGTTGGCAGTTATTTAGTATGCATTTGGCAGTGGGCAAGGTTTTCAAACTTGCCCACTGCCAAATGCTCACTGCCTACTTTTTACTGAACAAACTAAAAAACGCAGCACGATCTTTATACCCAAAATTACCACCAGACCAGAACCAACCTACCTCAGCTTCTCATTATCCCGGTGTCTTTGGCTATCCCGCAAGGTTTTCTTTTCCAGGTTCTTTTTTAAGGCCTCGGTAAGGTCCGTATTGGTTTGGTTAGCCAGGCAGATCACCACGAATAACACATCCGCCAATTCATCGGCCAGGTTTTTGTCTTGATCACTGGCTTTAAAAGATTGCTCTCCATATTGCCGGGCGATGATCCGGGCTACTTCCCCGACCTCTTCCGTTAACATGGCCATATTAGTCAATTCATTGAAATACCTTACGCCTGTGGTTTGGATCCAATGATCCACGGCTTGTTGTGCTTCTGCGATAGTCATGGGTTGAGAGAATTTGTATACCCCTTCATGGGTTTAATGCTTGTTTTTGGAATCGATCAGGATAGTGACCGGGCCTTCGTTGACCAGGCTAACCTGCATCTGACGGCCGAATTTCCCGGTTTGAACGGGTTTGCCCAGGTCCTGCTCCAACTGGCGGATCAAGGCTTCATATAAAGGAATGGCTTGTTCGGGTCTGGCAGCGTCGATATAGGAGGGCCGGTGTCCTTTTTTGGTCCGGGCGTGCAGCGTAAACTGGCTGACTAATATTACTTCTCCATCGATATCTTTGACCGATAAATTCGGAATGGCTTCCCTGTCGTCGAAAAGCCGGATATTGGCAATTTTATTGCTCAGCCATTGTACATCTGTCAGGGTATCGGCTGTTTCAATACCGACAAATACCAACAGGCCGTGCCCGATCTTGGCGATTGCTTCATCACCGACCGCCACGCTGGCTTCCAACACTCTCTGGATCACTAATTTCATTTTTCAATAGATCTTTTGCTCGCTTTCAAGATCATTCAAAATGCTGCAATAACTCTTATACCGCCCAGGATCGATAGCGCCTTCTTCGAGGGCTTTGGTTACGGCACATCCCGGTTCTTGTTTATGCAGGCAGTTGTTAAAATTACATTCGTTGATCAGGTCTCTGATCTCCGGAAAATAATGGCTGACCTCGTTGGCTTGGAGATCCACAATACCGAATTCGCGCAATCCGGGTGTATCAATAATACTTCCGCCGGATGGCAGGGGGTGCATTTCAGCAAAGGTTGTTGCATGGGCTCCCTTATTCGTATGTTTGGAAACAGCGGAGGTTTTCAGGTCCAGCCCGGGAAACAGGCCGTTGATCATGGTCGACTTCCCAACACCCGAATGGCCTGCCAGCAAAGTGATCTTCCCGGTTAGCAGCTCTTTTACCGGGTTGAGTTGATCCGGATCCAGGGCGGAAACCAGGAAAGTCTGGTAGCCGATAGCCCGGTATACCTCGCGAAGGGTTTCATAAGTGGCCATTTCTTTGGTCCGGTAAAGGTCCGATTTATTGAAGATCAATATGGCCGGAATATGATAACATTCGCAGGTCATTAAAAAGCGATCGATAAAGCCCTGTGATGTCCTGGGCTGCCTGAGCGTTGCCATTAAGATCGCCTGGTCGAGGTTCGCCGCCAGGATCTGGTGCTTGCTCCTGCTTTTCGGCGATTTGCGGATGATATAATTCTTTCGGGGCAATATATCCTTGACGACGGCTGTTCCATCCTTTTCAGCTTCCAGCATTACCCGATCGCCAACGGCTATTGGATTGGTGATATTCAGATCATCCAAACGGAATTTTCCGGGAACACGGCAAGGTATATTCGTTCCGTCTTCAAGCAGCACTTCGTACCAGCTTCCGGTAGATTTGGTTACAATGCCCTCCATGGTCAGGCTGGTTTATGAAACCGTTTCGAAGGAATGGATAGCCTCGGCAATTTCCGTGATGAGGTCCGGTTCTTTTTCAATGGCATTACCGACCACGATAACATCTGCCCCGGCTTTGCAATTGAGGTAAGCTTTTTCGGCGTCACAAATACCGCCCCCAACCACAATTGGCAGATCGATCTTTTCACGGATAGCTGCGATCATGGATTCACTGATCGGGTTACGGGCTCCGCTGCCGGCATCCATATAGATCAGTTTTAATCCCAGCATTTCCCCGGCCATTGCGGTACAGACGGCAATATCGTTCTTATCATGGGGGATCGGGGTAGTCGAGCTCATATAAGAAGCTGCCGTCGGGGCTCCTCCGTTGATGAGCATATAACCGGTAGGGATCACTTCAATATCGCTTTCCTTTAACAAAGGCGCAGCGATCACATGCTGCCCGATCAGCAACTCCGGGTTGCGGCCGGAGATCAGTGATAAAAAGAAAATGCCATCCGCCTTAGCATTGACCTGGTAAGCATTTCCGGGAAAAAGGATCACGGGAATATCGCAATTCGCCTTGATCGGTGCCAGGCAATCGTCCATACTATCCTTCACCAACAAGCTGCCTCCGACAAAAAAATAATCGACGGAAGCATCGATCGCTTTCCGGGTTAAAATTTCCAGGTGACCGGGTGCAATTTTATCCGGATCAAGTAGGACTGCAAATTTTTTTTGATGCTTTTGGTGATCGTTTAAAAGAGAAGTGTATAAAGAATTGGTCATTCCCAATTTTTGAGTCGTATGTCCAGCAAAATTACATTTTTCAAAATATTTCCACAACCAGCCAATTTTAAAAACGTCATAAAATGGGACACATGAAAACAATTGCACATTTAATATGAACATTTTGTGGAAAACTCAATTTTACAAAAATGAATTTTGCCGTTAGCTTTGCCAACCTGTTCTTCTTAATTTTTTAACCGCCAATTAACCTTAATTTAATGAGCCCTACCAACAGCATCACAAACGGTCTGACGTTCGAACGTTACTTTACCAAAGATCATGTCAAGCCTTTTGATATGTTCGAATATGAGCACCGTAGTTCCGTGATCAGGAACCCTGAAGGGGATGTGGTTTTTGAGATGAACAATGTTGAGGTACCTATTTCGTGGTCGCAGGTTGCCACGGATATTCTGGCCCAGAAATATTTTCGTAAGGCAGGGGTCAAACAGGCCGACGGAACCGACGGATCCGAAAATTCGATCAAGCAGGTGGCTCATCG
>JANQFB010000039.1 GCA_028278085.1 Chitinophagales bacterium
CGGAAACCTCTCCCTGCTGTACCCTGACCGATCCCGGTATTAAAAGAGAAACCGGTGTGGTAGGCCAGCCTATTCCCGGGGTCAGTATCCGGATCAACAGCGACCAGGAAATCGAAGTTAAAGGGCCCAATGTGATGGTGGGCTACTATAAAAATGACGAGGCTAACCGGGGTATTTTCACGGACGACGGCTGGTACCGGACAGGAGATGTGGGCGGTATCACGGAGGCCGGCCTGAAGCTGATCGCGCGGAAAGACCGCATATTTAAATTATCGAATGGGGAAAAGGTAGTACCCACTGACCTGGAAAAGTTGATCGAAAAGAAATGTCATTACGTATCTTTTGCCCTGGTCACGGGTGTGGGAGAGGAGTATCCCGTGGCATTGCTTTTTCCCAATAAAAAGTTACTGGATGATCCGGATTACCATGTTTCTCCGATGGAAGGATGTTTTTGTCCGAGGAACGTCGACGAACTAGGTAAATGCCTCCATGGATGCTTACATGACGCCAATTGTGGTATCGGGCAAAAATTTGCCAAGATCAAAGCCGCTGCAATAATCGACGATGAATTGTCGCTGGAAAACAACACCCTGACCCCATCCATGAAGGTGGCGCCCAACCAGGTGATCAAAACGTATAAAGCTCATTTGCAAAATTTATATGGCGCCAATGTACCGGTGGATGAAGAAGTTTATGTGATCAACCTGGGGCATAAAGAAAAAGTGGAAGTTTAAGTGATGTATACCCTCGAATCTGCCCAATTACTGAAAACCGTAATGCAGGAATACTTCGACCGCCTTGACCAGGCGCCGAAAGTAGCCTGGTGCACCAGTGTGGGGCCGGCAGAATTGTTGCGATCTTTTGGGTTCGAGGTTTATTTCCCGGAAAATCATGGTGCCTTATTAGGAGCAACCAGGACCGCAACGGAGCATATCCCAACGGCCGTGAACTGTGGATTTTCGGGCCATATCTGTTCCTATACCACCAGTGATATCGGCGCCTACCTCGGTGGCAGCAGTCCGCTTCGTGACCACTATGGGATGAAGGGGATCCCCAAGCCTGACCTGATCGTGTACAATACCAACCAGTGCCGGGAAGTGCAGGATTGGTTTAATTTCTATGCCCGCGAGTTCAATTGCCCCGTCCACGGGATCTTCCCGCCCAGGCACCTGGATGAAGTCAGGCCGGCGGAGATCGAATTGGTGGTTCATCAGTTCAAAGCCATGTTACCTTTTTGCGAAGCTGCTTCGGGCCAACCATTCGACATCGACCGCTTCCGGGAAACCCTCCAATTGAGCAAGGAAGCTACCTTATTGTGGCAAAAAGTTCTGAAGACAGCGGCAAATAAACCTGCTCCCATCAGCTTTTTTGATGGCGCCATCCACATGGGGCCTATTGTTGTGTTGAGAGGAACCGAAGTAGCCCGGAACTATTATCATACATTATTGCAGGAACTGGAGGGATATGTTGCGGACGGCAAGGGTTTTCTCCCGCAGGAAAGTTGCCGGATATTCTGGGACGGTATGCCGATCTGGGGAAAGCTGCGATACCTTTCCGACCTCTTTGCCCAGCATCAAACCGCAGTAGTGGCCTCGACTTATTGCAATAGCTGGATCTTCGATGATTTTGATGAAAAAGATCCCTTTGCATCATCAGCCCTGGCTTATACCCAAATATTTATCAACCGGAGTGAAAAGGCCAAGATGGATATGCTGAAGGCCTGGGCTTCGGAATACCGGGTCGACGGTATGATCTTCCATGATACCAAGACCTGCTTCAACAACTCCAATGCCAAATTCGGCATGCCCCTGCGGTTTCAGCAGGAGACCGGCATCCCGGCCATGGTGGTGGAAGGCGACCTGAATGATCTCCGGTTTTTCTCCGAAGGCCAATCCACGACCAAAATAGAAACATTTATCGAGCAATTGGAAAGCCAAAATGTATATTCATGACAGCCTATCCTTCCATAAACGGTGAAGACATTTCTCAAAAAAAGATCGGCATTGTCGGATTGGGTCCGGTTGGCCTGATCCTGGCGGCCCATCTTCAGGAAGCGAATTGTGAAGTCGCCATCTGTGATACGGATAAGCTGAAGATCAACCTTATCCGGCGGGAAGGGATCCAACTGGAAGGAGTGATCCAAAAGCAGGTGAGGATCAAACATATCTGCAATCATATCGAAGAGTTGTGGGATTGGGATATGGATATCCTGATACTGGCGCTGAAATCCTATCAATTGCCGGCCGTCCTTAAAACATTCAGAGAAGAGGATGACTTTGCAGTGATCAGCGCTCAAAACGGGATCGATGTTGAACAGGAAATTGCCGAAGAAGCCGGGGAACCACGCACGCTTCGAATGGTCATCAATTTTGCCGGTAACCTGAACGCCCCCAATGTGGTAAAGGTTACTTTTTTCAACCCGCCGAATTACCTGTCTTCTGTCGACGATTCACTGCTGCCGATGGCGAAAGATTTTGCCACCCAGCTAACGGCGATCGGCCTGGAAACCTTAGCGATCGACTCTTTTGAATTGATCAAACGGGTTTGGGAAAAAACCATTCTGAATGCTTCCCTCAGCGCCTTGTGCGGGATTGGAAAATTTACCATCAAAGAAGCCATGGAATTCCCGGATACGGTCGAGATCATCGAACAGGTGATCGAAGAAGCGGTAGAAGTGGCGGAAGCCGAAAAGATCTATTTCGAAGATGACTTTATACGGAAATGCCTGCGCTACCTCAAGAAAGCCGGTAACCATTTCCCATCACTGGCCGTCGATATCATTAACAACCGTGAAACGGAGATCGACCATATCAACGGTAAATTTGTCGAATACGGCCGGAAACATTATATCCGGACCTCGCTGAACCTGGTTTTTACCAATATGGTCAAAGCCATGACCCAAAAAAGTTTAAAAGATCAATTAGGAATAGCCGCTTTTAATTTATCCAATAAAAGACAAAAGGGTCTTAATATCTTTAAAAATAAAAAAGACCGGGTAAAGGTCAGCGGCCCTTGCTACCTCGGGATCGATCTTGGGTCGGCTTTTACCAAGTTCACGGTGATCGATGAGGAGGAAAAAGTGGTTTACCAAACCATTCTGCCTACACTCAACCGGGATAAAGTGGCCTTGAAACATGTGATGCAGGCCATCCGTGACGAATTGCCGATCCAATTCAGTTGTGCCACCGGTTACGGCCGGAAACATTTCCCGGATTCCGACATCATCAAAACCGAGATCTTGTGTGCCGCAGCCGGCGTTTCCCGGCAATACCCCGGGGAGAAGAATATTATCGACATCGGTGGAGAGGATATCAAGGTGATCCGCTGTGATGCCGACAATAAGGTCGACAAATTCTATCTCAACGACAAATGTGCCGCCGGAACCGGGGCATTTATCCAGGAAGTGGCCGAACGGGCGGAGATCCCGGTTTCGGATATGAGCAACCTGGCTTCGAAGTCGGATTATGATTCGGAATTGAACAGCTTTTGCACGGTATTCGCCAAAACGGAGATCATGTCATGGCTCTTCAGCGGAGCGCCGGTGGAAGATATCGCCCGGGGTATATACATTTCTATCACTAACCGGGTATCGAAGCTGCGGGTGGATACCTCAGTGCCGGTATACCTGGTCGGTGGGGTGATCGCTCATCATCCCTTTTTGAAGACTTTATTACAGGAAAAATATGAGCGAGCAGTGGAGATCCTGCCCCAACCTCAATATACTGTGTCATTTGGAGCGGCGATATTAGCCAGGCGTCAGTATCAACGAAACTTATCCGGAAAGGAAGCTGAAAAAACCGAAAGTATTTAACTTAATAATCGAAAAAAAATGAAAGCATATCACCACAAAGACAAAGGCATTGGAATGATGTATGATGATATATTCCTGATCAACGGGGCCCGTACCCCTTTTGGCAAATTCTGTGGCACCCTGAGTGATGTATCGCCGACGGATCTGGGGATCTATGCTTCCCGGGGAGCGATCGAGCGGTCGGGTTTGCAGCCCGATGACATCGACCAGGCCATTATCGCCAACATCGGACAGGCTTCGGGCGATGCCTATTTTGTGGGCCGGCATATCGGCTTGTATAGCGGGCTTCCCGTAAGTGTGCCGGAAATTATGGTCCAAAGGATCTGTGCTTCGGGATTGGAAACGGTGATTACCGGAACCGAGCAGATCACCCTGGGCAAAGCCGATGCCGCCTTATGTTGTGGCACGGAGAATATGACCCTGGCGCCGACCGTATCTTTCGGCAATCGAAGAGGATACCACCTGGGCCGGATCCAATTCCAGGATATGCTTTGGGTAGCCTTGGACGATACGGCCGCCGGTTACTCCATGGGCGCCACGGCTGAAAACCTGGCGGAGAAACATGGTTTTACCCGTGAAGCGGTTGATGAATTTGCGGAACTGTCGCAAAAGCGGGCCGCTCATGCTATCGGGGAAGGCTGGTTTGCCGAAGAGATCGTACCGATGAACAGCACGGTATTCGAAGCCGAGGGATTAGAGCCCCGGAAAGTCAGGCTACCCAGGAAGGTTCAGGATTTTACCACCGATGAAAATGTACGGCCGACCAATTTGGAAAGTTTAGCCGGGTTACCGCCTGCTTTCAAAAAAGATGGCGTTCAAACAGCAGGCAACTCCAGTGGTATTGTCGATGGCGCTGCTGCGGTTACGGTCGGTTCCGGAGATTTTATTCAACGCAAAAAAGTTAAACCCCTGGCAAAGATCGTGGCTTCTGCCTCCGCCGGTGTCGACCCTAAATTCATGGGTATCGGTCCGGTACCGGCCATCGAGATCCTGCTGGAGATGACTGGCCTTAGCCTGGATGAAGTCGACCTGGTCGAGATCAACGAAGCTTTCGGCGCTCAATTGATGGCCTGTGAAAAGGAATTGAACATACCCCGTGAAAAACTGAATGTGAATGGCGGTGCCATTGCTCTCGGGCATCCGCTGGGTGCCACGGGCGCGCGTTTGGCGCTAACCATTTCCAATGAAATGAAACGCCGGAATGCCCGCTATGGTATCGCCTCCGCTTGTATCGGCGGGGGACAGGGAACGGCTTTACTCCTGGAAAATCATTTGAACTGATCATGCATCGACCGGCCTATAAATTAGTGTTTTGTTATCCTTCCACGGATAAGGAGAACAAGGGTACCGAACTGTTATACAGTCCGCTGGCCCTGGCCTATATGGCCCGTCATACGCCGGATAATTACGAAATGAGCTTGTATGATGAATATGTCGGAGAAGACCTGGACCCCATAACAGTGGATGCTGATATTGTCGCTATGTCTGCGTTGAGTTCCGGTATTCACCGGTCTTATCAGCTCGCTGATCAATTAAGGGCCAGGGGCATTACTTGTGTGATCGGTGGCGCTCATGCCACAGCACTGCCCGATGAAACCCTGGAACACTTCGATACGGTTATTATCGGGGAGGGAGAGGTCCCGTGGCGGCAATTCCTGGCGGATTATGAAGCCGGATCGCCCAAACCGACCTATTTCGGCAGGATGGATGTTGCCCTGGACAACCTGGGAACGCCTGACCGGAGGTATATCCACCCCAACTACCATTATCCTTCGGTGATGACCTCCCGGGGCTGCCCTTACCATTGTTCGTTTTGCTACCTGACCGTGTATAAGCACCGGAAATTCCGGACCATCCCTCATGAAACGATCCTGCAAGACCTGGACAGCCTCCGCGATGAATCGGTGGTTATCATTACGGATGAAAATTTTATGGGCTACCAGGAGGCGGATATCGAAGACCGGAAGATACTGCTCCGGAAAATGATCCAGCGGGGTTATCCCTTTTTCTGGGGTTGTCAGACTACGGTAAAGCTTGCCGAAGAGCCGGAATTGATGGAATTGATGTACCGGGCGGGTTGCCGGGCGGTTTTTGTCGGTTTTGAAGCGACCGATGAGGAAAGCCTCAAGTTCGTGAACAAGAAACAGAACATGGGTGTGGATTATAGATCCGCCATTAAAAAGATCCACCGGAATAAGATTGCCGTGATCGCTTCCACCATTTTGGGAATGGACAATCATCACCGCAATTATCACAAAACCCTGATCCGCGAGATCAAAAAAGTAAATGCTGATTTTGTCCGGGTGTTCTATATGACGGCCTGGCCCGGAACCCCCTTGTATAAGAAATTATCGAAAGAAGGCCGGACCTGCAACGATTGGCGGAAGCTGCGCAAAGATATCCCCACCGTTGAATTTAAACATTATACCCACGAGGAAGCCATAGCCGCTAGGAAGGCGATCATGGATTCCTTTTTTAATTTCCGGTCATTATCGAGGGTGGCTTTGCGCTGGATATTTGTGATAGACTGGAAATTGATCCGGGTATTCCTGAAAATGAGCTTCCGCAACCGGAAGTCCGAAAGGATCAGGAACCGCCGTGCCGCCAAAAAGATCGGTCCGTCGGATACCCCGATGAAAAAGGCCGGATAACACAACAATTAACTCAAAACATTAAAACCATGGAAAATGGAAAAATGTACGCCTGGGAAATGACAGCCTTAAAGGAAGATTTTCAATTGGTGGAAAAGCCTTACCCCGAGCTGGCGCCAGATGAAGTGCTGGTGAAGATCGCCGGGTGCGGCGTCTGCCACACGGATCTGAGCTTTTGGCACTATGGCGTTAAAACCAAACATGAGCTTCCGCTGACCCTGGGGCATGAGATCAGTGGCACAGTTATGGGTGGCCCTGATGACTGGATCGGAAAAAAAGTGATCATCCCGGCCGTATTACCCTGTGGTAGCTGTGAGCTCTGCCAAAAGGGGCGGAGTAATATCTGCCAGCAGCAACTGATGCCGGGTAATGATTTTGACGGCGGCTTTGCTTCTCATGTGAAAGTCCCTTATCGATACCTCTGCCCGGTGCCGGAAAAAGTTTTGGCGAAATACTCACTGGAACAACTGGCTGTTATCGCCGATGCCGTTTCTACCCCTTACCAGGTGATCAAAAAATCCGAACTCGAAGTCGGCGATCTTGCGATTTGCATCGGCGTAGGCGGGATCGGCATTTATGGAGCGCAGATCGCCAGGATAATGGGTGCCAGGGTTCTGGCCCTCGACATCGACGATAATAAGCTTTCGATAGCCCGGGAAAACGGGGCCGATGCGATCCTGAATACCCGTGACAAGGACCTCAAAACCATCAAAGGGGAGGTCCGCCAGGCGGCCAAAGATATGGGTGTGTCGAGGTATGGCTGGAAGGTCTTTGAAATGTCCGGCACCCGCGCCGGGCAGGAGCTGGCCTTTAACCTGGTTACCTATGCTTCGACGCTTTCCATTGTCGGTTTCACCATGGATAAAGTCGATATTCGCTTAAGCAACCTGATGGCCTTCGATGCCAAAGTGATCGGCACCTGGGGCTGCAAGCCGGAATTATACCCGGAAGTGGTCGACCTGGTGGCCAATGACCAATTGGAGCTCGGCCGTTTTGTAGAAACTTTTCCGATGTCGCAGATCAATGAGGTATTTCAGCATACCCTTGATCATCAATATTCCAAACGTTCCGTATTGATTCCTGATTTTAACTAATAAAAATATACTACCATGAAACTCAAAGACCATAACCTAGTAACCACCGAATATTCGGAGATCCTGTATACCCTTCGCCCATGCCTGGATACCGATGGCTTGCCGGTAGAAGGATTGTTCAATGCCTGGATCATGATCAATAATCCGGGACAGTATAATTCCTATACCACCGAGGCGGTCAAGGAAATTATCCTGGCTTTCCGCGAAGCCTCGATGGATCGCTCTGTTAATGCGGTCGTTTTCACCGGCGCGGGCAATAAGGCTTTTTGTACCGGTGGTAATACCAAGGAATACGCGGAATATTATGCCGGTAACCCGCAGGAATACAAACAATATATGCGCTTGTTCAACGACATGGTGTCGGCGATCCTGATGTGTGACAAACCGGTCATATGCCGGGCCAACGGGATGCGGATCGGCGGCGGACAGGAGATCGGCATGGCCTGTGATTTTACCATAGCACAAGACCTGGCCCGATTCGGACAAGCCGGTCCCAAGCATGGCAGTGCACCGGATGGCGGGTCTACGGATTTTCTGCAGCTTTTTGTCGGCGTTGAAAAAGCCATGATATCCTGTACGGCCTGCGACCCCTGGTCGGCACATGAAGCCATGCGCCACGGACTGCTGACAGCCATTGTTCCGGCTTTGAAACTGGATGGGGAATTTATCCCGAATCCCCTGGTCATTACCGATCAATGGGTGGATCCCGCAACGGGACAGATCATTTACGGATTGCCAAAAACCGGGGATAGCCTCGCCGATGCAAAAGCGCAATTGAAATCCGGTGAGGTAGACCTGAGCCTGTTGGATGAGGCGGTGGATGATCTATGCACCAGGTTGATGATGACCTTTCCTAATTGCCTGAGTAAAACGATCAACTCGATCCGGAAGAAAAAGCTGGAACACTGGGACCAGAATAAGGAAAGCAACCGGGAATGGCTGGCCCTGAACATGATGACCGAAGCCAAAGCCGGCTTCCAGGCCTTCAATGAAGGACCCAAAAGCAACCGTGAAATAAACTTTGTCAAACTTCGGCAGGCACTGGCGGCCGGCCATGAGTGGGATGAAGAACTGTTGCACATGATCTCTCCCCAATATCAGAACGAAACGGCATAGTGATGGAAAAAATACAATTTTCCTATAGCTACGACCAGGCCGTCGCCCGGATCCGGCTCAATGACGGCAAGGGAAATATCCTCGACCAGGTGATGATGGCTGAACTGCAGGAGCTGTTGGATACCATCCGGGAAAATAAAGGATTGAAACTGATCCTGTTCGAGGGCGCCGGCAAACACTTTTCTTTTGGCGCCAGTGTGGAAGAACATCAAAAGGAAGCAGCCCATCAAATGCTGACCAGTTTTCATCGCCTGTTTTATACGCTGATCGACCTGGGCATTCCGGCTGTATGCAAAGTTTCGGGGCAATGCCTGGGCGGAGGGATGGAGCTCGCCCTGGCCTGTAATTTCATTTTCGCCGATCGGACAGCTAAATTCGGTCAGCCGGAAATTGCGCTGGGCGTTTTTCCGCCGCCGGCCTCCGTGATCCTTCCCCTGAAGATCGGTTTGGCCCCGGCAGAAGATTTGCTGCTAACCGGCAAGATCATCACTGCGCAGGAGGCTTTCGAATTGAAGATCGTCAATGAGGTCTTTGACGATCGCGAAACGCTCGACCGGTCGGTCGGGGAATGGATCGAAAAACATATTTTACCCAAAAGCGCGTCTTCCTTGCGGTATGCCGTTAAAGCGGTCAGGAACAGCTATAATGAAACGTTAAAGACAAAGCTGGCAGAGCTGCAAGATCTATATGTGGATGAATTGATGGAAACAGCGGATGCCAACGAAGGCATACAATCTTTCCTGGAAAAGAGATCACCGGTCTGGAGCAATGCGTGAAGGGGAATAAGCAGGTGGTAATCTAATCGTCCTGACTTCTTGTGAATGATAAATACAGAATGTTAAATGCTGAATGATGAAGTAGACAAAACTTCAGCATTCAACATTTAGCATTAGCCATTCGACGTTCCTTTGGTAAACAGGATTTATCCCGCGGAACAAAAATGCTTGATTCCCGGCGAATTTCAATAATTTTGCAGGATATCCAAGCAAATCTGATCCTATGTTTTCCCGGACTTGTGAGTATGCCCTGCAAGCGGTCTTGTTCATTGCCATGCGCCATGACGACGGTAAAGCCGTTGGCCTGACCGAGATAGCGGCATCCCTGGATATTCCCAAGCATTTTCTGAGCAAGATCCTCCAGATACTGGTAAAAAATAAGATCCTGCACTCCGTCAAAGGTCCCACGGGCGGTTTTTTCCTGGCCGGTTCACCGGATCAAATAACTTTGTTGGAAATTGTCAGGATCATGGATACACTCGATATTTTCGAACGATGCGGGATAGGATTGAAAGAGTGCTCGGACAAAGAGCCATGTCCGATCCATAATGATTATACCAAGATCAAAGACCGGATCAGGAGTATCCTGACCGATAAAACCATTGCCCAGTTATGTGATGATGTCCGTAACGGGATAGCTATCGTTTCTTTGAAAAAGGCCTGATCACCCGATCCGGGCTTTTGCCATCGCTCCCTTTTTAACAGCACCATACCGATATCCGTTGTTGGTTTGCAGGTCTAGTCATTTCCGGGTACAGCGCCGGATTAATGAGATATTCAGGTCTTTTTATCTCAAACTATAATATACATCATATTTTTTGTGTTTGATATTATGCAATTTATCGCATTGATCAAAAACTTTCTTGCGATGAGTTACACCTATCAAAACCTTACCATCACTAAACTGTCAATCGTAGGCGCCGGCCAGATCGGGCCGGATATTTGCCTGCACTTTGCCAAAGTTTTTGCCGGAAAACAAGTAAGCCTGGTGCTCCTGGACATCGAGGAGCAGGCCCTTGAAAATGCCCGGAAAAAGATCGAAAAAAAAGTCGGAAAGGGTGTGGAAAGCGGGGCCTTTAAGCCGGAAAAAGCAGAGGCCATCACCAGCAGTATCAACTATACCACCGATTACCGGCAGCTTGCCGGCTCCGATATCGTTTTGGAAGCCGCCACGGAGAATGTGATGGTTAAAGATAAGATCTTCCGGCAGGCGGAAGCCATATGCCATGAAGATTGCCTGTTCTTTTCCAATTCTTCCCATATGCAGCCGGAAGTAATTTTTGAGAATATTCGTGACCAGGGGCGATGCCTGGTTATCCATTTTTTCTATCCGGCGGAGAGAAATCCGGTGGTGGAGATCATTCCGGGCGAAAATACCGATCCGGCCATTGTCGACACCTTACTCGGCTTTTATGAGGCCATCGGTAAAGTGCCCATCCGGGTGAAAAGTTCCTACGGATATGCCATTGACCCTATTTTCGAAGGAATTTGCCAGACGGCCATATTGTGCCTGGAAAAAGATTATGGCAGTGTCAAAGAGATCGACAAGGTAGCGGTTTCGGCCTTGGACCTGGGCGTGGGGCCATTCACCGCCCTAACGCTCACAGGGGGTAATCCGATCACCAATCATGGATTGGATGAAATGAACCAACTCCTGATACCCTGGTTCCGTTCGCCGGATGCCCTGCAAAAGGCTGTTGATCAAAACATACCCTGGGAAATTGCCCAAAGGGGCGAGGAGGTAGAGGTGCCTGCGGAAAAAGCTGAAAAGCTAACGCGGGAGTTTCAGGGAGCATATTTTGCCCTGGCGGCCTATATCATGGATCTCGGAATTTGCAACCTTAATGATTTGAATATGGCTACCGAGATCGCCCTGGTGATCAAGCCGCCCTTTAGCCTGATGAACCGGGTGGGCATCCAAAAAGCTAATGATCTGGTCAAAGAATTTTGTGCGGAACATCCGACTTTTCCGTTTCCGCCGTCATTGGATCTGGCCCTGGAAAATGGTGGATGGCAGCTTTCGGATATTGTGGAAAAGACCATCGACAAAGTCGCCGTATTGACCATTCGCCGGCCGAAAGTATTGAATGCACTGAACCTGTCGGTGCTTCAGTCATTGAAAAAGGCGATGCAAAGAGCGGTTGAGGATCCCGGCATACAAGGTATAGTGATCACCGGTTTCGGCACGAAAGCTTTTGTTTCGGGAGCCGACCTGCACATGCTTTCTTCGCTGAAGACGCCGGATGAAGGATATCATAATTCTCATGAATTCCAGGCGGTGTTGAATGATATCGAACATTATCCAAAGCCGGTGGTATGTGCGCTGAATGGTTTTGCTTTCGGAGGAGGCAATGAACTGGCGCTTGCCTGTACGGCCAGGATCGCCAAGAAGGGTTTGCCGGTGGTAGCCTGTCAGCCGGAGGTTAATCTCGGATTTATACCCGGAGCTGGTGGCACCCAGCGTTTACCCCGATTGATCGGCCTGGACAAGGCGGCGGAGATCCTGAGAACCGCTCGTATGGTTTCCGGGAAAGAAGCGGCTGAGATCGGCCTTATTGACCGGGAAGCCGAAGGAGACCTGGTGGGGGAAGCCATCCAACTGGTCCATCAAATTGCTAATGGTGAGATCCGAATGCAGGCCATCCCAATAGAGCCGGTTGCCGAAAATGGTGAGGCCAAGGCGCTTGACATCGGGCACCACAGCAAAAAGATCGACCAGATCCTTACCCGGGCGATCTATGAAGGCGCCCGCTTATCCCTGTCGGAAGGCCTTGACCTGGAATCCAGGCTGTTCGGGGAATGTATTGAAACGGACGATATGAAGATCGGGCTGGAAACCTTTCGGACACAGGGGCCTAAGGCAAAGCCGGCATTTGTACATCATTGATGGGCTGAGGATAGTAACTATTTACGGTTCCTTCAGGCATCAGCCGGAGGATTCAGCGATTGTGGGATGGTGATGAGGACTTCGCACCCGTTATTTTCGGCGCCGCTGTGAATGTCCAGGGAAAATGGCGCTTTGAAATAGTTGCTGTAATCCAGCAATCTTGATCGTATATTCTTTAACCCGGTCGATTGATGGCCTACCCGTTTCGATTGGGTCTGCATGGCCTCTTCCAGGCCGATGCCATTGTCTTTGATAGCACATAGCAAAGCATCCTCACCAGGCTTCCATTTGATGTCAACCCTTACCCATCCTCCCGAAGGCTTAGGCATGATTCCATGCCAGATCGCATTTTCGATAACAGGCTGTAAAAGCATCGGTGGGATAAAGGTTTCTCGTAGGTTCACATTTTTATCGATGTTGATCTCGAATGTCAGCTTTTCTTCAAATCGGAGTTTTTCCAGTTCCAGGTAATTTTGCAGGGTCTTGATCTCTTCCCGTAGGGGTAGCAATTCTTTATCGGAATGATCCAGTATTTTCCGCACAAGGCGTGACAAACGGGCGATATAATCATTGGCATTCCGCGTTTCACCTTTGCCGATATAATACTGTATACCATTCAGTGCGTTAAAGATAAAATGAGGATTCATTTGGGCTTTCAGGGCGGTTTGCCGGCTGCGCAGGGCTGAAAGCGCCGACCGGTTTTGTTTGTTCAGGTATAGTACATACCAGCGAATACCGAGCATGAGCAAAAGCAATATGACCGCGATGGCAGAGATGCGGAAAGCCGGGGTTTCCGTAAAGTGAGGATGGATCCTGATCGGAATGGTTATCGCCGGAGATACCTGTTCATTTCCCATAAATCGTGACCGGAGCTCGAAAAAATAATTACCGGATCTCAATTCGTTGAGCCCGATCCTTGAATGGTTAGCAACTTCCACCCATTGCTCATTGCCGGGATCTGATTTCCGCAAACGATACTGCAGCAGCAGTTGA
Source organism: Chitinophagales bacterium (assembly GCA_028278085.1). Taxonomy (GTDB): domain Bacteria; phylum Bacteroidota; class Bacteroidia; order Chitinophagales; family JANQFB01; genus JANQFB01. The sequence continues at coordinate 13,329 of JANQFB010000039.1, forward strand.
TCAAAAGCCCGGAAGCTCACCGAGAGACAGGATAAGGTAATGTTGTTTTCTGCAAATTGCAGGTCCGTCAGAGCGGCTGGCTTGCTTGATTTACCGTTGATCCAAATAGCGGCTACTTCCGGTACCGGGGGCTGTTGTGCTGCGTCTAATGATCGGGGATTGAAATGGACAATGCCTTCAGGGGTAGCCATATAAAGACGGTTGTTCCAGGCAAGAATATCATTGATCTCGTTTGTCGGTAAGCCATCACTGGCGGTATAATTGGTGATATGCTTAACCCGGCCCCAGGCCGTATCTTCCAGGACAACATGGCTAAGACCGGTCTTGGAGATCGCCCAGATATTACCCGATCGATCGCGGATATGATCGAGGATCAGATCGCTGATGAGCCCTTCCGCACGGCTGATCTGCCGGATCTTTTTCTCTTGCAGGAACAGCAGGCCATTGCCTTTTGTGGAAAGCACCCCTGTTCGATCTTCCCTTAATTCGATCGCTGTGATCCGTTCCGACAGCAGGGGGGATAGGGTACTCCAGTCGGTGAGGCCCTTTGATGCAGACCAGGTAAAGAGCCCTTCATTAGTACCTATCCATAGAGTTTCACCGGTTTGATCCAGGGCGAAGATCCGTTGAAAGGGGGTATTGTAAACGAGGGGCTCCAGGGATCCATGGGCAAAGGTGTATACTTTATCGAGCATGGACACAAATACACGGTCATTGCTACCTTCGGTTATAGCTTTTGCTAATGACAAGGTATTGGATCGTTGGAAAGCTCCCGGGCGGCCGAAGAAACCATTGGACAATAAGAATATTCCGGCATTGGTTTTATGCAGGTTCGTGATCCTGCTCAATCGATCACCATAGGTAATGGTGCTTACCCGGTGCTCCTTGTCGATGGCATAAAAATAGCCTGCATACGATCCGGCATAAAGGACATCGACAGTAGCGAACAGGCATAAAATATCGGGATCAGGCATAACCAGGCGTTGATCCATGATCTGAAATTTTTGATCCGGCAGATAGTAAACCCCACGATGGTTCGTACCGATCCAGATCCCGCCTTCCTTATCCTGGAAAATACAGGATGCCGAAACGCCCGGGAGCACTTTTTCAGGAGCAGTATCGAGGTTGGCATCCCTGAAGATCAGTACACCACCATTGTTATCCAATCCTACCCAAAGATCACCTATCCCATCCTCGAACAAGGCATCTGCCCGGTGCAATCCGGTCCGGAAAAAACCCAATGGTTTTCCGGTGTCTCCAAACACATGAATGCCTGTTTCCGTCGACAAAACCAACTTTCCGTCCTTCAAACGAAGTACCCGGTGCAAGCTTCCGGTCCGGTTGCTAAAACCGGCATGTACCCGGATCTCCCGGTTGCTTTTGGAGACCCTGAAATGCTCCGGATCGAAGTAATGCAGGAAGGCTGCTAACAGTTCTTCCTCATGGATGTTGAAAGCAAGGGGACTGCTACCTGCCGAGGAATCGGCGATGTGCGGGATGATCCTGTTCCCGGTCAACTGATAGTAGACACCAGGCTTTAAATTGACGGTAAAAAACATCTCGTCGGGATGGATCAGCAGATCATAGATCCAGCTTTGGCCCAGGATCTTTTTTATGGTATCGTTCATTGGGTGTGGAGCGATCGTCCCGTCGGTCAACACATCGATCCCACCGGAAAAGGAAGTGAAATAAAGGCGGCCCTGACCATCGACCAGTATCCGGAAAATGGTATGGTCACTAAGTCCGTCCCTTTTGGTATATACCCGGAAACCGGCCCCATTGGCTTCACATACCCCATGGTCCGTAGCGATCCAGATATGTCCCTTCGGATCCTGTGTAATATCATAGATCTCCGAGGAAGGTAATCCATCCGTTGTGCCAAAATGCCTGAACGAATAGGTTTGCCCTTTGGCGCAGGAGAGGCCAAAAACGAAAATGGTCAGTAATAAATATTTCACGTGAACCTCGGGGTAAAAATAGAAACCTTCCCCAACAAATTCTCATGCAAAAGGGGGCAATACTCATCCGGCGGTCAGCAATGTTCATTTCCGCTTGCCCCAGGCCTAAAAGTGGGATAGTTTCGCGTGGAAACCCCATCCAACAGGCCTAAAAATTATTGAACATGAAAACTACTAGCCCAACCATCCCGATGGACTGTGATGTGCCGTCCGCAGGATGCCTAAACCTCAATTATTGGATACTATTGATCGCCCTTTGGCTGGCCTTGCCGGTATGGGCGCAAAAAGGAGGTCCGCCTACCGGGGGAGCGTTGCCGCCAGCAAGCTTCACCGAAAGAGATGGGACCATCATAACTTGCTGCCGCATCGATTCACCCAATATTGTGCTGAATCCCGATTTCGACGAGCATTCGGAAAATGGCTGTCCGCCTGTAAATCCCAGTAACAACATCGATATGGCCGACCACTGGTACTCCGGTTATCCCCTGGTACCGGTTTGGGAGCCTTTTTGGCAGCAGTGGTACCAGTCTGTCCCCGATTGGACCTTCCCCTATGGGGGCGTATGCAATACCAACACTCCTTTGGGTTTTAACTTCAATGCTTTTCCAAGTACCCCTGTTGGCGGCTTTGCGTTTATGGAAAATTATTATCGGCCCTATAACATTTTACCCCATTTCGAATTCCGGGAATACCTGGGGCAACACCTCGATCTGGAAGCCGGACAACAGTATTGTCTGGAGATCACTGCCAGTCATCTGCCGGAGAATATTATCGTGGGATATGACCTCGTGGTATATGGCGTCAATACCGCTTCGTTTCCCATTGCAGGGGCT
>JANQFB010000086.1 GCA_028278085.1 Chitinophagales bacterium
GGTTTTCCAGGTAGAACTTCTGTTCCTGGATCAAGCCGAGGTACATTTGCCGATAGTTGGACCCGGATTCTATGGTAGCGTTGGCAATAAAGTGCAGGCCTTCGATAAAGCAACCCGCAAACATCAGCACGGCCAACTTCGTCCGCCGGATCTCCGCCAAATGGATATGGGTTTGCTCGAAGCTGGTCAATATCATCTGGATCAGGCTGTCCTGAACATCGATGTTCGATTCGAAACGCGCCAGGAGCCTATCGTTCAGGCTTTTATCTGCTCCTGTTTGCCTGGCCAGCCTGTTCATGGCTTTGAGGTATTGGGTGGCATTATCCGTCTGGTTGAACATGGTAACATAACCGAGGTCGACATAATACATGCCCAGGCTGATGGCCCGGCTGAAATTGGAGGGATATGCATCATCGCGGTGGTGTGGCTCCAGCAACAGGCTCATATATTCCAGTCCGCTGTATTTGATCGCCGCAGGTATTTGCATCGGCGAAGGCACACTATAGGCTTTTAGATCCTGGTTGACCTTGGCGACATTCACCTGCCTTGCCAGATCTTCCGGATTCTTTTGCTGATCGGGGAAGATCAATTCACAGCCCGGGAGGAGCATTATTCCCAGCAATAAACCCACCGGCAGAATTTGGAAATCACGCATGGTCATACAAGATAGCACTAATACGGTATAATAATAAATCGAGGCTTTCCTTTTTATCATATGGAATTATAATTACTTTCAATATTTTTTGTAGATTTAAAATTTTTACTATAATTTTGACAGCAATGTAGATATTTTTTACAAAATCCTATATGGATCGCATCTTTGGGTTAATCCATGAATTACACTATTAACAAGCTATTCATTCCATATTATTTGTTGTTTATCGAAAGATGTTTATCAAATATATTTACATTGTTCACTTAAATTTAAACCTATGAAAACCTTAACTCTTTTTCTGTTGGCTTATGCCCTTTCGATCACCGCTTCCCATGCCTTGTTGATCGTGTATCCCGGAACTTTGAAAAAGTCCAAAACCAAAGAATTAAAAGATGGCACCCTGGTTACCAAAACGACTTGCAAAGGTATAAAAGGCGTTTGCTATACCGAGGTAGTCAAAGCCAATACCGGTAACCCGGATCCGGTCATCGAGCTAACCTGGTATTCCGGAAACGTACCGGTAAAATCGGCTACTTTCCAGTTGCTGGATAAAAGTAGCCAGGATGGATCCGGCGGGTATACCACCACCTATCATGTTAAACCACTTCCCTAATCCTCTAAATCCTTACGCTATGACAAAACCATTTATTTTCCTGGCCGGGTTGCTGATCGTTATTTTTTGTACTCCGCTGAAAGGGGAAAAGATCAAAGTACCCGGAAAGTTGGTTTCCAAAACGATCTATTATGACGAAACCGGTAAGATCAGTAAGATCGAACATGGCTGCGAAGGCACCAAAGGTACCTGCTATACCTTGATCACACAAGGAGCGGGTATTAAAACCAATAGCCCTGTTGTGATCGAATCGGGTGGAGACAAGCTAAGCGGGCAACTGCTGGAATACGTTGTCAAGAATGAAAAAAATTCCGGCTCCTTCAATGCCGCTCACCTATTCCTGATCCGGTTGGTCGATTAGTACACATGAATGAAAGGATGGCCGTATCGAAAGCTCAGCCCCTGGGTATGTTTTTGATACGGCCGCTTTCGTAATTTTGATCAGATGCGTCGATTGATCTTATACAGCGGTATTCTTTTAACCATTCATGCATGGGCCAGGCCTTCTATTTCGACATTGCTCGATAAATGGGAACTGCCCGGCTACGATGGCTCCCTGATCATATTTGCCATTAACAGCGGGGATTGTTTTAGCTGTATGGCCTATTTACACAGCATCCGGTCGATCATCGATCATGTACCGAATGACCAGATCCTGTTTGTGGTATCGGGCATTCACCCACGTCATCTGAATGCCTATGCCGAACAAAGGATGAAGATCGATCCGGGGCAGTATCATATGATCGCTTCGGATGCGCTAATTAAGGATTTTGTTCCCTTCAAAAGCAGTGCGGTGCTCCTGGTGCGGGAAAACCGGTTATCCGCAGTCGTTCCCATCCAGGATGCCGTGGATGCACAACTATACGAGGATTATGCCGGTCCACACCTTCGAAGCACCCTTTTGGACAGCACCGGGCCCGTGATCAACCATATCGATCATATGGCAGTGGTTGACGGATCGTTACTGCTATTTGATCATGAATTTCAATCCTTAGCCAGCTATCACCTGGCCGGTGGCGGCTTACGATACCAGTATAAACTTCCGGATAGCTTGTATGGCTACCTGTACCGGACATTCATCAGCGCCGATACGGCTGATTGGCAAAACGTTCAAAAATATTCCCCTGAAAATATGCACCTGCCACCGGTCGAGATCATTAATGTACAAACATCCGGTCAAGCTGTATATGTCATGACCAAGCATTTATATGCCGAAGTCCGGTCAGGCAAATCCATTATCCTCATGCCTCATTTTTTTATCAGCGAACTGGATACATCCTTACAAGCACGCCAATTTTACTACCTGCAGCCCTCCTGGCCCGATGAATGGGACCTGGATAATAGCAATGGCTGGTGGTTCGATGGCCGTATGATGATCGGAAATATATTCGCCCTGGACAGCATTCCTCCGGAGCAGCAATATTTTCTGGCCCGCTACGATGTTGTCGATTCCCGGATCCGGTTCGATGAAATGCTCCCTACCATCACTGTTCCGGAAGTACTGAGCCGGCAGGGATTGTTTTATGAATTGAACCGGAATACATTATTCGAATATCACAACAAACGATACGGTTATCATCAAATGGATACCTGTATTTACCGGTTGCGGGACGGGGAAAAATGGTGTTTGAAGAATGACGCTTTCCGGCTTAACTATTCAGCAGCTATTGACTTTAACTTTTCCCTGAACTATGCCGACAAAAGTGATCATCATTTCCGGGTCGTTTATTGGTTCGACCGGCAGTATTACCTGGCATATTTGCAGCCTGACGGATCGATGGATAAAAACCGGCAACTGAACCTGCCCGGTGAAGCCCAGGGAAGCGGTCTCCCTTTTGCCATTCACCGTGACCGCCTTTATACCGTTATCCAAACCCCTGAAGGATGGAACAGGCTCTTTAGTTTTAAAATTCCTTGAGCGCCTGGTAGACCTTGGTAACCGGCAGGCCGATCACATTAAAATAATCCCCTTCGATCTTTTCGACACCGATCAAGCCGATCCATTCCTGGATGGCATAGGCCCCTGCCTTGTCAAAAGGCCGGCATTGATCGATGTACCACGAGATCTCCTCCTTGTTCAGCTTTTTGAAATAAACAATGGTTTTGCTGTTAAAGGATCTTTTTTTACCCCTGTCGGTCAGGCAAACGCCGGTAATTACCTCATGTTGCCGGCCGGAAAGGGATCCGATCATCGTCAATGCCTCCGCAGCATCGGCGGGTTTCCCGAGGATCTTCCCATCCAGGCTAACGATCGTGTCAGCCGTTAACAGGACCGCATCCTCCTTTTCGAGGAAATCTTTACAGGCCTCCGCTTTTTTCTCCGCCAGGTATACCGGTATCTCATATGGGGACAAGAATCCCGGGTAATCTTCCGGAATGCTCTTGGTTTTCACCTCGAAGGCGATACCCGCTTGTCGAAGCAGATCCGCTCTTCGTGGAGAGCCGGATGCAAGGATCAATTTACGTGAAAGGTTCAGCATGGCAGTTTATTTTGGTTTTGCATCACTCAAACCTCCAGGAAAATATAATAGAAGAACAGCATGGAAAGGATCCCCATTAGCATGATCAGCTTCACCAGGTTCGAGATCTTGTGATAATTCGCCTGCGTTTCTGCCCGCCATACCAACCATATGCCGTATAACAGGGGCAATAGCACCCCGATCGTCAGGTAGACAAACTGGGACCAATAGCTGAATTGGATCAATTTGACCAGGAAAAAGGTAAGGGCTACCATCGTTATGGCCATGAGTATGATGACAATGATCTTGGCCTGCTTCACCCCAAATACAATGGGTATGGTTTTGCAATCTGCAGACGCATCTCCTTTACTGTCTTCCAGGTCTTTCACCACTTCCCGGATCATCGATACCATAAATGCGAAAAAGGAATAGACCAGCAAGATCCGGATACAGATAGCGGCGGCATCGAGTTGCCGGTGATGCATGGACTCGGTATACAATTTAGGCTCAAAAAAACCGACCAGCATGATCGTCAGCATGGTTAGTATGGAAACGATCACGTTGCCAATAACCAGTTGCTTTTTATAATTGGTGCTGTAAAACCAGAGTAGGCCAGCAGCTACCAGGTGGACATAACCCAATTGATAATTACCCAGGGTCCAGCCCAGGTAGAAGCCCAGCGCAACACCGATAATGTTGAATACAAAATGTACGGTCATCGCGACTCTCCGGCTGACCGTTTTCCCGATAACGACTTTTGCCGGTTTATTGATTGCATCGATCTTTACGTCGAAATAGTCGTTGATGATATTCCCGGCGGCTGTAACGAACAAAGTCGACAATACCAGGAGAAAGAATTCCAAATGGCTGAGTTCGGGAATGCTGATGTTGGTCCACCCGCTGGCCTTAAATACCGTATTGATAATAAAATATTTGGCCAGGTATTGGGTCAGGGCGATAAACAGCAGGTTTTTTACCCGTACTAATTTGATAAATCCGATCAATTGCTCAATCATGATCCTTGCTTGATCAAGTATCCGTGGAAATGGGGGTTTCGTTTTAGGAATGCCATTTTGCATGCCGGTGGAGAACTTTCTCGATCACATCCCTGACACAACCACTGCCACCATCCAGGGGTGAAATATAATCGGCCATGGCTTTGATCTCAGGTGCAGCATCTGCCGGGCAGGCCTTGATACCGGCCATTCCCATCACTTCATAATCCGGCAGGTCATCGCCCATATATAATACCTCGGCCCCGTCAAGCTTGTATTTTTCCATCAAGTCCCGGAGGGCGGTAGGTTTATCTTCGCAACTATCATAAATATCCTGAACCCCTAATTTCGCCAACCGGTCACGCACGCCTTTGGAGCCGCCGCCGGTAATAATAGCTACCCGGTATCCTTTGTTCAGGGCATTTTTGATCGCATAACCATCCCGGATATTCATGGTCCTCAACATCTCCCCTTGCTCTGTGATCAGCAGGTCACCGTTGGTCAGTACACCATCGACATCCAGCACAAAGGTGCTTACCCGATCGAGAAAACTATGTTCGTCTACCATTTAGGCCTTCAAAAGTAACCAATAAAAATGTTTTTGCTCCTGAAAAATGTAAGGGTCTCCAAAGCTAGTAAATTGGCAAAAATTTGACGAATGTGTATATTGACCCATCGCTCCGTTGCTAAAGCTTTCCGCGAGTGCCTGAGCACTCAGCGGAGGCACTGGAGCGTAAGCAACCCTACACCCTTCCGTGGGAAGGGAATACCCGCCTGCCAAAGTACAAACGTACGGCGGGCAGGTAGGTGTCAAATTTTTGCCAAATAAACTATTCCGAGCCTTTTGAAACGGCCTCTGATTGGATGATCCGGGAGAAAAGGCGGTACAGTTCCCGGTAGTCTTCATGGCCTTCCAGCAAGGCCAAATGCTGTTCCATGACCCCCTGGTCTCCCCTTTTGGCAGGGCCGGTTTGCTGATCCGCCGGCTGGCCGGTCGATACTTTGGCCGTTGTTTCGTCGATCAGCGGGCGCAAGAGGTCGAACGGCAGATCTTGTCTGCTCAGGATATTGGCAGCTATCGCATATAACTGGTTCGGGAAATTGTTGACGAATACGGCAGCCAGATGGAGGTGCAGCCGTTTTTCATCCGTTATGTGATGAACCGCCGGAGACAAGGTTGCGGCAATTTTACGGATCTTTTCCAGGGTAGCGGCATTATTCCCCTGAATAAAGACCGGGATCTTACTGAAATCCACGGGCTTGCTTTGGGTAAAGGTTTGCAGCGGATACAATACGCCGTAGTTCGAACTGCCGCCGGCTAAAACGCTCTCCGGCAAACTCCCTGAAGTATGCACCAAAACACGATCTCCCAGGTCAAGCTGTTCCGCGACCGGCTGCACCTGGTCATCTGCCAGGACCATGATGTAGATGTCCGCCTCTTTATCCAGGTGGGAGAGGTCATCGATCGCCGTTGAACCGACCATTGCTGCCAATGCCTGTGCATGTATTAGGGTGCGGCTATAAACCTGCCGGATCGTATGGCCTGCTTCATGAAGATGTGTCGCCAGATGATGAGCCACATTACCCGAACCCAGGAAAACGATCGATTGCCTATCCAAGGCTACGGCTGTTTTTGTGCTCCCGGTGCCGCCTGAGCATACTGATGATAAAACCGATGATCATCACCAGGCTGCCCAGCCACAGGAGGTTGATGTAAGGAAAGACAATGGCTTTCATGATGATATAATCCGGTGGCGGCCGTTCCTCTTTGACGGATATTTCCAATTCGCTGGTTTCCGGGTAGATCTTCGACAGCCTGACGGTTAACTCGAGATCTTCGACCCCATCATCGATAAAATGCTCGAAGCTTTCCCGGATCACATATACCGGCTCCATGGTATAGGAGCTTTCCAGATCATTGACCTCCAGGATAACGCCGACGGCAATATCCCCATCCTGGCGCTTATAACGGATATTAGCCGGTTGGGTGTTGAGGGCTTTGGCGACAATATAACCCTGCGAAATAAATATGGTGTCGCCTATCCTGAGGGTGTGCGGTTCGAATTTCCCGGCCCTTTCTTTATCGGCCTCTTTATCCGGTACGGAAGTTACATGAGTATAAATATCCTTAGACAGATAATGCCGGGTATCCGGATTGGCGATCAATCCCATTTCCGGGTTGATCTGTGCGTTCGGGTATAGGGTAAATTCCTCCAGGATCTGCTGATTGGCGGTATCGATCTTCTTATAGTTGACCTTATAATAAATATTGGGTGCCACCACCGAATCACCCAGGTAGGTCAATTCATAATCCAGCATTTTCACCGGAATATCTTTGTACAACAAAAGATTTTCCAGTTGTTCCTGCTCATTAAAACCTTCGCCGTAATCCATGCCAAGGTTGTTATAGGAGATCACCTGCTGCTTATCCGAAGAGATCAATATCCCGATCAGCATCAATGCAAATCCCATATGCGCCACTGAAGCCCCGGCTACTTTGATCTTTCCGGAAAGGATCAATATGAAGTAATTCAGATTGGCTACCAGCGCAAAAACGGAGGCAAGTC
>JANQFB010000114.1 GCA_028278085.1 Chitinophagales bacterium
CATCCTGGGCGTTTTAAAATCAGGAAATACTTATGTACCGGTAGATCCGGTGAGTCCCCAAGGACGGGTGCAAAAGATCCTGGAACAAATCAAACCCTCGCTGATCCTGACGGATTGGGAAAACGCGGATAAATTTGAAAGGCACAGCGAACTGATCCTGACGGAGGAATTGGCAGCTCAGATAGCAGACTATCCGGATACCGCACCAAGGGTAAGGATACGAGGCCATGAAACCGCCTATATCATATTCACCTCCGGAACCACCGGCGAACCCAAAGGTGTGATGATCCGCCACAGTTCCTTGTTGAATAAAATTCATCATTTTAATCCCAGGCTTCGGTTTAATCATCGTCATAGGTTCCTCTTGCTGAGCTCCATTGCTTTTGACGCGAGTATCGGCCAGGTATTGTTGCCCCTGTCAAAGGGATCGGAACTCCATCTCATCAACTTCGACCGGCAAAAAGACCCGGCGTATATGTGGGACTATATACACCGGAACCGGATCAATATATTATACACCATACCCTCTTACCTGGATGCCTTATTGGAATATCCCGGAAACCTGAAGGTCAATTCTTTTGCCTGCATTTTATTGGGTGCCGAACGATTCCCGGTCAGCTTATGGGCAAAGATCCGCGACCGGCTATCGGTGCAACAGGTGGTCAACATGTATGGCCCTACGGAGGTGACGGTCAATGCAGCGATGTATGTGATGGATGCCGACACCTATTCGTTGAATGGAAGTATACCTATCGGAGATGCCTTACCGGGCTATGAACTGATACTGGTAGATGCATCGGGTCGTCCTGTCACGCCAGGAAAGCGGGGAGAAATCACGATCGCCGGAAAAGGGTTAGCCAAAGGATATATGAACGACCCTTCCCGTACCCGCCAAAAATTCGGTTTTATCGGCCGAAACGGGCATCGTAAGAAAGTTTACTTCACCGGGGATTACGGGCGATGGAATGCCGACGGCCAGTTGGAATTCCTGGGTCGCCGGGATAACCAGGTGAAGATCAACGGGTATCGCATCGAACTGGAGGAGGTCCGGGAATACATCCTGCAAACCGGGTTGTCACGGAATTGTGCGGTTGCCCTTCATCCGGATCATCCGGACCAGATCATTGCTTTTGTGGGTATCGATCACAGGAATAAGCCTGCGCTGATGATCCAACAGATCCGGGATCATTTGCAGCATGATCTTCCGGCTTATATGATCCCCCGCCAGCTTATCCCGGTGGAAAACTTTCCGCTGTCCGTATCGGGCAAAACCGATATGAAACAACTCCTTGGATATTTGGATCATCCCCCAGCCCAAACCCAGCAGGCTGCCGGCAATGATCAGGTACAGCAGGCTATCCTGGAAGTTTGGCAAGATATTTTCGACAATCGCGACATCGGCCCGGGGGCGAATTTTTTGGAGTTGGGTGGAGGCTCTATTCAAAGTATTCTGACGGTCAATAAACTCCAGCAAAAAGGTTGGCAGGTCAATCCGGCAGATATCTTCCAATACCCCGACATTCCGGACCTGGCTAAAATGATGTCGCCGTTAACATCCGTAGAGGTAAATAGCCAGGAGGAGATGATCCGGCCCTCCCAGGAACAGGAACGATCGGTGCAAACCGCTGATATCCGGGTGAAGATCGAGTCGATCGGCGCGTATATCCCCGGCCGGTTAAAGAGCACCACGGAAATGATCGAAGCGTGTGTGAATCCGGTGAGTTTTCCACTGGAAAAATTGACCGGTATCAGGAACCGGCCGGTAGCCGGGCAAGGGGAATACAGCTATCAAATTGCTTCCCAAGCCGTTTCCGACTGTCTTTCCCGGTCCCGGATCTCGCCCGAGACCATCGATCTGATCATCTGCTGTAATATTTCCCGGACGATCGACCGGCATCAGTTCCTTTTCGAGCCTTCCTTTGCCACCTTGCTGAAACAGGAATTTTCCCTGGTAAATGCCGAAGCATTTGATCTGAACAACGCCTGTGCTGCAATGTTTACCGCTATCGAGATTGCGGATATCAAGATCCGGACCGGTTCAGCACGGCATGTCCTGGTGGTTAGCGGGGAGAATATTACCCATCTCAGCGAAAGCGCCCAACTGGAGCTGGCATCCGACAAATTCGACGATCGCCTGGCTTGCCTTACCCTGGGCGATGCGGGCGTAGCGCTAACCTTGCAGGCCAGCACCAATGGGTCCGGTTTCGAGTCGATCGAGCTGCTCACCTTTGGTGGCTATAGCGATCTGTGCATTGCCGGCCTAAGCGATCAAAACCATGGCGGCGCTATCATGCACACCGATTCGATCCGATCTTCCAAAACCGGTATCGAACCGGGGATAAGGCATACACTCCATGCCATGCAGCAGTCCGGCTGGAAAGCAGATGCCATCGATCATTATATCATGCATCAGACTTCGATGACGACGATCAGGAATTGCATCCGGGAAATGAATAACCTTGCGGGGCGAAAAATAGCGCATGAGGCCAACACGATCATCAACCTGGAGAACCGGGGGAATACCGCATCAACCTGCCAGATGCTGGCCTTTTACGAGCATATGGTCAATGGCAGGATCCAATCCGGGCAAAAGCTCGTTTTTCCCATTAGCGGTTCCGGCAAAACATTGGGAACAGCCTTATATGCGCTCGATGACCTACCTGAAAGAATAAGTGCAGGTAAGATAGATAAAAATACTAATTATCAGCCGGTTGTAATGCCAAAAAATAATGCTGTCCGATCTACCAAGATTGAAAAAGTCTCCGTATTTATCCCCGATAATCCGCACGACCGTAAAACTCGCATCATGCATCAAAAAGCGGCCCTGCCATGCCTGGCCAATATAGACCCGGATGAGGTCGGGCTGATCATTTATACTGGTGTTCACCGTGACGGTTATATCATCGAGCCTTCCATGGCTTCCTTTGCTGCCGGCGACCTGTCTGTCAATGCTTTCCCCGGATCGAGCCAACGCACCTTATGTTTCGATATCTGGAACGGGGATTTGGGCACCTTCCAGGCCCTGCAAATCGCTGCTGAATTTATAGCCTGCGGAAGGGTAGACCATGCCCTCATCATCGCTTCGGAAGTAGATAATAACGGACCGGTGGGCAAACCCCGCATTTCGGCCGGTGAAATGGCTTCGGCGATCCTGCTCCGGGCAGATCCGGATCCTGTCAAGGGATTGGGAACTTTCGTATGGCACCCGTACCCGGCACTGTCTTACAAAACTTATACGGTATTTGAGGATGCGCTTACTTTTCTTAAAAAAGACAATTTGCCCCGGCCTCCTTTGTCAAAGGT
>JANQFB010000116.1 GCA_028278085.1 Chitinophagales bacterium
CTCCGAACTCGAAGGGTTCACCTGGACATCAAGGGCATAGTTCAGGCCTTCGGTAACTGTTGTACCGAAGCAACTGTAGTCCTGGTAGTCTTCACTACCGTCGCCAGTGCTGTTGTTAAGCGTGTTGAAGGTTACGTTATAGATCCCGTAGCCGCAGCAATAGGTTGTCGTTGTGGGTGTACAAGAGGCCGAAGGCATGCTCACGTTGATGTAGTTGACGTATCCGATCTTGGGCATTGTATCGCTGCCATGGGCATTATAGGCGATCAGTGTTACGTCATAGTTGCCAAAGTTGGAATAGGTATGAGAAGGATTCCAGGCAGTATCCGAATTGCCGTCGCCAAATAACCACCGCACGGAATCCACCAGTCCGAAGGTCAGGTTTTGAAAATTAACGACCCCTGTACAAGTCGTGGGATAATCCGCAGTAAAATCGGCGTCAGGGGGCAATGTATCCGGAATACAGACAAAGCTGACATCATCGATCGCCCAGTTATCGAAGCCCGATCCCGAATGATTCGATTGAGCCCACCGGAAGAGTGTAGAGCCGGAGAAAGCCCCCGACGGAATAGGTTCCGTAATAGGTGTCCAAACATCAAAGGTCGATTGGGCCTGGTACTCATTGATCAAGATCCAGCTTTGGCCGTTATCGATGGAATAGGCCAATTGAACATGTTCACTCTGGGTGGCATCAGCGGTTTCACAAGGAGAAGCTCCCGAGCCGATGACCAGGCTGAAATTGATATCCCCACCAATGGGTACATATACGGGTATCGTTACGGCAGACCGACGACCGACCCCGTCGAACTTCAGGGCATTTCCTAAGATCGAGCCACAATCCGCATTGGCGGTTGCATTGTTTAAAGAATCCCACATCAAGGCATCTTCGGTAGGATCGAAATCATCGACCGGGCAATTTTGCGCCTGCGCCACCATAGATAATAACAAACCAGGTATAAATAGTAATGTTCGGATATTCATAATTTTATTTTTTCAGTTTCGAGTTAAAGGTAATATTTTCCCGCATCAACGCAGCTTAATAGTTCCGGGGATTTATCATATGGATAGGCTTTTCATTGCTACTGTTGGATAATGAACTTTTTAACTAATCTTCCCTTAGCCGACCGGATGTCGACAAAATAAATACCGTTTGGCACTGACCGGACGTCGATCTGTGTCCGGTGGCCGGTTACCTGGTAAGGCGCCCCAACCTGTCTGCCCAGGGTATTCAGTAGTGTGATCGCTTCCAAGGCTGCGGAATAACTTTGGATATTCAGGGTTCCGGCAGCAGGATTCGGGAAAACATCCACCCGGAAAGGCTCCATTTTCGTGTTGGCCATGCCGGTCAGTATGTACACGGAATCAGGCAAAGTATTTACCGGTATGACCGACTCCTGGCTGGTGATCAACTTTACATCGGTTATCGACATATCCAGTTGCTGGATGGGCTTGCCATCGATATTGTCGATGATAACAATGTTCAAATTGATCAGCAAACCAAAGCCGGAGGTATCCAATTGATCGACCCTCGTAATACCCAGGTCGATGGCGCCATCTCCGTATCGATCCTGTTCGATGGTCATGATCTGGGAAGGCTTACCAAACCAGCCCGGTGAAAAATCCGCCACCACCGATCCGCTGTCGATCAGGGAAGGGTCGTAATTGACGGTAAAAGCAATACCATAAGCCTGCTGAACAGGTTCATCATCAGTACCCAGGTAAATCCCGACTTCCAGGCCGGCGCCGGTAAGGGTGCTGTCTTCCGGTATTTCCAGGTACATCACCGGATCGTCCTCCCTGCCTTTAGCCGTTTTCCTTTTTCCGTGGATAGAGGCATAATTGACCAGGATGGCTTGTTTATCAAGCCGGTTAACAATACCATTCCCATCGCAATCCGCTATCTTATAGTTCTTACCATTGGCCAAAGTATCCTCCCAATCCAATCCGAACCGTGGCAACCATTCGATCGAGGTAGAGATCCTTCCGGGCCCTGTTTGTCCGTACTCGATGCCCAAGGGTAAAATATCCCAGGCATCGGCCACTCCGTTCCCATCGGCATCTCCCGGCCATATACAATCCGAGCCTACACAGCCGACCACGGTATTCCTGATATATTGAACATTTTCCTGAACCGGTGTCAGATCCGGACAGGCCACATAACCGCCGGGATAAAAGTGGGCGGCAAATGCCAACTCCAGTTCAATGGACATCCCTTCCGGCAGGTGAAAAGGCCCGGTAACTCCTATGCCTGCTCTTTCTCCTTCTATATTGCTTTCCCCGCATTCCGACCAGCCAAACTGATCAACGGGATTATCGGGATATAAATAAGCACAATCCTGCGTTCCGCCATATCCATTGCCATTGCAGGTCAGCCGGCTATTATCTTTCCATCGTCCTTGCAGGTATTGATAATAATGTGCCGGTGACTCCGGTTTACCACGGACGGTAAGATCGTTTTCATAAGCGATAAACTTTGACAGATCATGGTTCAGGAAAGTGATCGTTTGCAGGGGAGAATTGGTCCCGTAATTCGGTGCACAGGCATTATCGATCGCATGTCCGTTATAGGCCAGGAAAGTATGATTGCCCGGGTCGGAAGCGACAAAATCGTCGAGGGAGCATCCGATATCGAGATCGGTCCACTGCCCGATATAGAGGGAATCCAGGGATTCGCCGGATTTGTTGATCAACCGATAGTTGACAAAAACCGTATGATACAAGACCGTATCCAGGGGATCGGTAAAGATAAAAGCCTGGCAGTGGATCTCCATTCCCAAGGGGTTGCCACCGGTCGATGTTCTTTCGGGCCTTTTATCGTTGAAGACCCACCACAGCATGATATCACCCTTCATAACGGGGTAATCCCCCACGGAAGGATCATATATTCCATCATCGTTTATATCTACAAAAGGTGCGGCTTCCCTGTTGCCCACCAGGGTGTTAAAAGGATTGTTCCGCGCCGGCCATTGTTGTACGGATGCCGGTATGGGATCATCCAGGTTACCGTCTGCCCAATCCAGCAAAAAGCTATCAACATCCGGTCGATGGAGCATCCAGATCTTATTCCAGGCATCGGAAGTGGCAGAATCGATATTCCCGGCTGCATCCAGGGGCCCCGGCCAAAAGTCTTGTTTCGTGGGATCGTTGCTTTGTGCGGCTACCATCAGGTCACCGGAAAGCGTTTTCCCGCCGACCCACAAACCGCTGCCGAAAATTGTACTGACGCCGCCGTTGAGTGGGACTTCGAATTGCGGCTGGTGCAAAGAATCCAGGAACAACGATCCGTTGGCGTGAAAACCTGCACGGATATTATTGCTTTCCAGCCGGACATAGGGCGCCTGTGCCGATAGCGGTCCGGCCACCCAAAGTATACAAAAAACTGCCAGCCCTATAGTGTAATCTTTCATCCGTATAAATTCATGCTCATTAGGCAGATGGATTCTAAATTTATTTTCCTTCAATGTAAAAATAATAAGAACATAAGGTTTAAATCAAGTACAAAAATTAACATTTGTCTGATTTTTTTAGCGGGGTCGATGAAAAATTACTTGTTTTTAGCCATTATTGGGCCATTTCTAACATATTTTGTCGGAATTTTTAAACAGTGTCGATTAAATTTTCGATGGGAAACGGGTTAACGGAGGCCGGATACGGGCCAATTTTGGGGAAATATCGACCCTGTCATGCGTTCGAAAGCCTAAAAAAAACAGGGCTTCGCGGTAGGTTATCAGCAAAAAAAATCCTCCTGGCATTGTGCCCAATAGCCAGGAGGAAAAAGGAACGAAATAACTCTCGAACCCTAACTGGTTATCACAATTCTTCTGCTCTTCTCATTCATTCAACTTTTCGAATTCCGTCCCGGCTGTTTTTGGTCTGCATAAGTCATTCACTTTGTACCCCAAACAAAGGATTGATTGATTCAGAAGCCGGGTTACTCACCATTGGAAACCAGTTGCTTGACTTGCTAAACTCCTGACAAATTTAGGATGGGTTGTTGAATTAATCATCCGTAAAAAACCTAAATTCATTTTTAAGTAGAAACTTATATAAGCTCCCAAAAAAAACCTAGGTATTATTGCCAATCCGATACGCCCGTTAACCACGATCCCAGTGGACATGATCCTATTGAGGTGTCGCTGTTTTTTTGGCCGTCGGCAGTCTCATAGACCAGCAATAGCAGCTATTTGACTGATCGTTTTACCAGATTTTGTCAGAATTTTCCTATTTTGAGCTTATCCATGACAAACACCAAACTGGTTCAGTTGCTATTAACCTTTACCAACCTGGAATACAAATGGTTCGACCAGTATATCCGTTCGCCATACCACAACGAAAACCCACTGTTAGCCGATCTTTTAGGGTATATCCGGGATAGTTTACAGGCAAAGTCGCCCCAGCAGCCGGAGAAAGAAGAGGCTTTCGGGATATTATTCCCCAACCAGGCCTTCAACGATCTGAAGATCAGGCATCTTATTTCCGACCTATTGCGCTTGCTCGAAGGTTTTCTGATCAATGAATCGCTTAAAAGCTCGAATATTTCATCCAGGCTGCAATTATTAAAAGAACTCCGATCCCGGAACCAAAACAAACACTTCGAGGCGGTTTTTAACAATGCCCGCGGCCTGCAGCATAAGCAACCCTACCGGAATGCGGCCTATTTCTACCATGAATACGCCCTGGAAGCGGAATACAGCAGCTTTTTAGCCTTGCAGCAAAGCCGGCTTTTTGAAACGAACCTTCAGCAAACGGTCGACAACCTGGATGTTTTTTACCTGATCGAAAAGCTGCGGTACGGCTGCATCTTTCATAATTATAAGAATGTACTGGCTGTGGACTATCAATCCTTGCTGATGGATGAGATCCTGGAACATATCCGGCAGCAAAACTATGACCATGTTCCGGCGGTTTCTATTTACTACAGCATTTATATGACACTCACGGAAAGCGATGATGAATTGCATTACCGCGATCTTAAATCTTTATTGCTCCGGCATATCGATCAGTTTACTCATGAAGAAGCCCGGGAAATGTATGCCTTTGCCAACAATTATTGTATCAAGCAGATCAATCTCGGGCACAACCAATACCTGAACGAAATATTCGCCAATTACCAGACCTTATTGCAAAAAGAGATCATCATTGAAAACGGATCGATCTCGCCCTGGGACTATAAGAATATAGTGGTGACCGGGTTAAGGCTGAATGAATTCACATGGGTGGAAGATTTCATTTATCGATACAAGCATAAGCTGGAGGTCAGATTCCGGGAGAATGCTTTTATCTACAACCTGGCCTATTATCACTTCTATCGAAACGATTACGACCGGGTAATGGATCTGCTGCAACAAGTGGAATTCGAAGATGTATTCTACAGCCTCGATTCCAAAGCCATGCTGCTCAAAACTTATTATGAACTGCATGAGGTAGAGTCATTGTTATCCTTATTTGATAGTTTTACGATCTTTTTAAAACGCAATAAGGTCATCTCGGACCGGCACCGGCATACCTATTTAAACCTGATCCGCTTTGTCAAAAAACTGTCGAGGATCCCGCCGGGAGATCATAAAAAGATCGAAGCCTTACAACAGGAGATCGAAGGATCAAAGGGTGTTGCCGACCTGAACTGGCTCCGGGAAAAGATCCGGGAATTGAGCCCTTAAGCTTTTAAACATGATCGATACGCATACCCATTTGTATTTATCCGCCTTCGACGAGGACCGGGATGCCATGTTA
>JANQFB010000121.1 GCA_028278085.1 Chitinophagales bacterium
ATGGGATTCTTTACGCCTGGCATGGGAACTCTCCCCCTCGGCAAATGGAATAACCGGGTTGAGCAAGGCAGCAATACCGGCATCATCTCCGACAGCGCTCCGGTATTCATCCGCTCCGATATCGGGGGTTGACGGATCGCGGATATCACCGTCAATGTCGACATCCAAGCCTGCGATCGGTATGCCTTTATCAAACAAGGCTGCGGACTGTATATGCAGATCCGTGTCGGACATATAAAGCGGATCTACAGAGATAGAATTGGCGTCCAACCCCGAAGCGCCCTGCCAGGCAGCAAGATCCGCCTGGTCGGCGCCCCAATAACCCATTTGGCTGCCCAGGGTAAAGAGATCATTATGATCGGAAGCGGTAAGGCCGGAGCTCCCAT
Organism: Chitinophagales bacterium; assembly: GCA_028278085.1. GTDB lineage: Bacteria > Bacteroidota > Bacteroidia > Chitinophagales > JANQFB01 > JANQFB01. Next base: position 387 of record JANQFB010000121.1, read on the forward strand.
CCACATAAATGGCATACCCCGGGCCGCTGTTAACCAATATATTGTTCTGCAACGCAATGTTCGTGCTGCTGACGATATTAGCCGCAATACCCGCCGTTGCATGCGTACTGGTTATGTGAACATTATTGGCATAGACGTGCTGACCGTCTGAACTATGCAGGTAAATGCCATAGGCCAGACCGGTCCCGCCCACGGTGATAAAATTATTGGAGATCTCACCATTTGTCATACCCGCAGGTGAGGCATTGTATAAACGGATGCCGTAAATACCCTGAGGCTGTACCTGGTTGCCTTTGATTGTTACCCCTTCCTGGTTGATGACGTAAATGGCTTGATATTGCTGCTGTTCAAACAGGTTTTGTTCGATACTATTCCCGTTTTCCCGGCCACTGGCTTCCAGCAAGATCCCGGTGCTGCCGTCCAGAATACGGTTCCGGTAAAATACGTTGTGATTATCGGTGGATGCCCCGGATCCGATCACCGATAGATCGTCATGGATACTGGTGGTAATAACTCCTTGGAAAACATTGTTGGAAAATTGATTAAAATGTCCGCCATTGCTGATCTCCAATACCCGGCCATAGGTCGTTCCTGTTGCTGCCAGGGTTAGATGCCGGAAACTGATATGATCCGCACCATTGATCTGAAGGGTATAATTGTCGCTCCGGCTTGAAGAGGAATGGGTTAGGGTAACCGCTGTACTATCACCTGTTTCCGATTGAAAGGTGATGGTATGGAGTGGGGAAGCGCCACGGATCTCGGGAATGGAGATCTGTTCTGCATAAGTTCCGGATCTTACATTTATGGCCACCGCTCCGGTAATCCCGCCTTTTTCGAGCGTGGTGACGGCATGACCGAAATCCATAAAAGTGGGTGAAACGCCCCCCAGTGTATAGCTGCCGTTCAAGGCTGCATACAGATCTGCGACCTGGCTGGTATCATTATACGGGTCGACATCCGGTACGGTATTCGGATATTCCGACCAGGCCTTAATTTTATAAGCCACACCTGCCGAAAAGGCATAATTGCCAAGGTTCACGACCTGGGTTTCCGAAGGGTTCAAAGTCCCGGCCCAGTTCACCTGCGGTTGTGGTATATCGTTGATCTCCCATTGAATGATTGTACTGCTTAGGAGTGCTGTTCCGAAATTCTCCAGAACCACCTCGATGGCCTGCTGGCCTTCCGGGAAGGGTTCGACAGGAGCGCTAATGGCCACAATGCCTGCATCCTGTGCCTTTGCACCGAAAATTTGACAGCATAGTAAAATAATACATGCGCATAGGTTTTTGCGGATGGAAAAACGTACATTCATCATTCACTTGGTTTTGAACATACCTGTGGCTAACCATAAGGCATGGGAGTAACGGATTGTGCTCAAATTGGATAGTAGGAGGAAAGAGGAAGCGGTAGGGCAGAATAGAATTCTCCGGGTTATGAAAATTTAATCCTCAGTCAATAGCCTTTCTTCAATTTGATCCTTACTTTATAGATTAAAATAATAGCGCTCATTCAAAGCCTAAATTAGGGCTGCAACCCTTAAAAGCAATGCACTTTCTTAAAGGTGGGTGTATTGATCCAATAAATGGCATGATTTGTTTGATAACTGGAAAGGGTGAAGCCCGTATGTAGTGGCTTAGGAAAGACTATTCAGGTAATTCAGCAATTGGTCTTTTTTGCGCTTCGACACCGGAATTTTGGAGCCGTCTGCCATTTTTGCATAATTCCCTTGGGTTTTCTCAAAAGTTTCCAGGTATTGCAAATTGATCAGATGGCTATTATGGACCCTGAGAAAATCCAGTGAATCCAACATTTTTTCGATTTCTTTCAAGGTTTTGGATTCGATGATCTCTTTGCCATTGGCCAGAAATAGCTTGGTATAGCTGCCGGCCGATTCACACCTGACGATGTTTTTGGGATCAATAACGGTATACCGGTCCACCGACTTTAAGATAATCCTTCTGATCAGGGGCTTCACCTGGTTCAATTGGGATAATACCATATCCAGGTCCGAAAGTTGGATCTCTTTTTCTATAACCTTAGTGGCTTTTTGCATGGAGGCTACCAGGGCTTCCGGGTCGATGGGTTTGACAATGTAGTCGAGGGCATCTACCTTGATGGCATCATAGGCAAACTCCTTATAAGCCGTAATGAAAATGACTTTGAAGGGGATACTGGGCAATTGTTCCAGCAGATCGAATCCATTGCCGTCGGGCATTTCCACATCCAGCAAGACCAGGTCCGGATGATCTTCCATGATCAGGCTCATACCGGAGGCAACATCGAAGGCTTCGCCGACTACCTTGATCCACGGACATTTATCCCGCAAAATATTTTTGATAAATGTCCTCGCTTTTCCAGCATCGTCGATAATTACTGCTCTTATCATATCAACATGGATTTGGGAGGCATGTTCGGGTAATCGATCTTTCCCTGTTCACGGCCAAATTTTTCCGGAAAGGAAAAAGAAACTTTGGTACCCCTAACGCTTTGATCATTGTGATAAATTTCACCAATAGAAAGTTTGATCTTTTCTTTTTGCCGCTGGTTGATGAGCGCCAGCCGTTCCCTCGTGATAACCGTTGCCAGCGACCGATGCCGGGAATCGGGATCTTTCAGTTCCCGGGCAGCGGTTATGCCGATACCATTATCCCTGACTTCCAAAAGTAAACAGTTATGATGGTCCAGCTTAAAACTGATCCGGATCTCACCGGTTTCCTGCCGGTGTTCCAGTCCATGTTTGATCGCATTCTCAATAAAAGGCTGGGCAAGCATCGGTGGAATGTGCCATTGAGTTGTATCCAATTTCGGATCGACGTCAAATGAATATTTCAATTCCTTTTCCACCAATAGATTTTGCAGTCTGATGTAAGAACCCAAGCCATCCAGTTCTTCTTGCAAAGAAATAAATTCCTGCCGGGAATTTTCCAGCATTTGCCGGAGAAGATTGGCAAAATCCGATAAATACTTCACCGCTTCTTCCGGCTTCCGGTCATAGATATAACTTTGAACAGAAGCCAGAAAATTATAAATAAAATGAGGATTCATTTGTGTCCGGAGTAATTTTTGCCGGAGTTCGGATGTTTTCAATTGATTCCTGATCCTGTTTTGGTGGAAAAATAAAATTCCCATAGACGAGATCACCAGCATCAATACAACAGCCGTGATCAACACCCCGATCTGTAATTTTTTGATCTCATTTTCCCGCGACAGGATGGTGGTTTCCGCATGCAACGCTTCTATTTTTCTTTGCTTTTTTTCCGTATCGTATTGGGTTTGAACTTCGGCAATTTTCCGGGAGCTTTCCTCGGTAAAGATCGAATCCTTAAAAGCGGCATATTGCTTGAAATAAAAGAGCGCTTTCCCGGTATCCCCGAGTTTTTCATATATGTCGGTCAGGGTGCTGAAAAATTCTATCATCAGGAATTTCAGCCCCGCTTCCCGGGTCATTTCCAAACCCCTTTGGCTATAATCCAAGGCTTGTTGCAATTTGTTTTGACTTAAATAAAGCCTGCCGATATTAAGCATGGAACGTAATATGCCTGCCCTATCGTCAATTGCCAACCTGATCTTATAGCAATCCTGGAAATATTTCATTGCCAGGTCAAACTTTCCTTGTCCCCGGTATACAATGCCAATGTTACTGTATTGATTGGCAATACCTTTTTGGTCACCCAACTCGATCTTGAGTTTTAAGGATCGGTGGTAATAGTTCATGGCTTGCTCCGGATCCCTGAGGTTTTCGTATATGATGCCGATATTATTGTACATACTTGACATCCCTCTTTTGTTGCCCAGCGCCTGATCGATAGCCAGGGATTTGTGATAATAGATCAAAGCCTGTTCATTATTCTTTTGCCGGTCGTAAACCAGACCGATATTATTATACGCGCTTGCCAGACGATTGGAATCATTTAAGGCTTCACTCAAGGCCAGGGACTTAAATAAAAAGTCAAGGGCTTGCGCATGATCCGAATTCCGCATATTAATGATCCCAAGACCATTATAGGAAATGGCTGATTGTAGCTGATTTTGAGTTAGCCGGTTGATCCAGAGCGCTTTGGAAAAGTATACCTCCGATGTCGATTTATCTCCTGACATATCATGAAGGATAGCCCGGTCATTATAGATAATACCCAATCGTGTGGAATCGATCCTAACATCGGGGAAGCTATCCAGCATACCGTAATGGGTCAGTGCTTTTTTCAGGTCGCCATTATTCCGGGCGAGAAAACCCATAACCGTATGCGCCAAAACGATCCCTTTATGGTAATCCCTCTTTTGGCTGCTCTCCAGGGCCAGCCGGGCATAATGACTAGCGCTATCCGGTTGGTAGGATCGGTATTGTTCAGCCACTTCGTTAAGCAGATCTATCCGGGCAATACCTCGCCCGGAGTTGATCAGGGTTTTCAAACTATCCAGGTTTTCACTCACCGCCGCCATTGGAAGCGAAGCGAGTACCACAATGAGCCCGGCAAGTGCTCGCATTTTCCAAAGCACCCGAAAATTGACCCGATAAATGAGAAACTTACAGGAGATCATATTTTTCCATTACAAATCGAGCAGCAGCAGCACGACTCAGGGCAGTATATAAAGGACAAGCTTTATAGGTATTATCCTGCCTGTAAAATTATATTATTAAATCGCACGGCGTACACCTCTAGCCGGATGAGATTGTTAAAAATCTAAGGTAAAAATCCCGTATTTGTATCTTTTTCTATACGGCTGTGGATTAATATCATGGTTTATATCGTCAAATATTCGTATTATTATCGATCTAAAATGTCAAACCGCTTAATAATTTACTTATGAAAAAAACATTACTAGCATTGACCCTCTCCATTACCGGATTAACCTTCTCCCATGCACAAATAACGATCACCCAAACAGAAATGCCCGTCGCCGGTGACACCATTTTCGAAGCCGAAGATACCATCCCACCGGTTTCATTGACCATCGGTAGCGCCGGCGCCGACCAATCCTGGGATTTTTCCTCCCTGGAAAGCGACGAAATGGATACCACTTATTTCCTGGATCCTGCAGCGACACCTTACGGGTCGGACTTTCCGGGTTCCAACTTAACTGTTTTCGATATTTCCGATAGTTTTTATGTATATATCAACTCCACCCCTACCAGCGTTGAGTTACTGGGGTTTGCGGGAGACATATTCGGGACCGGCTCGGCAATATCGCTGGTACTCGATGATCCCCAAACGTTTTTGAACTTCCCGACCGAATATGAATCGACGTTTACAGATCATTCCAGCAGGTCGACCACCCTGCCGAATCCCGGTTTCCTGCCGCAAAACTTCGATTCCATGAGGATCGTCAACAATACGACCGTGGTTGATACCATCGACGGTTGGGGAACGGCTACAACACCAATGGGCGACTATGATGTGCTCCGGCAGAAAACGATCGAATATAAGGTCGACACCATGTTGGCCCGGGATACCTTAACCGGTTGGACGCCAATCGACACCACTTTGGATACTTCCTATTCCTATTCATGGCTGGCGAAAGGTGTTAAGCTCAGTGTAGTCGATGTGGATATGGATAGCTCCGGCACCAATATCACCGGTGCCAAATATTCCATGACCCCACCGCCGCCGCCACCTTCCGGCATTGAAAAGGAAAGTCCAATACCGGCTGTTATGGATGTTTATCCCAATCCTTTTGCAGAATTAACCAGGGTCCGGTTCTATTTGCCCAAATCCGGACATACAACCATTCAGGTCTATGATCTTCTTGGCCAGGAAGCACGGGTGCTGTTAGACAAATCCCTGCCCGCCGGCCAGCATACGGCCTGGTTCAAAGCCACCGGACTGCCCTCGGGGGTTTATCTCCTGAAGCTTTCAACACCTGAGTCCGCCAAAACGGTAAAATTGCAGGTGGTTAAATAGTTCCTGAACAAATAAATAATCCGAGGTTGTTTTAAAAGTCGGCAGATCGGCAAAATTGAAGGATCACAGCGGTTAAATACGTATCTTGCCCTGGAAAACTTCCATCGTGCAAGAAACCGGTAACAAGCCTGCCGGGGAGTATCCCCCCATACATGCGGTGATCATCGATGACGAACCCAAAATCGCCCTGAGTTTACAGCAATTGATCGGACAATATTGCCCGGAAGTGGTGGTAACCGGCATAGCCAATTCCATCGAGACCGGTTTGCAACTGATCCGCGAAACAACGCCCAACCTGGTATTTTTGGATATCTCTTTTCCGGAAGGGAATGGCTTCGACCTGCTGGATCGATTGGGCAGCCACGATTTCGAATTGATATTTACCACTGCTCACCAGGAATTCGGAGCCCGTGCCTTCCAGTATGAAGCGCTCCATTACCTGCTAAAACCCTATTTTATCGAAGAATTGGAAGAAGCCGTTCAACGGTACAAAAATAAACACCCTGCTCCCCTTAAAAGGCCTTCAGACCGTATAGCATTATCTTCTGCCAAAGCACTGACTTTCGTAGAGATCAGCCATATCATCCGGCTGCAATCGGATAATAACTATACGGAAGTTTTCCTCAACAATCAGCCTTCCATTGTGGTATCGAAGCATTTAGGCCATTTTGAGAAGCTTTTGTCGGGCCATCCCTTTTTCCGATCCCACCAAAGCCATCTGATCAACCTACGGTATGTCAGGAAATACCATAAAGGAAAAGGCGGTATCATCGAAATGGAAGATGGCAGTACCGTAGAATTATCCCCACGGAATAAGGACCGCTTCCTGGAAAAAATGGCTTCCGGTACCAGTTTTTCCGGATAACCCATTCAGCTATCCATGACTCTGTTGACCAAGATGTAAAACAGGTCCGGCCGAATAACCAGCCGGACCTTTCTAAGCAGAATGGGAGGGCATTCCTACTTGAGAAGCGACAGATACCTGATCTTCTAATTCATCACCGAATTTATTACGAGATCAAAGCATAGGACTACTGCACAACGATTTGCTCCGTATACTGCTGGCCGCTTTCCGCAATCACCTGCAGGGCATATAATCCGGCCGGAAGATGTTCGGTTGATAAGGTTACTGTGCCGGCATCGACCTCATACTGTTCGAATACCAGTTGACCGGATCCGATGGCATATAGCCGCATGACCGTCGCCGCTTCACTAGACCTTATATGCAAGATCCCGGTGGAAGGATTAGGATAAACCTGGCATTCCAACCGGTGCGTGCTATTGCCAAAAGGTTGTTGATCTCCGTCATCACGTTTGCCGATAATATTGCCGAATATATCCATACAGACCTGGTCGATGCATTGTTCCTTAGAGCCAAAAACGGTGAGACAGATGGTCAGGTCATCCCACTCACTGAAAGGCAATCCACCCAAACCGTTGGCACCTACCGCCAGATGTGTGGTTTGCAGGTTCAGGATCTCCGAGCCTTGATAAAATATCGTCCACACGGAGCTGTCGATCAGCGCTTGGGGACCGGAGTTATTCAGCAATTTCAGTACTGCGTGGGGACCTTTACCCAAAACCTTGATGGTAAAGGCTGCCTGTATTTTACAGACCACACAATTGATGGCTGTTATATGATAGGTAAACGTCCGGCTGCACCCTTCCGAATCGGTGATGGTAACGGAATATTTACCGGGGCTAAGGTTGATTATGGCTGAACCGTTCGGCAGGCTGAAGTCTTGAGGTATAACATTACCATTGCCATCTTCCCATTCAAAGGTGTAGGGACCGCTGCCCCCGGAGGCAAATACGCCAATACGTCCGTTGGCATCGCCGGTACAAACTTCCAGTAATGATTTGGGATGCAGGGTCGCCGTCAGATCATCGCAGCAGCATTCGATAAAAATACTGGCCGATTGACTTTGCCTTTCCCCGCATTGGTCATAAATGATCTTGACACTGTATTTTTTACCGCAGATCCATTCATCCAGCGGATTATCCGACCAAAAGCTCAGGTTGTTGATGAGATCATTGATCTCCGCCAGGTTGATCAACCCTATCGTACCCAGGCCTTCATAGATATAGGTCGTGGTACCATCGAAGATGTGGATCTCAAAATCCGGGGTTAATCCTAAAGCATCCTGATCGATCAGAACAGCCGTGGCATCCAGGGGAATATCATTTTCACAGGCGAAAGGCGGCAGGATCATTTCTCCGCCACCAAGCGGACAGCAATAGTCAGCCTGCAAGTAATTGGGTACAGCGATCAGGCCGTTATTGATCCTGGGCAGGTTTATATTGGTAACATCCAGTTGCCAGCCGATCATGCCGGTATTGGTGGAGGTCACAGTAACGGGATAATGGGCGGTTTCACACATTTCAAGGCATTCGCCAACCAAGGATAAAAATGCATTACCTTGTGTCAGCCCTACTTCAGGCCGGAACTTCCGGTCAACAACCAGGAGGCCGTCGAACAGATCGTTTTGGATCCAGTCGAGGAAAGTCCCACCGGTTTGGTTGGCCTGAAAAGCGGATTGACCGAAGAAAACACTTTCCAGCAGGTTACCGTTGGCGCTATACTCCTGGATGTAAAGCTGCGACAGTCCATCCTGGTGAATTCCGGCCACATACAGATGGCCATTGGGCGCTTCGACCACGGTGCCAAAACCGAGGGTGTTATTATCAGCAAATGTACGGGACCACTGGACATTGAAGGCGGCATCCATTTTTACCAATACCGGATCACTGCTGTTGCCACCGTCAGTACGGAAGCCTGCCGCCACAAATCCGCCATCCTGTGTTGTGGTAACTTCATCAAAGTTGCTAAAGCTATCATTATACCGTCTGGCCATACTAACATTACCGTTTCCTTCCACCCTAATGATAAAAGCACGGTCGGCACCATTGAGGTGGGTGCGGCCTACGATCAATGCTGCTCCCCCATCAACAGCCACCATTTCATCCAAACCGATGAAAGCGCCATGATCCTGCCGGTCTTCATAGAGCCGTTCCCAGATCCGGTCGCCGCGGCCATCGATCCTGGCGATGTATAACTTTGATGCCCTTTGTACCGGTGCCTGGATATTATACCAGGAGGCCACAAAAAACTGGTTATTGCCTGCCGGCGCGATAGTGGCGTTGATCATCCGGATATTCGGCGTGCCGTATGCCCTCGACCAGACTACGCTTCCGTCAGGCCTGATCCGGAGCAGATGCAATTGCGACAAGCCATTGACGTGGATCCGGCCGGCCAGTATGAAATGGCCGTTGTTCAGCCGGGCGAAATTCACGATCTGCCCGATCTGGCTGTAGCGCCGCATCCATACCAGGTCGCCCGTATTGGAAAGCCTGCCGAAGAGGGCGCCTCCGTTTTCAATACCGCATACATAAAAGCAATCGTCATCCGGATCGTATTCGGCTTTCTGGAAACGGTTGGCATTGGTTTCACCGTAAACATTGATAAAGGCGTCGGGATCACAATTGCTCATGGTAATGGTTTCTGTTTGTGCATACCATTCCCCGCAAAACCGGTAGATCAACCTTACGGTATAATCATCGCAGTCGAAGTCGATCGGCTGGCCCAGCAAAAGATCCAGTTGCTGGTCGATCAAGGTAAGATCTATGGTACCCACCTGGCCGCTGCCACCGTAAATGGTATTTTGACCGGGGCCAATGATCTGGACCAGGTAATCTGCCGTAGCAGGATCGCCGTCATCGTCATTATTGACCGCCGTACCGTCGAGGATGGTCGACTCGCCAATACAGGCGACCTGGGGCAAGGTATAGTATCCGGATTCGACAGTGGTTTTGATCCCGACCTCAGCGATCATTATATATAAAGTAGTACCATGGTGCGTCGTTAGCCCGGGCCCGATCATGATGGCATTAAAATCCATGGGGGCGGTAAATTCAAAGGAATAGGTCACCCATTCGCTATTATCGTTCTGGATCTGATCGAAGGTTACCGTGGCCAGGGGTGTAGCATCGAGGCCCGCAATCTCCTCCGGTGCCAGATCAGGCGTAGCCCCTGCAATGGGAAACGAAGCGGTATTGACGCCATATACCACGAGGTCATATCCCACGATAATATTCTCCGGCAGATGACTGGCAGTGATCTCCAG
>JANQFB010000128.1 GCA_028278085.1 Chitinophagales bacterium
GAATATCGAACATACCTTTGGTGCCGGTGGCCTGACCGTTCCCGTCTTTCTTGTCGATAATATTAATTTCTATGGGATCCTCGTTTTGCCGGTTCAGCATGGCGATCCGTTCTTTGGAAATGAGTAAGCCGACGGATTTATGGTAATTATCCGATGATTGTTTGAGGATTTTGGCTTGTTCCCGGCCCACACCATTGTCTTCCACCTTCACTTTGATCCGCTCCTCGTCCAGCTCGAAGCTGAGGTCGATCTTACCTTTATCTTTTTTGTTGAGCACCCCGTGAACGATGGCATTTTCCACATAAGGCTGGATCAGCATGGACGGGATCCCGATCGCTTCGATCTCCAATTCCGGATCTACCTCCACCGTAAAATCGAACTTATTGCCATGGCAGCGTTTTTGTATTTCCAGGTAATGGGTCAGCAAATCGATCTCGTTTTCCAGGGTGATGACCTTTTCTCTCGAATTTTCAAGGATCCGTCTGATCAGGCGGGCAAACCGGGTCAGGAAATCAGAGGCCAGGTCGACATTATTCGCATGGATATAACTGTTAATGGATTGGAGGGTGTTGAAAATAAAATGCGGATTCATTTGAGAGCGCAGGGCCTGTTGTTCCAATTCCAGCATTTTCTTTTCAGCGGTCAGCTTGAGCTCCAGCTCCCTTTTGGCATTACCCCTTTTGATATAGGCGTAGATCAGGAGGAAGCAAAACAACAACAGGCTGATCCCTCCGATGGTGGAAAATAGCAAGATGCGCTGCCCTTCGATCTTTGCTTCCTGGTTTTCCAACAGGAGCTGTTGCATGGCGATTTCCCGGTCTTTTTTTTCGCTCTCGTACCGTGCACTGAGGTCCTGTACGTTCTTGATGGATTGCTCATTCAGCAGGCTATCTTTCCAGGCATCGTGATCCTTAAAGTAGCCAAAGGCTTTTGCATGCTGTCCCAGGCCATGGTAGGATTCGGCGAGCGATCGGAGATTATTGCTGATCAATCTCCCGTGCCCGATCTCCCGGGCCAGCGCCTGGCTGGAATCCAGCCATTCAATAGCATCCCGGTACTGATGCCGGTACATGTGAGTAAGCCCGATATTACGCCGTAAAGGAGCGATCAGGTGTTTCATCTCCAGGTCACGGGCCAGTTGCAGGGCCTGGTAATAATGTTCCAGCGCCCGGTCATAATCCTTGAAATCGAAATAAGCTGCTCCCAAACCATTCAGACTTCTGGCGATATTTGATCGATCGCCCAACTCCTGCCTCAGGTTCAACGCTTTTTGATGATATGCCAGCGATTTTTCCTTGTCGAGCATATCCCCATAGAGGGCTGCCATATTATATAAGGTATGCGCCAGACAGGATTTATTGTCGACCTTTTCCAAGACCTCGAGCGACGCTTCATAGTACCGGATGGCTTCTTCATGCTGGGCCTGACTGCGTAAAATACCGGCTATCCCGTTTAGATTCGCGGCAATGCCATAGTGATAGGCTATCTTTTCCGTGAGTTCGAGGGCGATTTCGTAGTATTCCAGGGCTTTGTTGTCATCGCCACGGATATGAAAGATCTCCCCCAATTTTCGGTAAGAGCTGGCGATAACCGCTGTATCCCCTATGGATTCCCCTGTTTTTTTGCGTTTTTCAAACCATTTGATGGCCTGACTATAATTCCCTTTTCGCAATTCATAGGTAGCCATTCTCCCGAAATATTTGGCTATGGCTTTCCGGTTGCCGGCGTTTTTGGCCAACTGAAACGCTTTGCCATAGGTTACAGGCACTGAATCCAGGGCGCCTTGCCGGTGTTGAAGCGAACCCAGCAGGAAATAGGCTTGGGTCATATCATCACCTGTTTTTTGCGCCAGCCGAAGAGCCTGCCGGGTATGGTTAATGGCTCCTTGGGTATCGACCTTTTTCAGTGTTGATGCCAGTTGAAGCAGTAGTTTTACTTTCGTGGTATCGTTGGTGGTGGTTGCTAACGCCCGTTTCAAACTATCGGCTTTTTCATCGGCAGCAAATGATAGCACTGGTAGAAAGCATAGCCAAATCATGCAAATCCTCATCGTTATAAATTTTCGGTCAAAAAAAATGTGCTTCCTTACCCTTTATAATGGGGTATTCCTGAAACCGCTTGCAGGTAAAATGATATAAGGTATTACCGGTTAATCCCGGTGCCGGCGTATGGGGCTACCCCGGTATTTCGGTGTTGTGAGAAGGCTCATATCTGGTATATGTTTTCGGTAAATAGCATTTTATCACATAATATATAATAAAAAGCCAATGATAATAAATCAATTTACCGCTAAACTTACAATTCAAACCTGGCGTTTGGGTCCGCAAATCGGTGAAATTGCATCCAACTGATCCGCTGGTTTTACCCGATATCCGCTTGCAATCCGAGCTCCGTTCGTCAGCCCAGATCCATATTCTATCATCCTTTTCGTGCCCTTGATCAGAATATCCACAGGTCCCTCCCTTTTTGTTATAGCTTTAGTTTTGGGGCCGGAGAGAAAAGGGCTGACAACTATGCTATGGTACTTTATTCTTTTATTACTATTCATACCTGTTAAAGCGATCTCACAAACAGATACACTTCAGCTTACTCGCAATAGCATTTATCTGGAAGCCGGAGGTATCGGTGGTATTTGGTCTTTGAATTATGAGCAGGTCATTCATACCAAGGCAGATCTTAGGATGGGGGTGAGGACAGGGATCAGCACTTATCCGGTCGCCGATTATACCGGCCGGTTCAACCCTGACATTTTCATACCCATGGCCCTGACCGGTGTGTTAGGACAAGACCACTGCCTTGAATTGGGATTCGGACAAACCTTTAGCCATACGGTTCAAACTAATTATGCTGACGGGGAACCGGAACGGCAATCTGCGCTTCATTCCAACTTTACGGTTGGATACCGCTACCGGCCAAACAAGGGAGGGATCCTGTTTCGCTGCAGTTATACCCCCATCATCGACTTTAACCGATCATACAGGCATTGGGGCGGCCTCTCCATTGGCTACACCTTCTAAACGAGCGAGATGAAATACACCATTGTTTTATGCATGATCTTATGGATCGCATGCCAAAAGACGGATTTTGACATCATCAATTTGAACAATAACAGGATATCCGTGCTCGGTCATGGCGGGGCGGTGATGGGCCATACCTATCCGATGAATAGTTATGAAGCCGTCAAAAACTGCTTAAACCTTGGCGCCGATGGCACGGAAATCGATGTACAAATGACCAAAGACGGTGTATTGGTGGCTTTTCATGACGAATTCCTCGAACAGTCCGTGAATGTTTCCGGGCAAGTGTATCGCAAAACATGGAGTGAGATCAAACAGGCCACTTTCAAGGAATTTCCTTTTACCCGTTATAAACTGGTTACCCTGGACCAGCTATTCAGGCATCTGCCCGACAGATCCGCCTATACCTTCTTCCTGGACTGCAAGAATTTCAATCCCGACCGGTCGTCTACCTATCTGGATACCTTCAATGATGCGTTGATCAGCATTATCGACCGGCATCACTTAGGGGATAACCTGTATATCGAATTAAAAAGTAAAGATCTCATCCGATCCTTAAGATCCAAAAGGCCTGATCTGAAGATCTTTGCCTACGCCGATTTCGATGCAGCCCTGGCAATGGCCCGTGAATTTCAATTACCCGGTATCGTTATCCCCAATAACCGTATTTCAAAAGAACAGGTAGCCCTCGCGCACCAAAAGGGAATTATGGTGGCGGTATTCAATACTTTTACCAAGAGCAGCAATATGGAAGCCATCGATAAAAACGTCGATTTTATCCAGGCCGACAAATTGAAACACCTGATCAAGGTCCTGGAATGAAAAGGTTGGCAAGTTTCATCCCCGGCATTTTAGTGGTAAACAACTTTCCTGACAATTTCCTGGTTGCCTTGCCGTACCTTGATGAAGTAGATCCCCCGGGAAAAAGAGGATAGATCGATCGCAACCGTCGATTCCGAAATGGCTGCCCGATGATACACTTCTTTTCCCAGTATATTTACGACAGATACCGCCGCTATTTGCTCTCCGGTTGATTTTACGCTGAAATAGCCTGAGTTAGGGTTCGGTTGAATGGATATTTCCCCTGCAGGCCGTTCATATTGGGGGCGCTCCCGCCATTGGTCGGTTGTATCGGCAATTTTGCGGGATACGCCCTCGTCGCAAGCTCCTATGCATGCTCCACGGGCCAAATAAGCATCTAGTTCATGGATGGGTATACAAAGCGTTACAGGTAATTTATCGTCCGTACTACTCTTGCTGCTTCGGCTATCGTCGGACGAAGCCGAGGATGATCCACTTTCATCGGCCGAAGCCGAAGCGGAGGCTGATCCACTGTCATCGGCCGAAGCCGAAGCGGAGGACGATCCACTGCTGCTATTACTGTCATCTTCGTCCGGATAGTGACAGATCAATATGTGTTGGATATCATCTTCAGACGAGCTTGTGCCGGATCCGGAATGATGTCCGGAAGTACAGGTATTGTCCTTCACAGTAATGAAATCCGCCATGGTATTACTACATCCATACCGGTTTAGGGATAAGGTAACCAGCTCCTGTCCATAGCCGCTAAAGATAACTCCCTGCGGGTTTTGATCCGTAGAAGTTGCGGGGGAAGCATTTGGGCCAAAATCCCAAAAAAAGCTCGCCCCTTCTGCAGTGCCGCCGGTGTAGGTGAAGTCCATGGTCAGGCCATCTTCACTGGTACAGGCGCCCCTCGATGAGAAAGCAACGATCGGTGCAGGATGCTCCCGGATCGTGTTAAGGGTGGTATTCGTAATAACAGGCTCATTGTAGTCAAAATAGATGGTCGCTTCATTGGTTATTTGAGCGCCTTCCGGTAAACCGCTTTTGGGGCTTATGTCGAAAACGACATACCCTTTATTGCTATCGGGCGTACCGATACCAGGTAACTCGATATTGTCGAACCGGATGACCAGGGAATCCGAAGGATAGATCTGGTGATGTGTAACCTGGTGACTGCTTCCGGTGATCCGGAAAGAGGAAATATCCAGATCGCTATCCAGCTTATCGGTGATAAAAACATTATGGGCATTGCCAAAGCCGATATTTTCAAACCGGATCATATAGGTCAGTTCTTCCCCCCGGCCGATGTTGCCTTGCGGGCCACAGCCCACCGGAACCACCATTTTATCATTGGGATCGCAAGCGCAATTATCTATTTCGGTATAGACATCGGTTATCACCCCGTCACAGGATTCAAAAACCTGGATATCGTCAATGCCGAAGTCGTTTCCGCTAAATGAGTTATTCAGAGAGCTGATACAAATGAATTGGGGACCGGTAACGGTAGGTACAAAGGGAAATTGGTAGTTTGTCCAGGCTCCTGGATTTTGCGGAACCAGGTTACCGGTGGTGCCAATAGGTACCCCGTTTACCATAACCTGCAAGTTGGGAGCAGACAGTATTGCTCCGGTGTTGTTCAGGTTTAATGCCCAGAAATCAAAGGTATAGCCGACACCGGCAGTTAGATTGACGTTTTGACACCAAACCTGGTCATTTGAATTAAGACTGCCATCTGCATAAAGGAAATTACCTGTCCCGGTGGTATTATCCACACCTGCCCATCCGCCGTTAACATCATTGGCATTCGTACCGACACAAAAATGACCGGGGAAGAATGGAATACCTAACATCGGATTGCCCATCGCATCATCACAATTCATGGTGTAGTTGTTGAGAAAGCCAGCGGCTCCTGCACTAAAGTCGCCATTAACAACCAGGTTCATGGCGCCCGGAGCGCCGATATCCAGGTCTGCCGTAACCGTATACGGCCCATTGGCCACTGCCGTAACGAAGGCACAAACCCTGCATGATGCCCCAGGATTGATGGGATTGGGGAAGGTTACGGTGGTTGTGGTTGGGGTAGAGGGGCCGGTTGTGATCGGGCAAAAATTGGGCCCTGCCGATCCGATAAACCCAAAGTTGAACTCAGGACCAAAATCCAGGTCTAAAACAGCATTCGCAGGGATTTGTGCAGGCCCATCGTTTTCCACATCAACACAGAAAAAGTTCGAAAACGTGTTGCAGGGACTCGCGAGCAGCGCCGGCGCTATGCAAGGCCCACCTACCAAACCGACAAAATCGACATCCGTCGTAACGATACATGCCCCGATCGTGTCGGTGGTCCTTAAAGCAATGTCATTACCCGGGTAAGCGATCCCTTTGGTCACATTAATACTGGCCGATGATGGTTGGCATGTTTGAAGTTCCCAAAAATCATGCGGTTGATTTGCCGCGCGTTGAAGCGTATAGGCGCCTTCCGGTACTTCCAGCAGGTAGTTGCCCTGATCATCGGTACTGGCAAAAAACGATTCACCGGTTGCAGCAATGGCTTCGATAAAATGAGAGCCTACACCGAAATCTGTTCCTCCTTCAAAAGAACAGTTATCGTTGTTGTCGGCATATACTTTCCCTGAAAGAAAGCCCGGCTCTTCTACTTTTCTCAATTTGATCAGGTTTCCGGATAGCGAAAGGGCGATATACCCTCCATCGGGTGTCGGTGAACAGGCATTGCCGATAACGGGATCGATCAATTCCTCCCAAATGGTGTTACCGGCATCATCCAATCTCAACAGCTTCATGCCGGCGCCAAAAGCCCTGTAAGAAACGATGAATCCGCCGGCAGGGTCGTTTTCTACCGAATACGCGGCGCCGGGGTCGTAAATATTGTCGAATATGATGTTTCCCATGTTATCAAGTTTAATGACCCTTGCATTTCCTGCCTCCGGTACATCGTCTGCTGAAAAGATAAAGTCTCCGGAAGGTGTTTCCCGGCCGCTGTATGCGATGCCGGTCAGGGAATTATTGACCCATTGCACAAATCCCAATGGGTCGGTTTTTACCATCGTAACCCGGCTTCCCCCGGCAGCAATGATATAACCACCGTCAGTCGTTTGTCGTACACTTTGTCCGGCTACACCGGAACCGAAGCTCAGATCCCTTTCCCAAACCAGGTTCCCGGATGCATCCGTTTTAACCAGGTAGATCTCATTGCCACCAAAGCTGAAGGTTTGGCCGGTAATAATATAGCCGCCATCTGTGGTTTGGTCGATACCTACGCCTCTTTCGAAGGAAGCCCCACCATAGTTGTTCATAAAGATCACATCGCCATTGTTGTCTGCTCTGACAAAAAAGACATCGTTACTGCCCGTCCCGAAACTACGGGTTTGAGCTACCAGGGCAAAACTACCATCCGCATACACCTGGATCCCATTATAAAACCAGTATTTCTCGTTGGCAGGGCCACCGTATCTTTTGTCCCATACCAGGTCTCCGTTTTCATCGGTACGGATCACCCTGACATCAATATCGCCAGCCGGCGCCACAACATTACTGACCAGTAAAAAACCACCGTCAGGGGTAGGCTGTACGGACCTGCCGGCAGGATGGTGTTTATTGAACTGAACTACGAGTGGGGCTTGACAAAGAGCGGTAGTGGTAAACCCGATAAAAACCATGGTGAGCATCCTGAAAAACACATTTTTTATCATTGTCATTAGTTTTTTGAGATCTGAAATTTTTTTGAAAGTAATCCGGGAAGATGTTTGCCCGTATGGGTTTTGGCGACTTTGTGCTCAACGACATCAAATTAGGGCTCAACACCCTTTTGCCAACAGGATGTTAATGTCAATTGGTCAGATGAGTCCGGATATCATCCAGGTTTTTCCGGTAAGCGCGGCCGGCTGGCAGTTGGGTCTCCCCCACGAAAACGGAGGCTTTTTCGAGCCGGCTGACTTTATCCAGCCGAACGATATAAGAACGGTGGATCCGTACAAAATCCTGTTGCACCGGCATCAATTTCAGCATGGCATCCATGGTGTGGCGAATAAGATAGGTCTTATGCGGTGTTATGATCTCTACATAGTTATGGGCAGCTTTGATCCAAAGCACCTCCTCGGGGTTAAGCCTGATGATGCCCCCGTCGCCTTTTACCGTAATATACTGCTTGTGCTTGATCATATGCAGGAGCAGGCGCAACAGTTCACGCACCACATCCCGGTTATAAGTGAGTACCCTGATCCTGAAAAACAGGTAAATGATCAATATCAGAGCGATAGCCACAAAAGCCTTGAACCACCACGTCTGCCAGAATGGAGGAGTGATCAGGATCCGGATCGAAGTTCCTTTTTCATTCCAGCCACCATCGTTGTTTGAAGCTTTGACTTTGAGCGTATATTTACCGGGATCGAGGTTGGTAAAGGTGATAAACCTGCGGCGGCCCATGTCATTCCAGCTTTGATCAAATCCTTCCAGGAAATAAGCATATTGATTCTTGGTAGCACCGGTAAAATTCAGTGCAGCCACCTCAAATGAAAAAACGGACTGCTTATAAGTTAAGCTGATTTGGGCGGCGTTGTTGATATGTTTTTTCAAGGGCGAATCGCGGCCAATGGGAACCGGCTTATTGAAGATCTGAAATCCTGTGAAAACCACCGGTGGTATATTGGGATTGTCATGAATGTGCTCCGGGAAAAAATGACTGTAACCGTTGATACCCCCGAAAAAGAGCTGCCCTTTTTTATTGATATAATGCGCCCCATAATTGAACTGGTTGCTTTGAAGCCCATCCATTCGATCGAACCGTTTGAACCGGCCGTTAACCGGATCGTATTTAAACAAGCCATTACCCGTGCTGATCCAAAGGTTACCCTGCTGGTCTTCCCGGATCCCACAGATCGATTGTTCCACGCCATTGTTTTCGTTGTAGCGCCACAGTTTTCCGGTTTGCGGGTTAAGTTTTTTCAACCCGTTTTCCCTTGTCCCGATCCAAAGAATATGGTTGTGGTCTTCCACTAATGCGCTGATATAGTTCCTGCCAAAGCGGCTATCGTTGGGGTCTTCCTGTAGTGGTATGTGGGTGAAATCTGCCCTACCCGGATCAAATAAAAACAAGCCCCTTTTGGTACCCACCCACAAATTCCCATCAGGACGGATGAACAAAGCCCGGATACGATCGCTGCCATTTATGATCCCATTGACATAGTTTACAGCTTTGCCCCTTTGGGGATCAAATCGGTTTAAACCTTTATTGGTTCCCAACCACAAGAAACCGTTTTGATCTTCGGCGATCGCAAATATAGTGCGGTTGGAAAGGGTCGTGGGATCCGCTTTGTCATGTCTGTAGGTCGTAAAAGAATGGCTGGCAGGGTGGTATTTGCTCAATCCCATCCATGTGCCGACCCATACCTGCCCTTTTGGGTCCGTATACAGCGCCGGAATGACATTGGATGGGATAGCACCCGGATTGTTCGGCTCGGGTTTAAAAACTTCAATCGATTCGTTCTCCGGGTCATACCGGTTCAACCCATTCCAGGTGCCGATCCATAAATGTCCGGAACTATCTTCGGTAAATGACCAAATGGTATTGTCGCTCAAACCCTTGAACCCGTATCCTTGCTGGTTATGGGATATAAATGGTTTGACAGATGGATCGATCCTGTTCAATCCGTTATTGGTGCCGATCCACAAAGTGCCGGCAACATCCAACAGCAGGGATTGGACAATATCATTACTCAAACTGTTAGGGTTGCCGGGCTCGGGAATGTATCGCCGAAAGACCTTTTGACGAGGATCGAAGCGGATCAGGCCGCCTCCCCGTGTAGCTAGCCACAGGTAGCCTTCATTTGTAGCGTTTATAGCATAGAAAACCCGTTGACTGATCTTCAGGGAATCATTCACCGGGACCGGGTAATCAGTAAATTCGTTCGTAAGGGTGTTGAGTCGGTACAATCCGTTTTCTTCCCCGGTTAACCAGAGTTCGTTGGGATCATTGGCAAATAGGGCTTTAACCGCCTGATCACCGGGTCCATTCGGATACTTTTGAATGGATTGATAAGAAGTCAGGGCATGGGTAGCCAGATCTAATTTATTCAATCCGCTATAAGTACCGATCCAGAGGGTATTGGAGTCAGTTTGTAGTAAGGCTCTTACCGAATTAGCATCCAAGCCCTGTTCGGTCGAAAAATTGGTAAATATGTTGGTAGCAGGATCGAACCGGTGTAAGCCCTGGCCATAAGAACCCACCCATATTTTCCCGGTGTGGTCCACACAAGTGCTGAATAGATTATCGTGGCCTTTCTGTTCGAGCGTATCGCTCCAGCAAGGGTAGCGGGTGAACAATTCCGTATTCGGATCGAACTTGTTCAGGACTTTACCGGCTGTACCGATCCATAAGTTGCCTTCCGGATCTTCGGAAATGGACCAAACCGTATTGTTGCTTATACTGTTAGGATCGTCAGGATTGTTGCGGTAGGTGGTAAATCGATAACCATCGTACTTTTGCATCCCGCCCGTTTCCGTGCCCAGCCAAAGAAAGCCCCGGTGATCCTGAAAGATGGCAATAATAGAAGCATTAACCAGGCCGTCATCCACGGTAAGGCGTTCGAACCGAATGAGTGGTTGTTCCGGAGATCCGAAACATAGATGCCCGGTCAAACAAATACCTGCAACAATCCTCAACCAAATATGCCTGATCATTTCCCGATACTTTCATTCAAATAAACGCTTTTGTCATTAGAAAATAGCATTTGGGGGACACCAAATACAGTTGAACGAATATAAGACCCCATTCTGCATCTTCTATCCGCTATCTGTAACCCATATCCTAACTTTTTCCCTTCAGCGTTGGTAACATTCCTTCCGGATTGCCGGAATTAGGCCGAATTTCGGCAACCATTCGTCAGCTATAAGTACTTTTCTGTCCTTGATTTTGTGCTGCTCATCATAATAAAATATTTATGGGTTTATTGAAACATAAATTTGTTTCTAAACAATTATAACGTTTTTTAAATATTATCTAATCTAAAACTTAATGTTATGAAAGGTTTAAAACAAACGATGAGCAGTGTACTTATTATTTTATGGTCGATCATGACTATTCCGGGCGCTCTTGCCCAAAGCAGTGGGAGCGGGAGTAGCAGCGGTAGCAGTAGTAGTAGCGATGACAACAACAACGGCGGAGGTGGTGATTTGATCCTTGTCGATGTAAACAGCCCTGGGAATGTCGGTATCGGTACGGATACACCACAGGAAAAACTGCATGTGGAAGGCAATGTCAAAGTCACCGGAACCCTGGAATTAGGAGATCCTACTTTTTTTGGGGATGCATTCATTGCCACACAAGCGCCGACGACCAGCCTCTCCATTGGACCCGGAACCGCAGCGGGCGTTACGAGTACCACGTTATTTATTAATAATGTCAGTAACAGTGTTGGCGTGGGTACCATTAATCCTTTAGCCAACCTCGATGTTCGTGGAAGTATATTTGTCAGAGGTGGCAATGGCGATGCCGACCTTAACGGTGCGGTCAATGTTCTGGATGCACTATTTGTGGCCCAATATGTGGCCGGCATTGTTCCCATTACATCCCTCAACCAATTTGCCAATGGCGACATGAATGGCGATGGCATTCTGAACATGATCGATGCCGAGGCGATTGCCAATTTAGCGGTTTTACCGCCCGGCCCGATCAGTTTAATTACCGCCCAAAACAGGGCCAAACTGGCTGCGGCCAATGCTTACCACTACAATTTCACCACCGGCAATTTCGGCCTGGGGATCCAAAATCCTGTTACGAATCTGCATGTGATCGGTAATATCCTGGCTACGGGCACCATTACGCCTCCATCAGACAGAAGGTATAAAAAGGAGATCAAGACCCTGGAAAGTTCTTTGGATAAAGTGCTTCAACTTCGTGGTGTGAATTATTACATGAATACCGAGGAGTTTCCCGATTATAAATTCAGTGAAGAACTGCAGATCGGTTTTATCGCGCAGGAAGTGGAAACTATTCTACCGGAATTGGTCGTAACCCATAGTGATGGCTACAAATCCATGGATTATATGAAGGTTACGCCACTATTGGTGGAAGCCGTGAAAGAGCAACAGGAGATCATTGAAGGATTGCGGAAAGAGCTGGAACAGGTTAAAGCAACATCTACCGGATCCGATCCTGACGGAGATCCGGTTATTCAAAAAGGATCTGATCCTGGGGAGGTTGACGAGCTAACGGAAGAACACCGGGAATTGATCCGGCAACTGGAAGAGATGCAATCTCAGATCACCGAAATGGATGAGGTGCTGAGCAAGGCAGGGGTAAAAACCATCGAACTGCAAAGCGACGGCACCCCTGGATTGGTTCTTAACCAGAACGATCCTAATCCGTTTACAGAATCGACAGTTATTTCCTATGTTGTTCCCGATCATATCAACGATGCGCAAATGATCATCCATAATATCGATGGAAAGGTGATGCAAAGTATTGATCTGGAACCCGGTGTGGGAAAGATCAGGGTATATGCCTCCGACCTGAGCGCCGGTACTTATACTTATAGTATCATCAGTGACGGTCAGATCGTGGATACCAAAAAAATGATCCGTGCAAAGTAGCTGAAGGATAAAGTTCCGGTTAAATAAAGCATAAGGCCATCTCATCAGTAAGCTTGAGATGGCCTTTTATTATAGGTTCCAACTTACCGATCCGACAGGACGGGCATCCTTTATTTAACCTGGTTCATGATGATCTTGTCAAATGCCCGGTCGCCCAGCCACTTTCGCATGAACAGCATGGGTTTGGCAAATTTTCCGGCTACATAGCGTGTTTTGGGCTTTTTAGCACGGATGGCTTTGGAAACGAGATCGGCAATAACTTTTGGCGGTGACAAGGCACCTTCCTTGTCATACATATCTTTAGTGGCTTTGGATAGCAGGTTGGACATGGATTCATAGGGTGTTCCCTTGGAGCGTTCTACCATCGGTTCGTACATCACATCGCCGAACTCGGTCTTGATGCCTCCGGGTTCGATGATGACCACATCGATCCCGAATGGCTTCAATTCCAGGCGCAGGCAGTCGCTCCAGCCCTCCAGGGCGTGTTTGGTGGCATGGTACCAGGCGCCCAAGGGTGTGTAGATCTTGCCTCCCATAGAAGAGGTGTTGATGATCTTCCCGCGCTTTTGTTGCCGCATGTAAGGGATCACCTCCTTGGTGATATTGGCCAGGCCAAAAATGTTAACGTCGAACTGCTTTTGGGCGTCTGCCATGGAAACGGTTTCAACCGCTCCATAAACCGCATAACCGGCGTTGTTAAATAGTACATCGATCCTTCCCTCGGCATCGATAATCTGCCGAACGATGGCTTTTGCCTGTTCGGCATCGGTAATATCCAAGGCGAGGGCATGACCGCCGGCAGATACAATATCCTGCATCTTTTCCGTTCGCCGGGCTGCTCCGTAAACGATATGACCTTCCCTGATGAGTTGTAAGGCGGTGTATTTTCCAATACCTGAAGAGGCGCCTGTGACTAGAATAACTTTGCTCATTTCCATTTGATTTTAGTTTCTATGAACAAATTTAGGGCAGGAACCAGGCTTTCATTTGACAAAAACTGCCAAGTTTATTTGTCAAAAAATGTCAGCACTAAATAGCGATCCGGGAAGGGGAGACCTTGTATTGCTTCTTAAAGGCACGGCTGAAATGAGCCAGATCTTCAAAACCGACTTGTAAATAAACGTCAGATGGTTTGGCATGATCCTGCACCAGCATCATTTTGGCTTTTTCTAGTCTTTTACGAAGGATCCATTGGTGGGGTGTTTCGTTGAAGGTCATCCGGAATTCCCGGTTGAAGGTGGAGAGGCTCCGGCCGGATTGCATGGCCAGTTCGTCCAGTGTGCTATTTTCCAGGTAATGATAGTTCATGAACTTGGAAAGGTCGGCGCGTTCGGCCCTGGAATATTCCAGGAAAATGGCCGCCAGGTCCTCATCGGCCTGAATAATAGCCAAAAGCGCTTCCTGGGTTTTCAATTCGACCAGTTTGGGATCGAGATCCTCCTCATAATCCACATATTGGGCGATGGAATCCATGAGGCCAAGTAGTTGAGGAGTGGCATCCATCATAATTACGCGATCACCGGTGGGTTGGGGATCGGACTTCATGGGCACATTTTTGATCACCTTTCGAATGAATTCGTCGGTTAACAGGAAATTATAACCTTTGGCTTCCCCTTCTTCTTTCGTGAATGTCTTAAAATAAGCCGCTTCCGTGTATTTACGCAGCAGCACAAACTTACCCCTGGGTACGGTGTGTAATTGGTTTTCGGCACGGATATGGATCTGGCCTTTGCGGGCATAGGACAATACGGCTCCAGGCGGATAGGCCGGTGTTTCTTCATGGCTGTTACACACGCAGGATGCCGCTATTTCCAACTCCCCGCAGTGGATGAAACGAATTTCTGTTGACGGTTCCATGCAACAAAGGTAGATATATCCTTTCGTAAGTATTTGTCAAAAACTGTCAAAGATGATGCATAGGATCAGTTTTAACATTAGGCGGACCTGCCCGCCGTACATGTGTACTATGGCAGGCGGACCTGCCCGCCGTACTTAGGTACTATGGCAGGCGGGCAATTTTTACCGTTTATCTGAAAATAGGGCGTGTTTATCGGACGCCTCATCCGGCGCACCGGGGACTTGATATTATTTAAAACCTATAAAATTAGGAATGGGGCGGTGATAGGTACCTGGCAGGGTAACATCATCCGCGTCTGTAACAATATCAGTAGATTTACTTTCAAAAATAACGCCATTCTTATCATATAATAAAGCACTGGAGCCGGAGCCATCTAATGCGATAATATTATCGTAACCCCTTGTTTGAAACCAGGCTTCTGTTTCTCGCAGGGTAACCCCATCATTGGTTTGCAGGATCAGTAGCGTATCACCTCCACTACTAACGCCTACATTGGTACGGCCAATCTCACTGTCTTTACCTACGATGTTAACAGGGTCATCCATAAATGCTTCTTCTCCATCTCGAAAGAAAAAGTACCCGCCAACCCCGTGCTCTACTTCAGTAGCCAGGAAATCAGAATTATAAAATAACGCACTATCATACTCGAGTATTTCCGCATGCCTTCCTTTTGTTTCAGGATCTTTATAAAAAACAAGTGCATCCAGGTAATATTTTTCCCCCGGCGCCTGTTTTACGTTCTCCCAATATGCGGTAGAGATATCCGCAGAAACAACCGTTCCGTTTCCTACACTGATCCCTTGAATATCGGTACATTTATCTGCATAAGGATAAGAATTTGCTACATCAAAAAAGTTGGCATTTAGCATAAGTGTAACATCGTATAGATCAGACCAGTCCGGATTAACAAATAAGTGATCCGGATCTCGTTTGATCACCCTGTAGGCATAATTGTGGAAAGGTGCCGTATCTTCATCATACTTGATCTTAGTAGTCGGTTGTGGATCAGGATTATCCCCACAATCAAAATCATCATCATTAAATCTGTTGTCGGGTACGACTACGGTTGCTTTTGTCAGATCTATCGTTATAGCATATCCGGAAATTGTGCGACTGATCCCCAAATCATCCCCTGTGACGACATCACAGCAAGTTATACCATCGTCGGTAGCGTCCACTGGCGAGGGAGAATCATCAACGGTAGCTGCGACAGCAGTAGCCACACCTACGCCTGCCACAAATGTTGTACCTCCAACATAGGCAGCGGATGTTAATGTGGCAATCCCAGCGGCAGTAGCTTCAATACCCAGGACTGTTCCTGTAATCGTAGCAGAAGTCCCTGCAACAGTTAAAACAGATGAGGCTCCGGTGATAACCGGAACAACTACCGGTGCTGCAACAACAGCAGCAGCCACAACAGCAACAGCGGTAACAACAGCAACAGCAGTTACAAAGGTTCCCCAACTCCATTCCCCCGTTGGATCAATATAGTTGATGGGATTATTACCGGCATATTCATAAGGGCTCGGGTACTGCATTTTTGGGTCTGGCGAGTAAAAACGTCCTATCATAGGATCGTAGATCCTTGCCCGATAATTATACAAGCCACCCAATTCTAATTCAATCTCCTGCCCGGTAAACTGGTAATTAAGGGCAAAGGAGGCAATGGACGGATCGATCTCGACTGACATGGTGTTACCAAAAGCGCTATAATTGAACCATGCTTTTACCTCATTCGATGTATCGATGACCACCCTGACAGAGCCGAGATGATCCTTGATCATAAACAGCCGCTCCTTATCCTGCTGGATGGCAATTAAACCTTTAGGACCATAGATATAGAAAGAAGTAATAGCAGCACCTGTAGAATCCTGGTAGACTTCCATCAGGGGATAGTCATTGGTGCCATGTACGTAAAGCCGTTGGGCTTGTTTAGTGCTCGCGTATTGCACTTTTTTCAGTACCCGTTGGTTCTGTCCGTTATACTGATAATTAACGGCGGTTCCATTATAATTGGCAGTAAGGGTAAGCCGGGAGACAGGGTCGTAAGATAAGCCAGTTACTCCATAAGGTACAGCGGTTGTGCCTCCGCTGCCGTTGTAGGCAAAATCATCTGAGCCATCTATCTTTTTAGTTTGATTGGTTCCCTGGTTATATTCATAAACTCCGGATGGGTCGGAACCCCTTTGAAGTAACAGAATATTTCCGTTAGCATCATATTGCATGGGTGTGTTCAGTCCGATACTCCAGGGGTGTGTGGCGCCATAATCAGCTTGGGTGATACGGGCATTAAAGTCGTAGTAATATTCTCCATTGATGTCCTCGTTTCGCCACAACAATTTGTTTGATAGTTCTGCAATTTTTCCGTTGTAATCAAAACTTGTATCTGTTTCACTTTCGTGATGTTCATAAGAAAGAGATTCCTTGAAATGGAAATCGCTTATTTCCGTTGGCCAGCCAGCTTCATTATAGCTATAAGTACGCATAAAATTACTATTGTTCAGGTGCTCTACTGTTTCATACCCGTAATCATAAGCGGCATAATAATCCCGGTCACCGGGAATACCTATGGCTATTTGCTGTCCCTTGCCATCATAAGTATAGGTCACTCCGGTGTGTGTGGTCCCAGGGTAATCAAT
>JANQFB010000150.1 GCA_028278085.1 Chitinophagales bacterium
ATTTTGGGTGATGTGTCCTTTCAACGGCTCAACTTGCTGATCAATGGCGGTTCTTCTCAGTTTGCCACCATGGTCGAGCAAGACGATAGCTTTCCTATCTACAATGAACCGGTGGTATTATGGAATTTTCCCGCAGCCTTTCAACTGGATGTGAATAATGATGATATCCTGGATATCCTGGTTGCACCGAACTCTCAAAGCTTTTCGGAGAATTTTTCCAATGTGCTGTATTATAAAAATATCAAATCGAATATCAACCAAACCTTCAGTTATCAGCATGACCGATTCCTGGTGGAAGATATGATCGATGTCGGATCCGGCCCGACTCCGGTATTTTTCGATCATAACAGTGATGGGCTGCAGGACCTGGTTATCGGGAATTATGGCTATTTCAACAGTACTAACGGCTATATTGCCCACCTGGCCCTTTATGAGAATACCGGTACTGCCGGTTTGCCGGTGTTTGAATTGATCGACAGGGACTATGTCAATATCAGTAGTTTGTTGCTGCGGGGGATTGCTCCGACATTCGGAGACCTGGACAACGATGGTGATGAAGATATGATCCTGGGTGATCTCGACGGCCTGCTGCACTATTTCGAGAATTCAGCCGGACCGGGCAATACCGCCAATTTTGAATTAAAACAGGCCAATTACCAGGATATCGACGTCGGCCAGTTCAGTACACCGCAACTGATCGATATGAACCGGGATGGCACCCTGGACCTGGTGATCGGAGAGCGGAACGGAAACCTTAATTATTATGAAAACCTGGGCTCTCCGAAAAGTCCGCAATTCTTTGAAACGTCCAAATTTTTCGGCGAGGTCAATGTCCGGAAAACAGGAGATATCGTAGGATATAGCGCACCTTTTGTAACGACATTGGATAGTACCGGAAAGTATTTCCTATTGGTCGGCCGCGACAGAGGAAGTGTTTATCTGTATGGTAACCTGGAAGAAAATCTCGACGGAAAATTTACCTTGCTGGATAGCATGTTTTCCGGTATCCGGATCAGTAACCGTACTACCTTACATGGCAAGGATATCAATAATGACGGCCAGATGGAATTGGTGATCGGTAATTTCCGCGGCGGGCTCATGACCATGAATCCCGATCCCGGATCTTTGGATTATGATTCCTTGACCAACCTGTATGATTCATTGTTATCAGTCGGTATGGAACCGGTAACTGGTACCACTGATCCGGATGGCTCCCTGAATATATATCCCAACCCTGCGAATCAGATCATTCATATAGCTGGAGTCTCTTTGGACGAAAGGGCGGAAATAGAGATCTATAATGCGCTGGGCGCCCGTATTTATCGCAACAGGGTAAGCCCGGATGCTTCAACCGTTTCCATTTCTTCCGGGCAATTCGAACCGGGACTTTATTTCCTCAGGATCACTTCAAACGGTACACGGCAAGTAGCTAAGTTTGTGATCCAGCGGTAGGAAAAGCTAACCCTGCTGGCCATAATTTTCATTGATTTTTCCGTAGCAATTCGATATAAGACGGCTCGATCGGGTAGCCCAGTTTTTGGGCATTCAGGGCATCTTGCAAGGCATTCGGATACTGGCCGAGGGTATAATACGTATGCGACCGCCCCCACCAGGCCTGCTTATGTTCGGGATCCAACTGCAATGTCCGGTTGAAGTCGCGGATGGCCAATTCGGGCCGGCCGGTATCTTTGTAAAAATTTCCCCGGTTAAAATAGGCAGAAGCATAATCGGGATATAGTTTGATGGCTTTATGATAGTCGGCCAAAGCCTTTTCATATTGGCCAAGGCTGGTAAGCACATTACCCCGGTTAACGAGGGTGCTTTTATTTTCCGGATGTATTTCCAGGGCTTTGTTATAGGCCTGGAGCGCTTCCGGCAACCGCTGCTGCATCCAATAGGCATTTCCTTTGTTGCTATAAGCCTTGTAATTGCCCGGGTCTAGCGATATAGACCGGTCGAAATCCGCCATGGCTTTATCATATTGGTTGGTCATACTGTAAGCATTTCCCCGGTTGAGATAGGCCGGTGCATATTTGGGGGCAATTTCAATGGCTTTGTTATAATCCTTCATGGCCTGTTCGAAGTTATTTTGCCGGTACAGCCTATGATTGGCCCGGTTATTATAGGCAAGCCTTACCCGTGGATATGCCTCGATCACACTGGTCCATAAAGTTTCGCTGTTTTGCCAGATCTTATTGCGTTGATAGCTGACAACCACCAGGATCATCGCGAAGATCCCTAATCCTATGTACAAGGGAATTTTATAAGATCGCTGCTTAAAAGACAACCGGCTGATCATTTGATCGAACAGAACGGCGGCTGCAAATGATAATCCGAGTGAGGGTATATAGGTATACCGGTCGGCTGCAATATACTTTCCGTAGGGATCCAGGAAGGAAAATTTCAGGAACAATAAAATGGATACGCTATAAAGGAGCATTCCCCAGGCCCACAAGCGGCCTGTCTTTCCATAAAAGATGGACAACCCCAAAACGCCCAACATCAGCAGGGGCGCTGCATAATAGATCCATGGCAACCATTCCTGCTGTTGATCGGGATAGGGATAAAATGCCGACAGGTTTAGTGGCCATAAAAACTGGTAGATATAGTGGATGTAACCATAGGCCCCGAATAAGATGCCTTCGGTAAAAGAACGGGCTTTTTGTAAACTGCCCGGTTCTTCCATCACCACAACGGCTATGATGCCGAATAGGACGCTGATCCCGAAAAATGGCAGCTTTTCCAATAAGATCCGTTTGGTCAGTGGCCGATGCCGCAGCATATCTACCAATACGATGACCAAGGGAAGGGAAACCGCGTAAAAGCTAGACAACAAGGCTCCTGTAGTGGCCAGCAGTGATACCCAATAATATTTCCATTGATGGTCCCGAAGAAATTTAAGGTATTGGATAAGGGCTGCCAGGAAGAATGTGGTCGACAGCAGGTAAACGCCGCCGATCGTCCAGCTAACCGGCTCCGTTCGCCAGGGGTGAACCGCAAAGAGCAGGCATGTGATCAGGGCAATGTTTTTACCGGCCGTTAACCCGCGGAATAATACGTATACCAAAACCAGGTTGATCACATGCAGTAATAGGTTGAACCACTGGAAAGCGGAAGGTTCCGGACCCATGATGTGATAGATCAGCGCCCTCGAGAGGGTTGTCAGGGGCATATACAGGTAATTGTCGTGGCTGCTGAAGATGCCCCACAGGCCTACCGGTGAAAAGTCGCGGAGCAATTGATTTTGGGTGATAAAGGTTTGATCATCCCAATTGGTAAATTCCTTTTGATCTACTGGATAAAAACAAATGATGGTTAACAGGGAAATGGCCAGGAGTCCGATTATTTCCTTACGGTCACCCCATATTGCAGATCCGGCAGTTGATCCCGGAAGGCTGGTATCGGGTTTTAGTTGGGCTGTCATCGATGCTTGCCGAATGATCTTTTGGGGCCGGTAAGATCGTTAATTTTTTCCAATTGATATTGCCGGGGAAGTGGAGACCTTGCCGTGAAGATGCAGGTGTTGGCGGAAGGAAACCGAATGCCCGTTCAATTCCGGACGGCAATGGAATAAGGATCTACGGATAACTCCGTTTTGTAATTGGTCACAAACTCCAAGGTAACCAGGTTGATCAACTGCAAATAACCGTTGCGGCCATCACAGGATGCAGCATGATGAGGGGCGGGTCCACTGGGATTGGTGTTCCGGGAGGCGACATAGACCAGTCGTTCCACATCATCGACGGCAATGCCATGGGGTTGAAAGCTTTTATATTGCAGCTCCTTGACCAGGGTATTTGTTTCGTAATTGATCACGGCAACGGAACCATGACATTTCGGCTCAGCACAGGCTTCCTCCATACAGGTTACGAAAAGATAGGGTGTTGTGTAGGAAATAGCCATTTCCTGGGGGAAATCTCCTGTCGGTATGATCGCGATCACACTATCATTTTCCGTACTCACCACCCGGACATCGTTGGTTTTCTGACAGGTCAGGAAATATTTACTGCCGTCAGGGGATAATAATACCTCATGCGGATCCAGGGAGGAAATACCGATCGGCGGTTTACCGGGTTCGATGGATATTTCTTCCTTCTCGATGAAAATTGAATCGCTGATGTCGATCTTGTATACGAAGTTGCCGGTTTGGGCAGTGACATATAACATCTCGCTGGGTTCATGATAGGCAATGCCATGCGGCCAGGAAAACTCTCCGGTTCCGGCATATCGCTGGATCTCTTGCATATTTTCCAGGTCCATCCGGACAATGGAACCATTGGCTTCCCAATTGACCATAAAGCCGGTCTTGCCGTTTTCACTGATCACCAGCGTATTCCAGGCCCCTACGCCAACATCCAGCTCACCGACTTTCTCGTCGGTCCTGGCATCGAATTTCTGTATGGCTGTGCCGGCGGTAAACACCACATACCAATACCTGTTTTGAGGATCTACTTTGATCATATGTGGAGCCTCTGTGGTAGCCGATATCCCGATATCGATATATCGCATGGCCAGTTGGCTGGCGGCATCCACCACGGTTACCATATCACATCCCTGGTTGGTGACATATACTTTCCGCCGGTTTGCATCATCCGAAAACTTAACATACCCGTTGAAATCTGGCGCCCCCGCATCGATCCAATCTCTGATCACTAGGACTTTTTCCTTGCTCAACGGGGCTTTGTTGAAGGGCATATTAGGTTCCAGGCTGATACCGAGCTCATTAAAGGTATTGATAAAAAAGAGCGTCCAGCTTTGATCGGACCGGTAGGGGATGATCACCGCACCATTGCGTCCGCCCTGCATCAATTCATTCCAGGTACTGAATGACAGACCGGCTGCCGCAGCCTTGCTGGTTGTATTGTGACAACCGCTGGTAGCGCACTGGGTCTGCATGATCTCGCTGATGGCAGTAGGGTATCCGTCTTCGCCGGCAATAGTGATCGGGAAAGATTTATCCATGGTGCATCCCGCTAAAAAACCGGAAAGGATTAGCAAAACCAGGACAATGCTATGGGTGTTCGGGAATCTGATCATAGGAAACCTGTTGCTCAAAATTAGCAAAGTAATGCCACTATGGGTTCGTTCTTGTGAAGGTGGATGTCGGAGTGTGAATAGCCGCTCCTCATATGCTAACGGTAAGGCTTCCCATTTATTTTGAAAGAACCGTAAAGATGAACACAGTCCATCAAAAGATATAGATCCCTAACCATATGGGATCAATAGCGATCCGGAACGAGCCGATGATCGGTATCACCGGCAATGGAGGAAAACTTCGAACGCAGGGGTTTAGTCGTGGGCGTGGCCTTCCGTAACCGGTACGGTTATTTCGAGCATGTTGTTTTTGTCCCGGATGGTAACCGGAATGCCGCCGCTAACGGTTTCATTAATAGCCGTATCTTTTCCTTCGGCAAACAAATAATAGTCGCCTTTCTTCAGGTTAGTGAACTCGGTAACGGCGCTGGAGTCAGCCACCTTGCTTCCGTCAAAAGTAGTAGGCAATTCGGTTTGATCGTAGCCGATCTTCACCGTAGCGCCGGGTATCAGCGCTTCATGATGCCGGACGACCACCCGGATACTGGCTTTACCGCCGGGCCCGCCTTTATCACAGCTATAAAAAGGTGTTAAACTTCCGAGGAGAATTGCAAGTGCTAATATTTGTTTCATAATATCTGGTTTATGATACTAATTCCATCTTATCTAAAATACCCATGACTTCTCTGACATGTTCCGCAGATTGGTTTAACATGGCCATTTCACTGTCGTTCAACTGTAACTGAATAATTTCTTCAATGCCGTTTCTGCCCAGCTTGACGGGAACGCCCAGGTAAAGGTCGGAGAGTCCGTATTCCCCTTGCAGCCAGGCGCAACAGGGGAAGATCCTGCGTTCGTCTTTGACCATCGTTTCAACCATTTGAGCTGCGGCAGCTCCTGGAGCATACCAGGCTGAGGTTCCCAGGAGATTAACGATCTCACCACCGCCGCTTTTCGTTCTGTCGACAATGGCGTCCAGCTTGGCCTCATCGATCAGTTCCGTTACCGGAATACCGCTTACGGTGGTATAACGGGGTAAGGGAACCATCGTATCGCCGTGACCACCCATGAGTACGGCCTGTATGTCTTTGGGAGAACAATCAATGGCATCGGCCAGGAAAGCGCGATAACGGGCCGTATCTAGGATCCCGGCCATGCCGAAAACACGTTTGGGATCAATTTGGGCCGTCAGGTAGGCGCAATAAGTCATAACATCCAGGGGATTGGAAACAATAACCAGGATGGTATCGGGAGAATGTTCCAATACATTTTGCGTAACGGATTTCACGATCCCGGCATTGGTGGAGATCAGGTCGTCCCTGCTCATCCCGGGCTTCCGGGGTAACCCGGAGGTAATCACTACGACATCGGAATCCGCTGTCCTGGAATAATCGTTGGTTACACCGATCGTTTTCGTACTGAAATAATTTATCGGAGAGGTTTCCCAGATGTCCAGCGCTTTACCTTCCGCCACACCATCCTTGATGTCCAGTAGAATTACTTCTTTCGCAAAATCATTATGTGCGATAACATTTGCACAGGTGGCGCCTACATTTCCGGCTCCAACAACAGTTACTTTCATTAGTTTAGGCTTTTATTGAAGTCAAAATTATGTAAAAATATTTAAACGCAAAAATCAGCTTAACAACTCCTTCATCTGTTCTTTGATCACATTCATCAACCGCTCCGGCTGCTGGCTGCCCAATAGATAAATCAAGCCGTCTTTATCCGTGATCCGGATAACCTTATCTCCGGTCGTATAAAAATGGATCTGGCCCTTCAGGTGCAGGTTAAAAACCGGGTTGTTGACATAAAAACGGGCATATTTCACCACCTCCACAGATCTGATGTTCTTGATCGGGATCTTTACCTTCCGGATCATCCAGAATTTTTCCAGCTCGATGCTTTTGTTGATGATCTTGGTCCGGAAATGGACCATAAACGTCAGGATGGAGGAGAAAAATAATATACCGATCCCCAGCACCAGGAAATGGTCGGCTGAAGTTTCCCGGTTACGGGAGGCATAATAAGCGGCAAAACAGAATGCGGAAAGGATCAACCGGATAGCAAGCATATGCTTATTCCTGCCAAGGTATTGCTTTTCCTCATAAACCGGCTGGGGATGCATGGTCAGGCGTCAATTTTTTCTAAAAGTAATATTTTTTTCGTATTTGAGGTAAACTTGAAACGGTCGTCGATCCGGTATCCGACCACCCATACGATCTGCTGGCCGGAAAGCAGTACCCAGGCTTTTTCCTTATCGAGGAGATTGAGTTTTTGATCGACGAAGAAATCACTGAGCTTTTTTTTGCCGGGTTTGTCCGAATTTTTCCTGGTCAATCCGTAGGGATAGAAATAATCCCCTTTCCGCCACCTCCGGATCTGTAATGGAAATTTGATCTTCCGGAGATCCAGGCTGGCGAATTTTGCTGCCTTGGGGATCCGGAAGCCTTTGGCATCGACCGTCCGAATGCTGAGCCGGAGTCCTTCCAGATCGAGCTGAGCCTGGCCGTCAGGGATAAAATAATTTGTGATGTGCCGGGTATCCTTAGCGGCCAGGATGAGAAACCTTCGGTCTTTAAGGACGCGGTGGGTGGGGGAATAATACATTTTCCCGGCTTGCTCCACGGTTAGCTGTTCGCATAGCTGACTTACCACTTGCCTGGTAAATCCGTAAGGTTTGAGCAACTCCTCCAATACCAGGGGATATCCGGGCATTTTCAGGAGCTTTCGGATCGGAATAAATATTTCATCCCCTTGCCTGTTCATGCATTGATCCCTGATCTGCTCCAGGGCAAAACGATAGATCGATTCGGTATGTCGGAAGGTTTGAATGGTTTGTTCCAGGCTTTGTTCGAGCCCGGGATTGATCTGCCTGAGTGCGGGTATGACGGTATGCCTGATCCGGTTCCGTTGATACTTCAACGATTCGTTGGAAGCATCTTCTCTGAAGCGGACCTTGTGCCCGGCAGCAAACTTTTCTATTTGCTCCCGGGTGGCGAAAAGCAAGGGCCTGATGAGCTTTTGGTTTTTAGGTAATATTCCGTGCAAGCCGCTGATACCCGTACCTTTGGTCAGGTTTAACAACAATGTTTCGATAGAATCATTTAAATGATGTGCCGTAGCGATAAACAGGTATCCCTTTGTTGATCTGATCTTTTCCAGCCATTCGTACCGTAGGTCGCGGGCGGCCATTTGTATGGATATCCTGTTTTTCGTAGCATATGCTTGCGTATCGAATCGTTCGGCATGGCTTTCGACCTTAAAATCCTTAGCTAGTTCCGCAACAAAACTTTCATCTTCATCAGCTTCGGCTCCTCTTAAACGGAAGTTGCAGTGAGCGATACCGAAAGG
The DNA here is from genome assembly GCA_028278085.1 of Chitinophagales bacterium. Classification (GTDB taxonomy): domain Bacteria; phylum Bacteroidota; class Bacteroidia; order Chitinophagales; family JANQFB01; genus JANQFB01. The sequence continues at coordinate 8,389 of JANQFB010000150.1, forward strand.
GAGGCCGGCTTCATGAAACAAGCGGCATAATACGACTGAATCCACACCCCCGCTAACGGCCAGCAACATTTTTGATTGGGGGTGGTACAATTGATTCGACCGGAGAAATTGCAGGAAGTCATCTAACATGTAGGCATTCTTTGCGGTCTATTCCCCGGTTATTAAGCTCAGGGCTTGTTGAAGTTCTTGCACCGTATGTTGATCACCTGCCTGGCTGGCCACGGCAATACCTTTGTTATAGGTTTCCGTCGCTTCATCGACTCTGTCCAATTGTTCGTAGAGCTTCCCTAGGTGGTAATAAGTTCCGACATAATCCCGGTGCTGACCGATCAATACTTCGAAGAATTCCAGGGCCTTTTCCGTTTCCCCGGATTTCATGTATTCCAAAGCAATAGCGTAAGGTATAAACGGGTCGTCAGGTGCCGAATTTCGGTAAGTTAAAAGTTGTTTTAATCTATCTGACGCCATTTCACCTTATTGTTTTTTTTGTATATTTTTGCCATCGGTTTAGGTCCACCAAGTCTATCAAAATTATGAAAATATTAGTTTGTATCAGTAAGTCTCCTGATACCACCACAAAGATATCCTTTACACCTGATAACACTCAACTTGACACCAACGGGGTACAGTTTATCATCAATCCTAATGATGAATTTGCTTTATCCCGGGCCATTGAGATCCGGGAGGCTTCCGGAGGTTCGATCACTGTTGTGAATGTGGGAGAAGCCGATACCGAACCGATTATCAGGAAGGCGCTGGCCATTGGCGCCGACGATGCGATTAGGATCAATGCCGAACCCACGGATGCCTACTTTGTGGCTTCACAGATCGCAGCGGTTGCCAGCGAAGGGTCATATGACCTGGTGATGGCCGGGAGAGAAACGATCGACCACAATGGATCGCAGGTCGGTGGAATGATGGCAGAGCTATTGGACTTGCCCTATGTAACGGGCGTTTTAGGCCTGGAGTTGCATGGTAATGAAGCTACCCTGGTCAGAGAAGTGGAAGGCGGCAAGGAAACGCTCTCCGCCTCACTGCCCCTGGTTTTGGGAGCCATCGAAGGATTAGCCGAATTCAGGATCCCCAATATGCGGGGTATTATGTCGGCCCGGACCAAGCCGCTTACCGTCAAAGAACCGGCAGTTTCGGAACAAATGACGCAGGTAGAAGTATTCGAACAACCGCCTGCTAAAGTCGATTGCCGGTATATCGAAAGCGATCAACCCGAGAAGTTAGTTGAATTATTACACCAAGACGCAAAAGTTATTTAAGCATGGCGGTTTTAGTATATGTAGACCACAATGCAGGGAAATTTCCCAAATCCGCCAAAGAAGCGGTTTATTTCGGCAGTAAACTTGCCGGAGAGGCAGGTACGACCTGTACCGCCATTGCCATTGGCGCTGATGATGACAGTGAATTGGCTGCTTTGGGGAATTATGGGGCAGCGAAAGTGATCAAAGTCAATGATCCCAGGATCAAGGGATTGGATTCCAAGGTTTATTCAAAGATCATTGCACAGGCTGCTCAGCAGGAAAACGCGGAATCACTGGTTTTTGCCAACAATATTAACAGCAAGCATCTGGCCCCCCGGCTATCGGTCAGGCTAAAGGCTGCTTTTGTTAACGGGGTAGTCGATTATCCGGTTGCCAAAGGCGATCAATTGGTGGTAAAGCGGACCGCTTTTTCCGGGAAGGGATTTGCCCATGTGGCGTTAAACGGCTCCGGCAAGATATTTGGGATCCAAACCAATTCCTTTTCACCCGAAGCATCCGAAGCACAGGCGGAAGTCAGCAGCTTAACACCCGAATTGGCAGATGGGGATTTCACTGTTACGGTTAAAGAAGTTAACCAGGCCACCGACAAGGTGCCTTTAACGGAGGCTTCCATCGTAGTATCAGGGGG
>JANQFB010000151.1 GCA_028278085.1 Chitinophagales bacterium
GGCCTCACCCCTACCGGATCTGACCTTCAACGCTATCGCTCCGTTCTCCAGTCGACTTACGTCGTTCCCAATGAGCGGATATACTTTAAATTCCTGTATGCACTGGCTGGCCTGGACGGTCTGGGAGCCGCCTCGTGCAACATCGACTATATCCGCGGATATGCCCCCGTAAGATCGGTTGGCACGGATGCGGAAGGCCTGTTCATTATCCTGGGAGATCAGGGTGGCGATAACACGTATTCAACACCCCGGAAAGTTTGCCTGGATTTTGTGAAGAATTATCGCATCGGGAAGCTGCTCCGGGAAGATTGCAGCAGGGCCGCATCCGGCTTCAGCGACGAGGAAGACGCTGCCGAAAGCAATGTCAATCATTTGTTAGCCAATATGGGTTCGGTTTCCAGCCTGTTTTCCAAGCTTCGGGAGAACAATTGCCTGTCTGTAGACTTTTCCAACTCCTATTTGAGAATACCCCTGCTCCAGGCTAAAAAAGGCGGTGGTGTCCGTGTGAAACGGTTACTACAATTCGACAAGGGCATCGAACCGGGCGATACAATCCTGTACGGGGTGGAATATCATTATACAACCAAAAATGAGCGGGGCGAGACACTAAGCAGTGGTGTGGCCACCAACGAACCCAGCCGGGAAGAGAATCCGTTGATCGATTTCAATTCCAAAAGAAGGGACCTGGAAGGCAAAGCAATTGCCGGGGATGAGGCAGATCAGGCGGTCGGGTTGATCGGAGAATCCTTGCTGCCGTCGCCATCGGTCGGTTATTCCAGGGTTATTGCCAGAGGCATTCACCAGGGCCGGACCAAGGCAGGATTTGCCGTGAGTGAATACCATACGGTGAAAGAACATCCTTCCTTCGCTATGGAAGCTACCGGTATTAATGATGATCGGAGGGAGATCCCCATTCCTTTATATGTCGTCAACCTGCGTTTCGTCGATTCATGGGAAAGCCAGGGCTATACCTTCAAGATGAACAGGATGCATGGCCAGGTTAAAATGATCGCTTCCTATGGTGGTGATTATGAAAATGAGGATAGCTGGGTGATGAGCTCGCACCAGGAATTTGAATACTTCGACCCCTATAAGCCCTTACCGGTCAAAAAAAATATCAACGATCCCATTCACCTGGCCGATCTGGGTGTTGAATCCGACATAACCATCGAAGGGCGGCAGGTGTTCGACAGCTATGTGGATGTAAATGTGGAATTCGATGTCAGCGTCGGCCTGATCCCCGTTCCCCCGCCACCGGCGCCGACAGCCATTACCATACCGGTGCCCTATGTCAGCGCAATGCCGTTCTTTAACATGACCCAAAATGTCCTTCACAGTACGGTAGCCTCCAAGGTGGTCCGCTATCCGGTTATGGTCAAAAAGATCATCTCCTCCCAGGATGGGATCCAACATAAAACCGAATACCTGGCTTTTGATGCCACCACCGGCAGACCTGTACTCACCAAAACGTCGGATGGCTTCAACAATTTGCATGTAGCCGGTTCCTCGCTCGAGCACGATGGTACCTACCATACCTACACCTACCTCGGCCACCAGGAATACGACGGGATGCGGCCAAAAGCGATCAATGAAGGAAGTATGGTGTATTCCCAAAGCGATCTGAATATCTCGAAAGAATTTGACGGTAGCCACAACTACATCCGCATCAAACCACGATCGGGAACCAGCATTTGTAACACCATGGATTATTTCCACGAGGGAGACCTGGTCACCGTCAGGTACTATGATGCTTCCGACGATTTGCAATTCGATGGTATCTACCAGATCGATAAAGTGGCAGGCAATACATGCAGGCTTATCCCGACCACACCTTTCAGCCATACCAACCAGGCTTATACCAAGGTAGCGGTGGAAGTGCTGCGTAGCGGACTGGCCAACCAATTGACCACTACGATCGGCGGCATTTCCACCTATGGCGAAATGCGAACACCTTTCAAGTCTCAGGGCGATCCGATCGAAATACAAAAGCGCAGGAATTTTGTGAACCGCTTGAACGATGCGTTGGCCAGTAAGCAACCCTTGCTGCTCAAAGGAAATGAACATCCCATCTTCGATTTCACCGCGGGAGACATTAATGAAAAATGCATTTTGAAGATCCAATTCATCGACCTGGGTAATGATGGGGTAAAAATGGAGGTGATCAATGTGAATGATAAGATCACAGAATGCTCTTTTGATTTCAACGGTAACGGGATCTTCGACGTGGATCCAACCAACGGAATGATCGTTTATTACCTGGATGATAATGCTTGCCACCCCCAGGAAGTACCTTGTATCCGGGTTTGCCCGGTCTATTGTAAAGCTTACATGGATGGGGTACTGGTAGCTCATGCCAGCGATCATAAGCAGGAATGGGCCAACGATTCCACAGGCACCAGGGAAAATCCATACGAAACGGCCAGCCTGGGTAAATGGCATTTGGAAGGCGGACAACTGTACAAAACCAGTATCATCGGTGGTGGCGACGATGCCGGCGGTGAAAGGAACTACCACGATGCAGGTGTATTTGACGAATTCACCTTATACAACTTCAGGGATCCGGAAGCCAATGATCCGGAAAAATGGCTCAACAATGCCCGGACCACCGAATACAATCCCCATGGTATTCCCTTGGAGCAGACCAATGCACAAGGGCTGAACAGTATTACCGACCTGGTAGAGCCGTTCATGGTACCGAATGTTTCCTTGCGCAATGCTTCCAGGTATTCTTTCCTGTTTGAAAGTTTTGAAAAAGATCATGGCAACAGGCCGGGTACCGGTCATACCGGTAATAACTGCCTGGCGATGACGGCAGGTCAGTCATCAAGCCAGACTATCCAGGGGCTTCGCCTGACCGATCAACTCCAGGAAGAAGGGCTGCTGGTAAAAGTCTGGGCGATGGCTACAACAACCGGAGAGCTGGATCAGTTGCTGGAGATCCATTTGTCGGACGGCTCCGGGTCAAGTGTAAGCAAAAAACTTAACAAAGTGGTTAAAACAGGAGAATGGACACTCCTTGAAACCTATTTACCCCCGACCGAGCTGAATGCCCTGGAAGCGGGCGCTAAGCTATTGATCAACTTCACCAATCATGCTCCCCAGCCGGGTAAATTCCTGATCGATGACCTTAAAGCGCATTCGATAGAATCCCTGGCCGAATGCTTCGTGTATGATTTCAGTACCATGCGACTGATAGCCAGCCTGAACCAGGATCATTTTGCCAGCTACTTCCAGTATAATGCACAGGGTGACCGGAACCGGACCCTGGTAGAGACCATCAAAGGGATACGGATGATATCGGAAGATCAATACAATGCCCGGAAAGTGATGAGGGCTCCAAATTAGTCATGAAAGTTCGCAAACAGATCCATACCCTCCTTTTCCTGTTCCTGCTATCAGGGGTACATGCTCAATCTCCCGGCACCTGTTTGGATATGATCCGGGCAGCCTATACCAGGATGAACACGGTTCCGGAAAAGACAGTTTCCGCCAATACTGCCTGGTACCTCTATTATTCGGTCCGGACGGTAATGCGCGACAGTCAGAAAATGCCCCATCACTTTGCGCAGATCAAGGTATTGATGAACGACCGGCAAGGGAGGATCATTACCGATCATGCCAAGGTGTTTCACGACAGTGTGGTATCCATCACCCAGATGCCCTTGGAAAAAGTGCTCTATATCACCGATTCCAGGTTTAATGTGGAAACAGAAAAGCGGTCCGGCCATCTTACCATGCTGCAAGACACCCTCCTGACCATGTGCGAAGTGCAATCCTGCCGGAAAATTAAAAACAAACAAATGAAGGCTGACCGCGAGATCACCCTGGAGCTGAATGAAACGGGACAACGGCTGTTCAATATCACCACCATCACCTATGCCATTGCCACAAAAACGGCTGATCTGGTTAGCATCAAAATGACTTATCTACCTACCAACGAAGTCGTCAGCTCCACCATCGTTTTCCGGGAAAACAGCTATGACTATACCACGGACCTCCTGGACCAACCGGTTTGGTCGCTTTTTTTCACACCTCAGGAGCAGCTCTTAGCTGCCTATAAAGATTACCGGCTGGTTGATCTGAGGGCAAAAAACTACAAACGCTGATCCCCCATGAACCTTCGGAACCATCATATGACCCGTTTGTTCTGTTTTTTTTGGATCGCTCTTACAGGCGCTAACCATGATTCACTAGCTCAATCCAGAACAGATACGGTCTTTTATGATCATTCCAGCCTCAGCCTGCGCCAACAGCAAACCATTTACGTTAGGGATAATCCGGCCTCACCAACCACATGCCAGGAGGTTATCCGGAACGCAGATCTATATGTCAAGCTTGACCTGGGCGAGGATTACGAATATGGCGACCATCTTTTCGGGGTTAAGGTTGCCCTTGAGGTCTTTGGCTTGTCTACCTTCTCCGGACCCGGGGATACCATTCTCCGCTTTGATGCGAATATGATGATCGATGAAGAAAAGCCGGAAGCGCTCCGGAAGCTGGATTTCAGGCATTTTCATCCCCTGGTCAACAGGTTCGAGATCGTGGTTTCCGGCTATTCGGCAATGCCTGCTGTGGCCAGCGATGTGCGGCTTTTTGCCTTTGTACGGGAGAAGACCGGCATCGATGCCAGTGCCGCCGTGGTTACTATTGTTCCCATCGGTGCGGTTTCCAATGCCAATCCCCAGGTATTCGAATGGACCTCAGATTGCGAACAAACACCTAACTACCAATTTCAGTTGCTGCGATTGTTCAATGTGGATCCGGAAAAAACCACGGAACAGGATATTACCGCCCTCATCGATTGGAACAAAGCCCTTTTACTGGAAACAGAAACCACACACCTGAAATTGACCCTGGCAGAAGGCACCGGTTATTACATTTGGCGGGTACGGGCGATCGGCAACTATTACGAAGGAGGGGTGGGCAATGCCGATAATTGGGGGGAATGGAGCGCTACCCCCGGATTCAACCAGGGCGTTCAAAGTATAGCCGCTGCCCCCTCCTTCGGCTTTTTTTATCACCAGTTCGACCATGATATGATCTGGCGTTTCCAGCGGGGATTTTCCCCGCAAACCAGGATCCGGGAAGGTATCACCTATTCCGATGGCCTCGGACAGACCCGGCAAAGCCAGGGCAATGAGCCCTATACCCAAACCACCATTGTTTCACAAAATTTGTACGACTACAACGGTAGGAATGCCTGGCTATCTATGGCCGCCCCCTTGGATCAGGGCCATTTTGAATTCCGGCCGGGATTATTGCAAACATCGGGCGGAGGGCTCTATTCGGTAAAAGATTTTGACGCAGACCATAACTACCAGGATCCCGAACCATTGGCAGGAGGCCCTTTCCATGATTTTTATTCCGATAATAATCCGGATATCCGAATTCCGAATGCAGGAGGCTTTCCCTTTTCAAGAACACTTTTTTATTCGGACGGATCGGAGCGTATCCTGGAAAGCTCCAGTCCTGGCGCGGTCCACCGACTGGGCAGCCAGGTGAGCGGTACCAACAGGACAGTTAAAAATCTTTATAGCGGTGTGGCGGATATCGAGCTGGTCCGTTTGTTCGGCGATGAAGCCCCCGCTGCAAAAACCGTGATCAAAGAGATCACCATCGACCCGAATAAGCGCAGTACGGTGGTTTACCGGTCAAAAAGCGGACAACCACTGGCCAGTTGCTTTGCCGTGTTAGGGGATACTTTGATGGAACCCCTTCCGACGGCTGCCGGTGGTACCTTCCAGGTAGTGGACAGCAGCCTGATCATCACCCCGATGAATGGCGGACTGAAGGCTTCCAAAACGCTCGCTTTTGCAGAACCCACCGCCCTGACACTTGACTATGAGATCACCCCAAACGACATCAGGGAGACATGCACCCAATATTGCCAGACCTGCGATTACCGGGTAGTTTTTACCATCAGCAGGCTGGATGATCCCTATGATCCCAACTTTCCGGTCAGGGATGAGATCCTGATCCCGGCGGATACCTGCCTGGCCAGGAAAACCACTTTTGTAAAGACATATTTCCTGCAGGAGCCGGGCAGCTATCTCGTCGAAAGAGATCTGATCGCCAATACTAACGATCCCAATTCTATTACGCCTGCCAATACTTTCGGTTATAGCTATTTCGACCGGTTCCGGCAGCGGATCGATTCCATCCTCACGGCACAGGTAGATACCTTCCTGGATACACTCTATTATTATATCGACCATGCGGATATCAACGGGCTGAATGCTTACCTGGGCGCTGATCCCCAAGTGGATTCCGTGGTTACGATCGCAACCGGTTGTTTTGAATTCGAGATCCCGGTTGAATTCTGCGATACCTTTGAATGTGACCTCGATAGCCCGCGCTTCGAGCAATATCTCGTCCAATATTGGGAGGACTCTACCGGCCGGACGAGCATCAACGAGTATATGCCGGCATTCCTCGACCACCAATTCGATTCCCTGATCCGCAATATGCTCACCGATCCGGTCGATCCCTATGCCTGCGAAGACCTTTGGAAATGCTGGATCGCAGTGGTGCAAAACTATTTTCAATACCTGGAAATGGATGCTGCATCGGCGGACTATGATTTCAATATGCTGGAAGCCTTCCTGAACT
>JANQFB010000168.1 GCA_028278085.1 Chitinophagales bacterium
TCGGTTTTTTGTGGGGGGGATTGGTCAAAGGCCAGCATGAAATCCACATAGGGAGCCACTCCATGGCTTCTGACAAAATGATATAAGCGGCAGGGCAACGTATCTTGCCCCTCAACCAGGTAAATATCCTCCTGCATGTCGAATGAAGCATATGTCAGTCTATCCTGGTAGTCCTGATGGGAAGTCGTGCTTGAAGCCAAAACATCCCCGGTTCGGCTTTTGTTGGCAAACCTTAGCCGGTAATATTGCAGGCCTTCAAGTTCCTTTTTCCGGCTTTCCAGCCTTGTCCGGCTGATCTGCTTTTTCTTTTCCTCCTTGACCACAATATAATCCAGCGGCCGGCATTGCAATTGGTATTCCAGGTCACCGATCTCTTTTATCACATGCAGTCCGTTACCGGGTTCCTCCACCCATCGGGCAAACTCGACCGGCTCCAGGCTATTATTACAGCTACCCAATACAATCAGCAGAGCAAATCCCGTTGCTGATAAAAGTGCCTGGTGGGTCTTTAGAAAAATGTTCCTGTTCATCGTTATTTTATTAGCTTTTACTTGCGACAAAAGGCGTAGAATTTTAAGTATTCCTTTTCTCCTTTTTGATCGTTTACTTCCAGGATGAACCACCCGCTGCCTTGTGGCAAATAGGAGCAAATGGGGATCTCGTACCAATTATCCCCGGTTTGCACCGGTAGGTTCAGACCCGTGTTAGCCGGAGTGAGCGGCGCCAAAACCTGACCGGGATCCCCGGTAGCTTTGAAGATCTTAAAATCGAGGATATCATTATCCGTGGCATAGTCTTCCTCATATTTAAATCTCAGCACCCCTAAAAATATGTCATACACATCCCCGAATTCCTGCTCCCCATAATACAAAGCGTCCATCTTTTTGGTTAAAGCGGCATATTGATGAGGGGTATAATCAATTTCGGTTGGGCAGGAGAAGGAAGTGATCGCCTCTTTTATTGTAGCCTGATTAAAGATAGAAGCATCAACGATCAATGGCTTATCCGGCTGGCTAATGGCGGAAGTATATCCAATATCGCTTCCATTGACCGAATACCTGATGAGGTCGGCTTTCCGCTCGATCCTGATCCTTATATCACTGGAGCGGGGATTGAAAAATGTGACATGCGGCGTATTACCGGTTTCCAACACAAAAACGGAACGGCTGGGCCCGTCAATGATCAACCCGTAATCTATGGTAGGTCCGGGACCACTATTGGAATGAGATAAGCCGAAAGCTACCCGGTCCTGGAGATCATTTAACTGAAATTCAGCCCATCCATTGGTATAACCGGCTAGTATATTCAGCGAGATGGCTCCTGCATCCCAACCGTTACCCCAGGTAGCCCTGGTCAGATCATTGGCATTGGCGGTAACATTATCCAGTTCATCCCATTTTACTTCATAACCGATGGTGAAGGTTCTGATCAATGGCGCCTGGTTAGCCGGTGGTTTTCCCAGATAATCTATTTTGACCGTATACACTCCAGGCCCCAGCCCTGTCAGGTCCTGGGTTGTAGCAATGAGGGAATGCTGGTAATACCACTCATAGGTAAACGCAATTTTTCCGTAGTGGGATGCATTGAGTGTAATAGAACCGTCAAAGGCTTCGCCACAACTGACATGTTTGATGGTTGGCCGAAGGGTAGGCCAATGAGATAGCCCGATGATCAACCCCTTATAAATCTTGGCTTTTTCGGTGAAGATCGAAACGTCCAGAAAGTAAGTACCGGCAATCGGTATATTGGCCGTTCTAAGGATCTTATCGTTTTGCCGGTATTGGAGCATCGACCCTTGCCGTTCCAGGTGGAGCAGGTCTTCGGCATGATAGATAGATACATTTTTATGGAGCTGCCCGTTTTCCCAGATATGAATATCCTGACCCTGGATAAAAAAGGCAAAATCCATGTTGCGGTAATCCATGGATGGCGCATTGTTTTCCGTTCTCAACCCAATGGCCTGATCGGCATCCAACTGATCCAGGGCAAACTGAAAAGCGCCATCCACACCGCTGGCAAAGACATTGGCTGCCGTTGCAGTGCCATTACCCCAACCGTCTGATGACGTTTTAATGATGGAGTGCTCATCGATGCTCAAGCCATTTTGGTCGACCCATGCCCATTCCACACCAACCGGTATGTCTAAGGATTGCTCCTTGCCAAGGGCATCGATAACGTTAACGGAATAGGTTCCGGAAGCCAGATCTTGAAGGTTGTTGTTTTGAGTAAGGACCGGAATATCCAATGCCAGGCTGTCAAAACCCAGCGTATCGGTAAACAGGGCCTTTAGTTCTCCTGTGGTGGGTGTTTGCTGGCCATTCCATTCATACTGGTAAGGCGGTTTTCCACCGGACACCTGCAAATGAATAGCACCTAAAGCATTCGGCGATTCATGGATAACCAATGCCTGAACGTCTAACTGTTTGTAAGCGAAGGCAAAGGGAAAGTACTCAAAATCAGTCCAATTCAGCAGCTTAAAATGAGCCATGGTTTCCGGTGTTGCAGCGATCTGTTCCAGGTTTTCAATGGCTTCCCATTGCGGAATACCTTGCCAATGCGCAACCGTATTGAAAGCCTCCTCTTTTTCCGTATCGAAAAACAGATCAATATCTACCGGATCATATCCTTCCACTCTTCCGATCTTGTGATAATATGCTTTATTTATCGCATCGATCCCGGCGCTTTTACGGTTGATATCATAACCATCCTGTGTGGGGTCATGATCAATAAACCTGACGGAATAGGCCTGAAAGGTTTCATTTTCCGGCGTAATGGCAACCGGTCTGTAGATTGGCCCGTTGGCGCCAACCGGAAATAAATAGGTATCGGTGCTGTTCATATGCCGGATCAAAGACCCGCCGGATCGGCTGCTGATAAAACCTTTACTTCTTTGAAGAGCAGTGTGATCCGTGTTGATAAAGGTCAGGGTACTATGGCTGGTAGACAATTCGAGGTCCTGAAGATCCAGGCTACCCTCCACCTGTATATCGCCGAGCATTTGTTTTAGCCCATCTCCGGATAAAGTTAACTGTTGAAAGTCGGTGGATTCATTGCTGACGATCGTTTGATGCTGAAGGCCGGACAATATGACTTTACCTTGTTCGCTGATATATCCCGAACGTCCGCCGAAGTTGATGAAGTCACCTAGGAGTGTGATTTGGGATCTATTGTGAAGCTTAGCATTCTTTCGGTTGGCCAGGTTGCCGTTAACCACTAAGGTGACTTGTGGGCCGATATTTACCTGAGCGCCTTTATTGACCAGGTATAATGCTGTTTCGGGTTGGGGAACAAGTGCTCCGGAAGCCAGGATTACAGGACCGCTGCTCATGGCTTTTGTCGCTTTGATCCAACCACAGGCTCTGTCTCCGGAGGTGCCGCTATTGCCCAGGTCTTCCCATAAATGGTCAGACCAGCGGGCAATAGCGAGCTTCCCCAATTCCCCAATACCACAACTATTCTCATCCCAACTGATGGAAACCTCCACTGCTACTGAATTGTCAATATTTTCAAGGGTCCAGTATTCGCAATTGCTGATTTGTGCCAGGCTTGGATCGATGGTATCACCGAAGAGCTGTCGATCCCGATGATACGTTGCGGTAAAGCTTGCTTCGGCTTTTCCCGGCGCTGATATGGATATAGGAGCGAAGTCTCTGTTTCCCCAAGCACCGATCCTCCCAATTGGGAACTCGAAGGCCTCTTTCCCGGTCTTTTGCAAAGGGCCGTTGACAAAGCCAGCGGCTGAGGCGCCTTTGATCAAAGCGCCATCCAACAAGGTCAACAGTGCGCCGGAAGAGGTATGTATATCGCCGGCCAGAAAGCTTAGCATTCTCCTGACAATAATGGTTTGTTGCAGGAATACTCCCCCGGATGGGTTGTCGATCAGCAGTTGATCGGCTTCCAGTAGATCGGCATTAAGATATTGCGGCCGCATTCCTTCCAAAACCAATTGGTTGTCTTCCAAATAGATCTTTCCGCCCTCGATATCACCCTGTAAAGTGATGGTTCCACCATGCACTTGCAGGATGGCCTCATGAACGACCAGGTCTCCCATGATCGTCAGCGATTGACTTTTAGCAGACAGACTAAGCAGGAATTTTTGGGGAGCGGCCCCGGGCTCACCGATTACCAGGTTATGGCAGCTTAGGTTAGCGGTTAATTCCGGCTGAAATTTCCCCGTGAAGTATTGATCACCGAAAAAGGCATCCACTGTTGCATCAGGTATTCCCCCGGACCAATTGCCCGGATCGTTGGCATCGGTGCTCAGTATGCCGGTCCAAGAGGTACTGGTCCGGGCAAAGGCCCCAAAGGGAATTAACAATAGCAACAAAAGCGCCAGGTTAAAATGGGTCTTTATAGGTGATTTGATGATCATAGACTTTCTAAAATATTGGCTTAATAAAGGTCATGCCAGGCGGAGCCATCGAATCCCTGGTGCTTGTTGATGGTTATGTTAAAAATGATATGACCGGGTTGGGGATGATCCATGGCATCCCTTTGAACGGTTGTCATTCTGGGCGGTAATATACCGCTGGTAGTGCTTTGCACATCCAGTGCCGCATCCGGGGTTTCCGTACCGATCCCCACCTTTCCTTCTTTGATAAAAACAGCTATGCCTTGTTGCTGCCAGGGGTTATCTTCGGCCAAAGCAAGATTGCCGTCTTTATCGGGAAGCGTCCAGCTTCGATCTGTGGAAATTCCGTCGGCCCGCAGTAATCCTTCCACCGGCTGGCCACCGGAAGGTGAGATCGCCAATTGCTCCACATAGGCCGTATGGCTGGTTTTAGCGGTGATGTTCCTGCCCCCCAGCACCACTGTATTGAATACACCGGCTTGTACCTGCGAATTCTGGGAGCTGACCAACGTACCCGGACCCGGAATGGTGGTCGAGGCAATCATGGCCTGCTGATTATTACCGATCAGCAGGCCATTGGAGGGCATAAATGAAAGGTTTGAATGATCGATCAATCCCAGGTGAAAAGGATCTGCGAATAACACGGATTGATTAACATCCTGGCCCCGGATGATCGTAAAAGCTGCCCCGGAGCTATTGGTCGAAGCCGGGCCCGGAGGCGCAGATATTAATATTTGTTTGTTATTGGCCCAGACATCTGCCGTTATACCGGTCCCGCCATATAATTGTACCAGGTCATCCCCGATATAAAGCGCTCCTTTGGCATAATCTCCATTATCCGAGCTGAGGGTTATATCGTTTTTGCCATATTGGTTGAATTGAACAAGCGCCTGATGATTGACCCCTCCCAGGATATTTTTCACCGGATCATCGAATTGGATCGACCCGGTCATCAATCCGCCGGTAAGCGGCAGAAAAGCGCCCTGACCGGAACCTAATGCCGACCAGGCGGTCCCATCAAAATACCGGAATGCTTTTTCATCGGTATCGAATACCATCAGGCTGAGGGCCGGGGTAATAATTGCCAATCTTTCAGCAGTACCCATCCTGGGGATCAGCAAACCTTGGTTCGGAGCATTAATATCGAGTATGGCGGAGGGATGGGGATCTGCATTATCCGGATTAATTGCGACACCGCTATTTTGGCCATTTGTCCAACCCATCCAAAGGCTGGCTATGCATAGTAAAATGATTCTTCGTTTCATTTTCAGGATGTTTTTACGTTTCCAAAAGTATAGGTCGGAGTAGCCGGGAAGCAAGCAAAATCAAGGCTTTGCGACCAAGGGAAGCAAATTCAAGACGAAGGGAAGGGGTATTGGGGATAAAAGGTATTAAACGGATCTTTCCTGCAAGACTTCTTTCAGGTGGTTTAAGGTTTTCAGGTAGGATTTACCTACTGGTATCAGGTGTTCGTTTAGACGGACGGATTTAGCCTGGACACTTGTCATATAGTTCATGTTAATGATAAAGGAGCGGTGTATCCGGATAAAATTATTGGAGCCGCTCAATTCCTGGTCCATTTTTTTTAGGGTCGACCGGATAACCACCTTCTGCTGTTGGGTAACGATCTCGATATAATCCCGGTCAGCCTCGATCCACAGGATCTTATACAAAGGAATTTTTACATAGCTGCCATCCAGCACGGTTTTCACAAATAGATATTTTTCTTTTTTGATCTTTTGGATCAGGGTTTGTATCAATTCTCTAACCACATCCCGGTTATAGGTCAGTACCCGGATCCTGAAGAAGAGATAGATAATAGCAAGAATAGTCGTGATATAAAAAGTACGGAACCACCAGGTTTGCCAGAATGGCGGCTGGATCACAAAGTTAAGACCTACCGGCGAAACAGGTTCGGGCAAATAATCTTGTGCAACAGCTATATGGAAAGTATAGTCGCCGGGTGCAAGGTTGGGGTATTGAACGGAGGTGTTAGTCGTATATTTCCAGGTCGAGTCGATCCCGTTCATTTTATATTGGTAGGTAAGCTTTCCCGCGTTTTTATAAGATAGGCCCTTGTATTTGATCAACAGGTAATTCCGGTTATAGGGGAGATTCAGACGGTCTGTTACAGGGTGAGCGCTTCCATTGATGAAAAGACCGGTCAGCAACAGGGGAGGTTGATAATTGTTTTGATGCTTCAGCAATCGCTTGTTGAAAACCGTGAGGCCTTTTTTCGTACCTACCCATACGCTATCACCCACTACGGCTATATCATTGACCTCGTTAGATATCAGGCCATCCCTGATGGTCAGGTTTTTAATAGCCGGTTTTTCCTGGTCAGTGTTTACCGGAATAATACTTAAACCATGGTTAGTACCCACCCAGAGCATGCTGTCAGGGTCAAAAAACAAAGCATTGCAAGTGGTGCTGATCAATCCGTCCGAAATAGTTAATTGGCGAAGGCTATCCCCGTCTAAGATCAGCATTCCCCCGCCGGAGGAAGCAATCCAAAATTGGCTGCCGATACCCACCAGGTCCGTGATCCGGTTTTTCAGTAAGGGCCATCGATCACCCAGGTATTCATATTTACCTTGATGGTGCCTCCAAAGTCCATTTAAGGTGCCGATCAATAACTGACCGGGTCCGGCAGGATATATGACACTTAACCAATTTTCCCAGCCATGAGCCCCCCCGTCATAGACAATTCTATCCTTAACAATTTTATTCAGAGATGTTGCTGTGCCTGCCCAGAAAACACTGTCATTTTCGGGATATAATGCTTTAATATTAAAATGCTTATATTCTTTCTGGAACCTGATCTTTTTTACGTTTAACTGCTGGTCGATCTGAAAATTATCATAGCCAATACATACCCACATTTTATCATGATCAATGGGCTCCAAAACACTTACAAAACCTATAGGCCAACCAGGATATTCGATTGTTTTTACCTGGCTACCGGTTATGATATTCAGATCACCATTATTAAGGCCCAGCCAAATTTTACCTTTTTCATCAGCGACAACTTTGTTAATGAAGGGATGGGTAAGGCCGGTTTGGGTGGAATAGGATTTAAAATTTATCGACGGTAGGAAATATATGCCCTCTTCCAGGGTAGAAAACCAGATATTACCTTCTGTGTCTTCAAGGATATCAGTAACCGACCGGCCCGGAAGAAAATGTTGGGGGTTAGCTTGTAAAGGATTACGAATAGCTCCGTTCTGATACATTCCGATCCACGTGTGGTAACCTTTGTCTTGAGACATCGCTATAATTTTGTTTTCAAATGACTTTTCATTTAGAATACTGTCACCACGGAACAATATCAGATCTTTATCATGGTAAAAAAGAAAACCGGCATCCGGCAGGGGGATCACAGAGATATGTTTGCCATAAAAAACGCCTGGTTTTATGGGGACCCGAAACTCACGGTGATGTAATTGAATTTTCAAGAAAGACAAGTTCCCTTGTTTGCCATCGGGACTCCCGCAAATAAACCCATTCGTATCCACCTGTTTGATAAAATACCGCGAATCCATAGGAATGGCAGGAGGTTCCATCATAATAACAGAATCAAAAGTGGCTTTGCACATACCCCCACGTTTACCGGTAAATCCCATCCAGATCGTATCCTGAGCATCCACATACATCGAACTCATGAATCTCGATGACATGATATGCAGCAACGTGTCATTGATCGGCAGGGAATGAAAGGAATCGTTTTCATAATAAGATAGTCTTCCTGAAAAAGTCTTGAACCATAGCCTTCCTTTTGCATCGGGCGTAATTTCAAAGACTGTATTATCGATCAATCCATCTGCGGTGGTATAGGTTTTGATCTCATAGCCGTCATACCGGCAAACACCCCGGTCGGTAGCAAACCACAGGTATCCCTTATCATCCTGGAATATATCGTACACTTCGGAGCTTGGTAGTCCGTCATCTACGGAAAGTTGGCGATAGACTGGTTCCGGTAATTGAGCCTTGGATATGGGGAAGCTGCAACACCAGTAACCCAATATGAATAGGATTACTTTGAAATACATTGGTGGTTTAAAGCTAACGTAAATATGAATAAGTTTATGATAATCAAGCAGGGAATCATGGATCCTTTCTTTGCATTCCTACCCGTTCGATACCATTTTCCCGGTAACCACTGATTTTAGTCCTTTTACTCAGTTCCGGGGCACTTTATTTCAAATTAATTTATTTTTAGCGCAATGTTGAATTGGGATCTGGAAAGAGTTGTGGAGAAATTTAATACCTGGGATAACCGGATCATCCTGTTTTTATTGTTGTCCGTTAATTTTCTTTCCTTCATTCCGACCGGAAACGAGGAATCTTGTTTTGCTACTGCCAAAAGATTTCTTGAACCGGACTGGATCCCCGCTTCCTTCAGTTTACAGCGTTGGTCAGGGACTGTTTGGCTTTACAATGTGCTGGCAGGCCTTGGATTGAAGATCATGAGCTTCGAACAACTGGCGTTTTGGGGAAGGGCCTTTAATTTTCTACTGTTTGCTTTTCCCTTAGGCAAAATTTTCCGCTTGCTTAAATTATCCAATGTGGAAATGTGTTTCCTGTTGCAGCTTTTCTTCTTCGGCCAGCAAACATTTTTTGCGGAAAGCTGGATCTTCGGAGGCTTCGAACCTAAGACACTCGCCTACTTCTTCATTTTTTACGGGCTGTATTTTCTGTTGACCGATAAGCCTTATCATAGCGTGGTTGCTACGCTGGTGGGCACCTATTTTCACGTGTTGATCGGCGGATGGTTTATGTTGGCAACAGGGATCTACTTCCTCGGAAGGTACCGGAACATCAAAAAAGCCCTGGGTCCGGCTTTAGTATACCTGGCTGGCATATTGCCCCTGGCTATTTACCTGGTCCCTAAGGTTTGGGACGGTGGTGCCGGCGAAATCAACGGGACGTCGATCAATTGGATCCATGTATATTTCCGAAATCCGCACCATTTGGCGCCTTTCAAATCATTATCCAATTTTGCCCGCGAATACTATCCCGGGATTTTGTCGGCATTGGGCTGGGCGCTGGTATGCGGGTTTGTTTATTCGAAGATCAAAGGGGATATGATCCGACAATTAAACCTGTTGATCCTGATCATATTCGGTTTGATCTTTGCTGCCCTGATCGCTGGATATTTCGACAGCCAGGGTTTCTTTTTAAAATACTATCCCTTCCGGATGACCACCATTGCCATGTTCCTCGTATTGCTGCAAACCGCCGTTGTGGCCAAAGAAAAGCTGGTCAGCGCAAAATCTATACTTCAGAAGATCATGTTGTTGTTGGTCATACCAGCCCTGTTGTATCCTTTAACCGCTCCTTTAATGGCTGATCCCAATGTCGGCAAAGACCTGGATGAACTGGCCAAATATGCTCGCAAACTAACCCGTGATAGTGATATTTTCATGTTTCTGGGCTATAATGTCTGGGAAACCGAACCCATGACATTTTTGCGAAAGGCGGAAAGAGGCCGGTTTGTCATTTTCAAATATGCCACTATTGAAGATGAAGCGACTTATGAATGGTACCAGCGGGTATTGGAGCGGAATAAAGTTCAGCAAAACATCAATTATCTGTTCGAATTGAGAAACCGGTATCCCATCTCTTATATTGTCAGCCCTCGGTACATTAATCACAGCCGCTTGCAACTGGTGTTTCATAACGCCAAATACAAGCTGTATTGGATACAGCCGGGCACCTGAGCCGATAAAACAAAAGGTTTAACCTTATGACCCACCGCATGCAACAGTATTATTCCGACCGGGTGGAGGAATATGAAGAGATCTACCGGAAACCAGAAAGGCAGGAAGATCTGCAAACCCTGAAAGCCTTGCTGAAACCGGAGGTTGCGGGAAAACATGTCCTGGAAATTGCTTGTGGTACGGGCTATTGGACCCGGCATCTGTCCGGATCTGCAAAATGGATCACAGCAATTGACCTTAATGCCGAAATGCTTGCCGAGGCACGCCGGTTTCCCTTAAAGAATGTTGACTTTCAGCGCCACGATATATATACACTCGATCAACTACCGGGGACATACGACTGCATCCTGGGCGGGTTTATCTGGTCGCATATCCCGCTGGAAAAAATTGATCGTTTCCTCGATCAGATGCGGAGCAAAACTACCCATGAAACCCCGATAATTTTCTGGGATAACCGGTATATTCCGGGAAACAGTACGCCCATTACCTACACCGACGCGAAGGGCAATACCTTTCAAAACCGTTCTTTAAATGACGGGAGGACCTATACCATACTTAAAAATTACCCGGATCCTGCATGGATCGAAGCTCATTTATCTTCTTATACCGTTGAGTTCACCCAACTCGATTATTTTTGGGTGATGAAATGCCAATACCGGTAGAGCCGGGACACCGCAAAGTCAATTTCCGGGAAAATTAATCCAGGACGATAATCCCCAACGGTTCCAGGTCGCTGGATACTTCCAGACCGGATTTCATCAATCGCAGGATATTGATCTCAAATTGAAGTTTTTCATCCAGGGTCACGAAATTAATGCCGGCCCCTTTCTTGGCTAAGCCTGTTTTTTCGGTAATGATCAGGGTGTTATGCCCGCTCGCATATTTGGCGGCTGAGGCCACCTTATCGCTTTGCGCAAAGGGTAGGAAAAGAATATGGCAAAAGCTAAGGTCTTCATCATTGGAGAATTGTTTGATAATGATATCGCTTTGAGCGACTTTTCTCGTCGCAGCGATCTTCTTCAGTTCGGGTATGACCGGGCTTTCTCCGATAACGCCGATGATAAACTTATCCTGGCCTTGTCTGGCTTCAGGCCATTTGATGTATTTGGTGAAGTTGTAAATATACAGCGCCTTGATCTCATTGTCAGTCGTGGGCTTGGCTAACATCGTAAATCCCAGGCAACATATCAATAAAATAATCCCGGTTCTTCTCATCTTATAGGTTGGTTGCAGCTATATACCGGCCAGTTGATTAGCAGGCTGATTTAATGGGTGTTCCTTCTTATGTCGACAGTCAATATAGACTGTAATCCTTAAGTGCTATAGGTGTCGTATGTGATCAATTTGAAAAGCCTTTTGAATGCTGCTCAGAAATATTCAGGCTTTTTCAAATCCCGGATCCAGAACAGATCAAGGTAGTATAAAAGTATTTAATACTCCGAAATTTAACAATAGGTATAAATACGCAAAAATAATAAAGCCAACGGATCAAACATACCATTCATGCTATATTCTGACAATTTAATTTTTTTGGTTAAGAAAAGCGGTCAGCGGTGGTTTTTTCCGGCAGGAAAAAAATGACGTTAAACAATAAAACCTCGAGAAATAAGTTAACTACTATGGATTGGATAAATTTAGCGCATACCTGGTACTTGTTTACAGCCTCTTGTTTGGCTGGGGGTTGAAAGGTGAACCCATCGATTACCGGGTGATCTGGCCGGAAGATTATCAACGGTCGTTGCAATTTCTTCAATCGAACCGGCAACAAATTGACGGGGTGTGCAGCCGCTACCATTCCGACACGGCGACTATAACGGCTACCATATTTCCGGAATTGATCCGCTACTCTTTGTGGCGGGATTTTTTCGAAACCAAGGCTTTGGAGACCGTTTATGTGGAATACGGATCTCATTACGCAGATTTTTCCATCGGCCATTTTCAGATGAAACCTTCTTTTGTGGAAAAGCTCGAGGCCTATGTGGCTGCGGATTGCCGGTTATCGGAACGCTTCGGAAGGATCCTCCGCTACCCGAGCAGTGTTAAGAAAAATATCAGGAAGGAGAGGATCCGCCGTTTACAAACCCTCGAATGGCAAATGACCTATGTTTGTTGTTTTTATGAGATCGTATCCGATAAATTCAATTATCTGACCTTCCCCGATAAAACCGAGAAGATCCGTTTTTTTGCCGCAGCCTATAACAGGGGCTTTGATGAAAAGGAAGCTGTTATCAGGAGAGCCATGCACCGAAAAACGTTTCCCTATGGAAGCCAATATCCGGGCAATCCTTATTGCTATAGCAAAATTGCCAGTGATTATTACCAAAGATATTATGCTTTGAAGACGGCTGATTTCTAGCGGGAATATTACCCGGCAAATATCCATCTGCTGCCGGTCATATATAAGGACCTATCCTTATTACACTAACCCAATTTTGACGGAATACCTTAGTGCTGACAACGGGGTTAAATGATCAAAAAATAAAATTTGATTGTTTAATTAAAACCTACCACGTGATGACAACACCAATTGCAGCCATAAGCCGAAAATGGCCGGTTTATGGTATTTCCATCCTGCTTTTTTGGCAGATCTTATCCTGCTCCCCCACAACGGAAATGACCACCATCTCATTTATCGATCCCCCCATTCCCGGTCTTGAAAAATCTTATACCCTTTACCAGATCGATGCGGATCAAGGGGGCGAGATCGAGCATTTTAGCGGAACCCGGATATTTATCCCGGCCTGCGGCCTGGTCAGGGAAGATGGTTCGAGGGTCAGCGGGAATGTCATGGTCAAATACCGGGAATACCATGATGATGTCGACATTTTTCTATCCGGCATCCCTATGCATTACGATACCGCCGGTTCTGTCAAAAACCTTCAATCAGCCGGTATGTTCGACCTGGAAATAACCCAGAATGATCAACCCTTACTTCTCGACTCCATGCACCGTGCTGAAGTGAAGATGGCTTCGCATCAGCCGGAGGAGGATTATAACTTTTACTGGCTGGATGAAGAGAATGAAGGTTGGGCCTATCTTGGCACCAACAAACCCGAGGTCAATAAGGAAAAGGAAACGATCCGGAAAAAGATCAGGTTGTTGAAGGAAACACGGAAACACCCCCTGGGTAAAAAGTATTTCGCTTTCAATTATGATGCGGTATTGGACATATACCTGAACAACGACTGGAAAAAGATCCGCCAGGAACGCGGAAAAGACCGGGTCAAACGGAAAGCAATGGCTTATGGCTTATCCTGGTCGGAGATCTATAACCGGAAAATGATCACTTTTCGCGGCAATCAACATTTGGCTGCCATGATGGTCTGGAAAAAACATAGCCGGAGGCCCTTCCCCAAATGGGCCAAAAGAACCTTGCCGATCAACCTGAAAAAGGTCAGGGGTAACCTGTATGAGATGACCTTGTACGACAGTAAGAGCGAATCATATCATAAAACGCATATCGAAGCGATCATGCCGTTAAAAACCCTCTTTGCGTTCTCACCCGAATATTGGGAAAACAATTACGCGGAGGCCATGGTGCAAATGGCAGCCGAAGAAGAAAGGCTGAAGATGGAAGCCGAGGTTTTCCGGACCTTTCAGATCAATCAATTCGGCATTTATAATTGGGATAGGTATTTGAAGCAGGATAATAAGATATTGGTCAATGGTCATTTTGATTTTGATACCTTATTGAACGATAAATTGAATGATCCGATGGTCTATTACCTGACCGGCGCAAGGGCGGTGATCAAGCTGCCCAGGGATGATTGGGATATGATTTCCCTGTTACCGGATAGCACCGGCTGTTTTATCGCAGTGTTGCCCGATAAGAAAGTGGCGCGCTTTAGCCGGGAAAGATATCGCCAGTTGGATTTCGAAGGACTTGGAAAGCAAGTCAGGCCGGATTATACCTTCGATATGGAGCAGGTATCGACGGCGATCAATAGTGCCGGCGACCTGAAAGCTATATTGGGTATTTAACGAGCGCTGGCCAGTCTCGGTGCCAGTCGAACCGATCAGGCGGAAGCACCTATATCTTTTCTTTTGATTGGGCATTTCGAAAAATATTGTACAGTATTCAGGCGGCTTTTTTGGGTAGCAGGTAAAAGCTTGCCTGTTTACTGTGCATGTTTTGGCGACCTCACGTAAGGCTACGAGCAGAAGTTTCAGGTTCCGTCTTTCCCGACTTGCTATAAAAAAAGCTGCCCGTCCACCAACCGGCGGAAAGGCAGCATATGAAAGGGAATAAAAAATTATATAAAGTGAGGATGCTCCGCTAACCGGAATTCCCCTCTTTATATTGGTAATTGCGAGAAGCGACTTGTGTATGTTTTGCAGCGATAGCTATCCGTTTCTGAATAAAAACTTCCAGTGTATTTTTTCTTTTTCCCATTGAATTGTCGCTTATATTTCTGATCCTTTTGTCGTAGTAAACTTTCCTGGGTATCAGGATTACCATATGGTGATTCGCCAGGTGTGCCTGGTACAAAATGGAGTTCGGATGTTCAACGATCTCTGCTTCCCTGATCCCGAAGTCATGGATGGCGTCTTTCAGTTGCCGCTTGAAATCCTTTAAATTGTCCGTTTTGATTTCCATGGTCCGGTCCTGGTGGGGATTAATATATACGATCATAATCCTTTTTCTGAATTATCATTGCAGCATTATCCAGATGCTGCAACTTGAATTAAGGAGCATTAAAAAAACCAAGGGCCGATGCTGAAAAAATTTTAATCTTTCGCATCCAAATTGCTGTTCCCAATGAATTTTAATATCAAAATCACCATGAAGGGCTCAACAACTCATCCCTTGGTTTGCCAATCACAAATACAGCAAAAAAGAAACAGTTTGAAAATAAACTGTAAGTGGAGATTAACTCCTACAATAAATAGCAATTTAAAGTTATGGCAAAGTTAAATACCAAGCAAGGACAAAATTTCGGAAAGTTGACAGTTGGGGAGAGATATTATAATATATATCTATCTGTAAGTAAATCAGATAAATATGAATAAAATGTATTGAAGTTGACTAAAAAATAACCCCGGAACCGGTGTAGGGAAAAATTCTGAATGAGTGCTATATATTGTATGAGTTATGAGGTGATTTCGGTCCCGGGGATCTTTTTGTTTTTTATGCTTCTACTTCATCTAAAACCAGGATGAAGAAACGTTGATTATTTTTAATGATTCTTTCGAATCTTTTTGGATTTTTATTGATTATATATTCAATTTTGGCCCCTGCATTTTCCACTCGCTTCATTTGGATCTCATTAAGTTTTGAAAAATCAACATCTTTCGGACTGTTGATCATCCCCAGGATAAGCCATATTTTGATAAAAACATCCATTTAAAAATTTGTGTTAGGTTACTTTAGTATCAATTGCTACTGCAATTTAGGCATATTGACCTATTGTTTTTGTATCATTTATTGAAAATTATCTACCCACCAAAATTTGAAAAATTATTCTTAGTTTAATATATTTGGGTTAACATAGAAAACATATTAGATGGAAAGTCTAAAAGAAGTTTGTCAAATAATTACGCCCAAAAGAATAAGGGATATTGAATTGTTTGATCCCGAAACCGGGAATGGTAAAAGGTCGCAATTAAAAAAGTTTTACAACGGGGTCGCCAGCGGTCTCTACAAAACCGATAAGGATGCGGCCAAGGATCTCTATGATGCAGGCCCACTGGATGGTCGGTATTCGAAGTTAAAGACCAAACTGAAAAAACGCTTGAATAATTATCTCTTCCTGACGGATAATAATGTGGCCTCCTATTCCGGCTATAATCAGGCTAAACTCAGTTGCCATAAGAACCTGGCGCTGTGTAATATTTTGATGATCAATGGCGCCCGGAACAGCGCCATCAAACTGGCCCGTCAATTATTGAATAAGGCTGTTAAATATACCTTTAATGATATCGTTATGGGTTGTGCCAAGATCCTGAAATACTATGCCTCCTTTATGGGAGAGTTGAAAGAGTACCAGCTATACAAGGATATGATCGTCAAATATCAGAAAATACACGATGCCGATATGCTGGCGGAAGATTACTATCAACAGATCATTATTCATTATGCCAAATCGGTTTCTTCCAAATCGAATATGGCTCAATTGGCAGCCGGTTACCTGGATGAGCTCAAACCCCTGGCGGAAAAATATAATTCATTTACCCTGAATTACTATATGTATAATATTTGGGCCTTTTGTTGCCAGTTGAAAGGAGATTTTGAATCCACACTAACAGTTTATGACCTGCTGGAAAGCTACCTCAATCAAAATCCGGTGTTTTACCAGAACAACCTGGTCGCGTCCATCAATGCCAGAAGGCTGCAATGTTATTTGCATTTAAATGATTTTCAACAGGGAGCCAAAGCAGCGCACGTCTGTTTGAAGTTTTATCCTAAAAGGCATACCAACTGGTTTATTTTTAATGAGCAGTATTTCCTGATGGCCATGAGAACCGCCAATTATCTAAAAGCCAAAACCATCTTCGATGAGGTAGCCCATCAACGGAAATTCAAAAGCCTGACGCCCGACCGGAAAGAAAAATGGCGGATCTTCGAAGCCTATTTGAATTTCCTGATCACCACCGGCGAACTTTCCCCGGAACAGATAAAGAACCAGCGGAAAAAACGCTTTGACATCGACATTTTCATCAATACCCTGCCCATCTTTTCCAAAGATAAAAGAGGTTATAACATTGCCATCCTGATCATCCATATCCTGTTTATGTTGAAAAAAGGAGAATTCGGCAGGATCATTGACCGGATGGATGCTTTACGGCTTTACCATAGCAGACACTTAAAAAACGAAGAGGATATCCGGAACAAGCTTTTCATCAAAATGCTGCTGATCATGGAGAAGCAGAGCTTTGAGTTTGAAAAGACCAGGCATAAAGCCAAAAAATACTTTGACCACATGCGCAGTATCCAGTTCAAGCATGAAGGCACCCCTATGGATGCGGAGATATTGCCCTATGAAACGCTATGGAAAATGGTACTATCCATTCTGCAGAGCCAGGAATCCCGGGAAAAAAAGCTTCAGATCGCTTGAATCCCGGAACAGGACAGACCGCTGCCGGAATAAACCCTGGCGCCTCTTCCAAAATAGGGGTCGGATGCCGCATAATTGATAAATCTGTATACCTTTACCGGATCTTGTTAATTTCCAGCCGGAGTATGAGATCTGTCGATACGACTGTGAGCAGTTTTTTCTTTTGGGGCTTCACCCTCCTGACCGTGATCATTATGGGTTGTTCGGATCCTCAAAAAACTGCCCCCAAGGGATCACTGATCGACCAATATAATACCGATGCCAAACCCTATACCCGGTGGTGGTGGTTCGCGACAGCCGTCAAGCCCGAGGATGTCAAACATCAGTTGGATTGGCTGAAAGCACATCAATTCGGCGGTGTTGAAATAGCCTGGGTTTATCCCTTATACCGGTATCAGCGGTTGTATGAAAAGCTGGTGGGTATTACCTATGCCAAAGATACTTCGGCTTACCCTTGGTTGGGCGAAGAGTGGCGATCGGTCGTTAGCTATACCAAACGGTATGCGGATAGTATCGGACTGGGCTGTGATTTTACCGTTGGCAGCGCCTGGCCTGCAGCGGCAAGCTACCTGGATCGGTCGGAAAGCACCCGGATCTACGGCGATACTGCTTTCAAACAGGTGGTTACATTCTCCTGGGAGTACCCGGCACGTCCAAAAGTGCTCAATCATTTGGATAGCAATGCATTCCGGTCGTTCATCGGCCCGATCGCAGAGGCCCTGGGCCCTGCCGTCAAGGGCGGTGCATCGGCCCTGTTCACGGATTCGTGGGAGATCAAAATGAACCACACGAATAAGATCTGGACCCCGGGCTTCGATACGGCCTTTCAACGGCGGTTCGGCTACAACATTCTGCCATATATGGATAGCCTCGACTCTTTCCCGGATGTTCGCTACGATTATATGATGCTGATGTCGGATTATGTAATGAATGGTTTTTATCAACCCTATATCCGTAACTGCCGTAAGCTCGGGGCTCTGTCGAGGGTCCAATGCCTGGCTGCTCCGGCGGATATCCTTTCTGCGTATGCACAGGTCGACATACCTGAAACAGAGGCCATGCTCAACAATCCTCCGTTTTCGAGGATCGTGAGTTCTGCGGCTTGTTTGGGAGGCAAAAAAATTGTTTCCGCCGAGGCCTTCACCTGTATGTATGGATTTCCGTCCACCTATATGCGGCAGGAGCAGGTAGCAGACCTTAAATTGGTAGCCGATGCCTTATTTGCACAGGGCGTTAACCAGATCATCTATCATGGCATGCCCTTTAATCCGGCAGGATCGGATACCAATAATTTCTTCGCAACGGTGTATGTCGGCCCTGACGGAAATCTGACCGATGACCTCCCGGCCTTCAATCAGTACCTGCAAAAAGTTTCCCGCACGATGCGTTATGGCAGAACTTATACGGATGTGGCGGTCTATATTCCGTTCGAGGATGGTATTATGAAAGGAGCCTATCCCCCGGAAAGACAACGAGTCTGGGTATGGGGTGCCTATGAGCTCAGGTATGTATACCCGGCTGCCGAACTCCGTGGGCGAAATCCAATCTGGATCAATCGCGACCTGTTGAACAAAGGCATCGTTCAACAAAACAAGTTGGTCGTTGGGGAAGCTGTTTTCAATTCCCTGTATGTCGATGTGCGCTACCTGGATAGCCGGTCCTTATCCCGCATCCTTGAACTTGCCCGGGAAGGCCTGCCGGTATGTGTCCGGCAAAAACCGTTGGAACCGGGAAAGAACCCTTCGACTGATTTCGATGAAAACCTGGAGCATCTCCTGGCCCTCGATAATGTTTCCTCCGAACTGGCTGATCTTAGCCTGCAGGCTCCCCTGCTTAGCGGAGATAGTTTGCCGGACTTTTGGGTCAGAACGGATGATGCGGCGGACAAAATGATGATCTTTTTCGCCCATCCGAAAGCCAAAGACCTTGCCTACCCGATCTATTCCGGCCAATCTTTTTCGGATAAAATCATTCGTCGCAAGGTTACCATTAATGCCTTCGGAAAGTCCATCCCTTTGGAATTGGTTTTTCAACCTTATCAAAGCCTGGCCTTTTCCGTTCATCCCGATGGCCGGATCCTGCCTGTAGATATCCGCTACCAACCACCGGTTCCGGAGGTAAAACCCCGTGAGCCGCAGAAAATGTATTTCTGATTCCTCTATCCCGGGAGTTCCGGCACTTATATTTTTTTTAACTAATTCCAATGCCTATATTTAAGGATTATAAACCCATAAATCAAAACCATGATTAAAAGATTACCCGTATTGCTGGCTGCCATCACCATCTTACTGGTAGTACCCGGCGCCGGCCTTCAAGCAGATACGACAAATATCGTCGCTGATTTTGACCATAGTGTGAACGGTATGACCGTTAATTTTAACAATATGTCTACAACAGACGCTCCCAACGGGATCGATAGCTACTTTTGGGAATTCGGTGACAGTTCCGCATTCGATACCTCCATGAATCCCATCCATACCTATGACACCAGCGGCAGTTACAACGTTTTCCTCAGTGTGCATGACGGGCAATGTTCCGGCGAAACGACTAAATCCGTTAGTGTCGGTGTTACCGGTATAATGGCTATTACTGAACTCCACTCAAACGCCATTTCCTGTTTTCCTAACCCGGCTAGCAATCATGTCAATATTTCCATCGATCAACATATCTCATCCCGGGGGGTATTGGAAGTCTGGAACATTGAGGGAAAAAAGGTAGCCGGTTTTGGCAGGCTCAACGGATCGGTCAACCATGTGTGGGATGCCTCCGGTATAGCTCCCGGAATTTATTTAGTTACGCTTCGGGATAACAAGCTGATCCACCAAACAAAAGTCCTGATCCGGCAGGAAGAATAGGGTAAATTACAATGGTTATTTGCGGAAGAATTTTTCCACCTTGTCATCGAAGTTAAGATAATAGGTGCCTGGATTCATGGCCGTTACATCTAATTCCTTATTGGTGCCGCTCTTAACCAAACGGCCGAAGGTATCATATACTTCGAAGTAGGTCGACTCGGTAAAATATAATATCGTCGCCACATTCCTGGGGAAAAAGGCAATCGGCGACCGGTTGGGATTTTTACCGGGTTCGTTAAAGGGGTTGATATCTTTTTTCTTTAACTTTTCAAAGGTGATGGGCGTTTTCAGTTCCGGTTCCAGTTTATGGGCCTTATTGAAGAAAATGGCCGCCATGATGTTGTCGTTGTTCAGTTTACAGGCGACCCCACTGTTCCAAAGCGCATAGGAAAATTCTTTGTCCAGTTTGATCGCCGTATTATAGGCTTCGACGGCTTTGGAATACTCCTGAGATATCAGAAAATTATTGCCGATATAAAAATTGCACAAAGAACGGAATTTATTCTCCGAACCTTCGTAACTGAATTCAGCGGTTTGAAAGTAGTTGTTTCCGGCTGATCCTCCGTTGGCATAGTAATTAATTAATCCGATAATAAAGGTACGGACAATGCCAGGCTTATCTTCGATAAAGAAGTTCAGGTTCCGGATATTGTGGGCTCTTTCGGTTTCATTCCCAATTTCAGGGAGGATGGAGTTTTCCGTGAGGTTCACCAAATGAATATGACAATCGATGAGGTTGGCATTCGGGTCATTTTGCCCGTATATGATCATGCCTGTTTTGATATTTTCTTCTTCCTGGATCGCTTCGAGGAATTTTGCCGGCGCATTATTGTCGATGTATTTACCCAGTGGTTCCACACGGATGGTATCGAATGAAATGCTTTCCTGGAGCATAATGATCAGGTTGGAAGAAAAATCCTCTTCTTCCAGTAAATGGAAATTAGCAACCTTGATCGTAAAGGGATTATGATTATCCCGAAGAGCATCGCTGGCCTTAACGGAAAAGCTAAAGACCAGGCATAAAATGAATCCGGAAAAAGCGGATAAGAAAACCTCCTTCTTTTGGGGAATTGCCAGGATGATAGTATTCAAATTACGGACCGACCCGAAATGGAAGTGCATGAAAAAAATCCTTCTCTACTGTTAAAAAATCTTGCTGGATGAACTATACAAATCACAACAAGGAGGTAGAATTGTAACTTTTCAAAAAATTACCCGAGCCTGATAAAGTATAAAATTCCGGGGTAGTCTACTAAGTTACGAATAAAATAAATTTGTTACAATGCAAAACTAAAATAAATTGTGCGGGAGTGATTCGGTTGACGGCTTAATTAAATATTAATAGTCAATAGTGTCCGGATACAATGGGAATTTCGAATGATGAAGGAGAAATGATGAAGTTTTACTTCAACATTCTCCTTCATCATTCGAGATTCTTCATTCTTTCCCGGGTAAAGCGGATAGCCGGAAAGCGATCTTCAACAAGGCCAAACAAAATTGTTCTCCAATGCCAGCAAAAGATAGCTCCCGGCTGATATTTCGAATGAATGGGGGACCCGGATCAACCCGAAGTAAACGCTTTAAGGTCCTGCATGACCAGGTCGCTTGTTGGGGAATTTAGTACCTGCTTTTTGGGCGCAAAATCCAGAGCGGTTTCTCCGCTGCAACAAGGCATAACGGGTTGTTTACAATGATTGCATAAATACTGGCCGTGGACAAATATCTGCCCGGCCATGGCGCCGCAACACGGACAATTTAAGCTACAGGTATTCATACCATAAAGTCTTTATAGTTTTTACAAAGGCAACGATGGCTTTCCAGGGCTTCTTCCTTGGTTGGATAGGATAACAACATGGGAAAACCATGCAGGTTCAGGAAGGTTTCAAAAAATGCTCCTTCATCCTTGCTTTTTTGTAAGCCTTTAAAAACGGTGATGATCTCAATTTTCCCGGATTGGAAAATATCGTGAGCCAGGGTATATCGGTTACGGTAGTTATTTTTATAATTCTCTAAACTGGGTTTTTCGGGATTATAAGCTTCCGGCCGGTAGGTGCTTTCGAAAATGGCTAATTGTGTACTGCTTTCCATGTCTATTGGTTTTAGTGAACAATCGAATTATGTTTGTAAGGAATCTATGGTTTTCTTTAAGGTCTCGATCTCGATCTGGAGTGACCGGAACATATTGGCAATACTGGCTTTATTCAATTCTTCGGCCTCGTACTTATCCACATTGATATGCGCGGCATATTCCCAGATCTCCAGCACATCCTCGGGATGAACTTTGTAAGGGATGTAGTTCTTATTGTCCGAATGAAAATGTAATGTTCCGTCATCAGGGATCCTGTTATAAATCCTTTTATAGACCAGGCCGTCATCTTTGGTTAATACCACATAGGTTTCTCCGTTGCAAATATCATCCAGGTCTTCGAGGAATCTGCCGACGACAAAACTGCCGTCATTGACCGGTGGCATGGAGTCTCCTTTGATGGGGAATGCCCGGTGCTTACCGGTCGGGATAAAAGGAAGGTTAAAACGCTGCAGGTCTTCCACATATTCCGGATCAGTGTATCCCTGAAGGTAGCCGGCAGCCGTTTTAGGCGTAACGACTTCTATGGTATCTTTCAATTCGTTGTCCAATACCATAGGGAACAAAACGCGGTTTTGTCCGATTTCCAGGAGTTTGTTTTCTCCTGCCTTGGTCAGGTCTATACAGCACAGTGTATCGAGGCTGATCGAAAAGTATTGGGCGATTTTCTTCAACAAGTCGATGGAGGGTTCTGCCCTGCCTTCTTCATAAGCGCCTATCCTGGATCGTTTGATACCCAGGGCTGTCGCCAATTGCTCCTGGTTAAGGTTTTGCTGTTTTCTTAGATGCCTGATATTACTGCCCAGCTCACTCATGCTAAATTTTAGATCAAAAATACTAAATAATTTAGCAATTGTCAAGTTTATTTTAGAAACGGCTGGAAATTAAATGGCCGATACGGTTATATGCCGCTCGTAGCATGGATTTGAGGTCAATGCCCCGGTCGCAGGAAACTTTACGGGAACTAGGTATTTTCGACCGACCAGACCATAATTTGGCCATCGTCGCCGGTAGAGATCAGGAAATTATGGTGCCGGCTCCACAGCAATTTGTTAACAGAGTGGCTATGGCTTTCGTAGCGAGATCGATCGACTTGCTGGATGGGCTTGATCGTTTCGGCGTTCCAGATCCGGAAGGATTTATCCCGGCTGGCAGTAGCAAAATATTGGTGGTCGGGACTGAAAACAATACTATAAATGGCATACATGTGTGCGGGTAGTTTGTCGATCAGGCGGTAATTATCGGCCACATCCCATATATTGAGGTGGGCGTCGCGACTGCCGGAAAACAGGTACTTCCCGTTAGGGTGAAAAGCCAGGGTGTTCACGGAAAAATCATCCATATGGCCTTTTAGTACTTGTTTTTCGGCCAGGGTATCCAGGTCCAGGATCCTGATCGTTCCATCGCCGAAGCCCAGCAAAACTTCATTCCGGTCTTCCCGGAAAACTGTTGTCCGGAGTTTCATGGAGCTCACTTTGGCGGCAGCTTTCAGTTCGAAATCCTGATCGTTTAAAACGGAGTAAGCGCCATCGCCGGATAAGACGAAGATCAAGCCCTTCGAGGCCAGGTGCTGGATATCGAAAATATAATCCGTATGCAACTGCAACAACCGTTGTTCTTCTTTCTTTTCCAGGTTGACCACATGAACGCCACCCTGCGATTGCCCGATCAGCAGGCTGTTTTGCTCCGGCAAATATTTGATGGCAAAGGCTTTTGCCGGTAACTTGGCCACTGCTTTTTCCACTTTCATGGTTTTGAGGTTCCACTCCACCACCAGGTGGTCGCTGCTTCCGGAAAAGAAGAGGTGATCCGATACCCCTCGCTCGAGGGTATAAATGGCCCCTTCATGTCCGCTTAGCTGTCCGATCTTGTTTATGGTTACCCGGCTCATGGCTGCTTTTTTACAACAGTAAAATTAGGAATTGCCTGGCAGAATAACACCTTCCTCCGCTAGGGTGACAAATGCATGGCCTTGTTTAAAGTATGTAATGATTTCGTTCAGGTAATCCGTAAAATATCCCATCAACATCGAATTTCTGATATTGCCAAGATCAATAAACAACACTTTAGGTGGCGCACCTTTGAGTTGATATTGCTTTTTAAAATCATTATCCTTGGTAATAATGATCCTGTCTCGTTGGTTGGCAATTGCCCTGATCTCTTTATCATCGATCGGATGCAGGTGTATAAAATCTATTTCCACATGGAGCCCGTCATAGCCATGCTGCCTCAGAAATGAGCACAATTTGTCCGGTAACATGGCATCAACTAGAAATTTTATTATGACGGTACTCATTTACAAGCAGCATAAAACTTATACAACCACGATCAAATTTAAAATAAATACGCTATAAATTTCCCGGCAAACAGCCATGGTATTCCAATTTTGTGAAAAGCAGTTGTCAGATTAATACGTAAGAGAGGAAATGATTTATAACCCCAAATTGACTGCGAGAAATGCCTAGGCTGCTAAATTTTGAGCAGCGTACAAAAGACAAGCCAGTATATCATCCTTTTCCAGGTAGGGGTAATCGTTCAGAATTTCATCATGTGTCATCCCGGCAGCCAGCAGCGATAATAATTCTGATACCGTAAACCGCATATTTCGAATGGTAGGAGCGCCATTTCGAACCTCTGGGTTATGTGTGATTCTATTTAAAAGATCTTGCATGTTGACATTTGTACGATAAATACAATGTAAAGTTAATAAAAGATAAGACCAATCCCAGGCTTAATATTTGGTAATGCTAAAATCAATGATGGATTTGTGATTAATTTTCCAGATCCAAAGACAAAAGCCGCTTACCCGGAGAGACCAAGCACCTGGCCGGGGAATATGCTTCGGCCTGCCACCATCAGATCCATGACCGGTTGTCAGCGGCCATGGGAGAAAGACCCATTGTTGTTGTAGAAAACCATCATAATTTCGCCTGCTTTGAACTGATCTGACCTTAAATTTAAGAAAGCTGATACCTGTTTGACTAAACCCGGCCTAATGCCGAGGGAATTACAACCATAGTTTACGAAAACATTTGAACCTTATACTTTACGAAACCTGCCAAATACCAATTTGATTTGTCATTAATGGTACTATGTGATGATATTTGATATGAAGTTAAGATTGATTACTGCATTTAGATGACAAGTGGAGTGGTAGTTTAACAAAATCAGGCACCAACAATACTTTTGTAGGACATTAAGCCGGATTGGGCAATAATACACATAACGAAAATACTTTCATCGGTTCACAAACCGGTGTCAATAATGCTTCGGCAGCAGGAACTTTCCTAGGCTTTCGCGCTGGTAAT
>JANQFB010000196.1 GCA_028278085.1 Chitinophagales bacterium
GGCCTTTATCAAAGCGGTCGATAATGTTTCAGTAGAAAATGATCACCATTTACAATAAGCGATCCTTCCAGTTGTCGGGGATAATAAAACCCTGGCTCCATCGATTGCAATCTTCCGATACGACCGAATGCCATAGCAGCTCGTCCGGATCTATCCTGAAAACCGTCACCATACCGGGACGGTCCGGGATCTTGATCCACTCTTCGCTAACCGGATCGAGATATTGAAACCATGATGCTCCGGGGCGGTCGACATCTACAAGGAACATCGCCCAGCCGTGGGGATCATATTTGTTGGTATGCCAGCTTCTATATCCACCTTTCGGATACCAATAATTCCCAACGATCAGGCATTTGGTCCCAAAAAAATGCTCTACCGCTTTCTCCAGGTCTTCGAGCAGGGGATCCCTGATAATGGCAAAATTGCCTTTGTTGATCTTGATACCAGGCCGGTGCCGGGATCTGTTGTTTTCCTTATGGAACAGCTTTTTGCGCAGGTTCGGCAAGCGGGTTTGTAAGTGTTCTTCCGCTTCCCTTTTCAGCATCGATACCCGGTCAGGCAGGTGATAGATCTCTTGCCGGCCCCTGCCATAAGCCGTATCTCCCAATTGATCCTGGAAATAAGAAGGGGCATAATCTTCCGGGATCCTGGAGAGCTTTGCGGATTTTTCCAGGATGTCTGCAAATCCCGGTATCCGGTAACCATCCAGGACATAAAAGTTTTTTTCATCCGCAGACATATGCATCCTCGATCTTCACAATAATCTTTCAATCCAGTTGTCCGGGATCCGAAATCCCTGGCTCCAGCGATTGGCATTTTCAGAAACGATGGAATGCCAAAAGTGATTTTTCGGATCTACCTTGAAAATATTGATCATGCCGGGTTTATCGGGAACTTTGACCCACGCTCCTGTCGCCGGATCGATATATTGGAAATAAGATCCTTGGGGTACATCCACATCCACCAGGAACATTTCCCAGCCATGAACATCGTAATTATTGGTGTGCCAGCTCCGGTAACCACCGGCCGGATACCAGAAATCGCCCACCCGGGTACATGGTCCGCCAAAGAATCCCTCCACGGCCTGGCGCAGCGGAGCAATATGCTTTTCACTGACAATAGCCAGGTAGCCGTCGCATTCCTTGATCGGCGATTTGCGCTGCTGCGGCTTGAATGGTTTGTTGAAAAGGGTCTTTTTTAGCCCTGGCAGGCGATTCTCAAAATGTTCACGGGCTTCCCTTTCCAGCATCGCCCGGGTATCGGGTAAATGATACACTTCATCCCGGTTCCGGGCATATTCCGGATCATCGAGTTGCTTGTGAAAATGATCGGGATGATAGCCCTCCGGTATCCTGGATAATAACCTGGATTGTTCCAGAATACCCTCAAATCCGGGGATCCGGGTCGCGTCGATGGTATAAAATGATGCCGTAGTTCCTGGTACGGATCCGATGCTCTTTTGCGTTTCCAATGGTCAGATGGGTCTGGTTTTGTTTTGTCAATGCTTAACCCAACTAATTTACTAAAAAACCAGGGCATGAAACATTGCTATGGGTCATATTTTGCCAGGATTGTATGAACGCTCTTTATGGACAATTTTGTCTAATTTTAATGTCTGTGATAAGATTGTTGAAAAATAAGGCGCCGAATGCCCGGAAAACCAAAACCGTAAAGGCATTAGGGCCGGTTGACATTGAACTAGCCCGCGAAAAGATCCTGGCTATTCCGGAGGCGGTATGGATGGAGGAAGATGCGATCAAACCTAACAAATTCAGTCCGTTTAAGCACACCCAACATATCATTTTCAGGTTTATCGATAGCTTTCAAAGCCACGAATCCTGGATCGATAACCCCATCTGGCAACAATGGGAGGTTTATATCAAACCCATCCTGGAACAGGTAAAGGGATATTATCCCTATGAAACCGGCGCTTTTCCCCGGATTATGCTGGCCAGGCTCAAGGCCGGCGCCGGGATCAAAGCACACACCGATGCTTCGCCGGCAGCCCGCTTTCCGCATAAGATCCATGTGCCGTTACAAACCAATGACCAGACATTTTTTTACCTCGGAAGAAAGGCTTACCACTTTGAAACAGGGATGGCCTATGAAGTCAATAATAACCGCAGGCATGCCGTCGTGAATGAGGGTTCGACTGACCGGATCCACCTGATATTCGAATATTATCCCATCGATGCCTGATCCAACCCACCCGGAATTTGCATGATATGAACAGCCATTACCACTATAATTGCTATGGCTTTCAAATAGATTCGGAAATAGAATTACCGGAGCTGAGAACCGGCAACGGAACGGAAGCCGACGTCCGGATCCGGCTGGCGAAAGTACCGGATAAACTGGAGGACGCTCTGAAAACCGGCATCGGTTACCAGATCAAGAAAGACAACTATATCCTGACCATTGCCAATGTAGCCAAATACCAGGCCCTTCGGGGGAACGAGATCCGGATCGACCCCTATCCGGGCGCTGATGAGCAGTCGATCCGGGTGTTCTTGCTGGCATCTGTTTTTGGCGCCCTATCCCATCAAAGAGGCGTACTGCCGATGCATGCCAGTGCGATCGATTATCAGGGAGAGGCCGTGTTGTTCGCCGGTAGCGCTGGAAGCGGGAAATCCACTACGGCTGTAGCGTTCGGGCAAAAGGGTTTCCCGGTTATGTCGGACGATATTTCAGTAATACGATTCCAAAAGGATCAACCCGTTCTATATCCCGGGCCGGTTCGCTCCAAACTGTGGCTGGATAGCCTCCGCCAATTGAATTATCCTTACCGGGAGGAAGATCGCGTCAGGCCCAGCCTGGAGAAATTCCTGGTAACCACCGGCGGCAAGGATCAGACGAACCCGCTTCCGGTGAAAAAGATGTTCATCCTCCGGCAAAAGGATGTGGCTTCCGTGGCGGTGGAAACACTAACCGGGCGGTTGGCCTTTAATGCGGTTCGACACAACACTTTCCGCTCCCGGCTCATGGAGGGCCTTGGCGCCAAACCCAGGCATTTCCAACTGTGCTCGGCATTTGCCGCCAGCATACCGGTTATAGAGGTTTCGCGGCCCAACAGCCCTTTTACACTTGACGAAGTGGTCGACCGGATCCACAAAATGATAGCCTCTTGAAAAAGATCATTTGGTTGGCTTCTTATCCGAAATCCGGCAATACCTGGTTCAGGGCTTTTTTGACCAATTTGCTGGATGATGCGGATCAGCCGGCTGACATCAACGACCTGCTCGGACATATCATGGCCAGCAGCAAGGATCTGATCAGCAGGTATACCGATCTCCAGTCCTCGGATCTGACCCCGGAGGAAATGAGCAATTTGCGTCCGGAGCTATACCGGCGGTTGGCGGAAGAAACGGTCGAACCGGTCTATATGAAGATCCATGACGCCCATGGGCAGGATCTGATCGATCCCGGCATTACCAAAGGGGTGATCTATTTTATCCGCAATCCCCTGGAAGTCACGCTGTCATTTGCCCATCATAAAAACCAATCTATCGACCGGATCATCGATTTTATGGCCGATGATCAGGCAGGGATGTGTATGGACAACACCCGCTATGAATTCCAATTTGCCCAGCAGTTGCTATCCTGGAGCGATCATGTGGTCAGTTGGGTGGACAATCCTGACTTTCCTGTCCATGTTATCCGCTATGAGGATATGGTTGGGGATGCTTTTCCGACCTTTTCCCGTGCCGTTGATTTCCTGGGTTTGTCCTATACCGAACAGCAGATCCGGAAGGCCAT
Organism: Chitinophagales bacterium; assembly: GCA_028278085.1. Lineage (GTDB taxonomy): Bacteria > Bacteroidota > Bacteroidia > Chitinophagales > JANQFB01 > JANQFB01. The sequence continues at coordinate 3,757 of JANQFB010000196.1, forward strand.
CGAATTCAGTAGTTTCCAAATACTCCGGGCCCAGGAGCAGGAAAAAGGATTCCGCGAGCGCAGCCCGGTAGCGCGGAATTTTTTCCGGAGGGGTCGCACGGATTCCTGGAAGGAGATCCTTAGCCCGGCTCAGCGGCAGCGGATCATTGAGCATCACCGGGCGGTGATGGAACGGTTCGGATATTGAGGTTCATCAGCTAAAAATTGCCCGGAGATCATTGTTATAAATTTCCACTTAGTTTTAACTTTGTAGTCCTGTCCCGAAGGTAAAATAGCTTACACCAATGACACTAAACATTCAAAGCGAGATCAGCAGAGCTGATGATCTGATTGCCAGTCAAATGGAAGATGAGATCGTTATGATGAGCATTACCAACGGCAAGTATTACGGCATGAACAATGTTGGCAGCGCCATCTGGAACCTTTTGGAGCAACCTTCCAAGGTATCTGATATTTGCTCAAAATTGGTTGAGGAGTATGAGATCGATGAGCCGACCTGTGAAAAGGAAGTATTAGCCTACCTCGAGCAGTTGTTGGATCAACAGTTAATTGTCGTCAAGTAACCGGCCGTTGCGAATATCCTGCGAGTGGATAAAAAAACTCTATTTTATCGACCAATTCTTAGGCCGTTTTAGGTAAAATGATTATTTTAGCCGCTTAGATCGGTATATATTAAATATATTCAAATGAAAGATAATAATACGAATCCTGAAAAAAGCATTGCCCCGGATCAAAAAAAGGAACGTAAAGCCTGGGAAACGCCTCAATTGATCATTGAGGATACCGAACATACGGAAGGCGGCCCCTTCGGATTCAATACCGGCGGTGGTGATGATCTTCAATACATCACCTAAGCACCAACAGGAGTCCCGCTATCTTTCCTTCACCGCTCCACATTTTTGGTTCAAGCACCACAAGCTGATGTATCTCCTGTTGGATAGGTTCTCTTCCGCTCAGCCTTAATGCCTATATTTGTTATTCCTCAGTCTGATGTTCCGGAATAATAAAAATTTAGTGCTTTCAATTATCCTGCTGGGTATCATCGCCTTGTTTTTTTGGTTAGGCTCCCGCTATCCTGCATTAAATGAAAAGGCCCTGATGGGCGGCGATACGACCACCACAGCTATTGGATTCGATCAATGGCTGGAAACCGCTTCTGATCACCCTGTCTGGCTGAAAATCGTGATCAACACCGGCAATTGGTTGTACACCAACCGGCAAGGCATGACCTTCGGATTGTTGTTTGCCGCAGCTTTAATGCTGATCTTTTCCCTACTCCAAAAAAAAAGTTTCGACAATATATTTGCCAATTCTTTCCTGGGAATGGTTATCGGCGCACCCCTGGGTGTCTGCGTTAATTGCGCCGCACCGATCGCAGCAGGTGTACATCGTGCCGGAGGCCGTGTAGAAACGGCCATAGCCATGATGGTCAGTTCTCCCACCATGAATATTATTGTGCTGACCATGCTGTTTTCGCTCTTTCCCTTGTATATGGTGGTGATCAAGATAGCTTTGACCCTGGTATTTATCCTTGCCATCGTGCCCTTGTCGGTGCAATTTGTTATTAAAAAAGGGCATCGAAACTTAGCCACCGATAGCCAACTCCAGGTAAAGGCCAACGATCGGGCAGCCAGTTTATTATTAACACCATCGGATAGTAGGGAGCAGCAAACCTGGGGTAGATCCATTGGGTGGGTAGCCGGCAATTTCCTGCGCAATCTTTGGACCCTGGTCAAGCTTACCCTTCCGCTCATGTTG
>JANQFB010000262.1 GCA_028278085.1 Chitinophagales bacterium
GTTTTGGCTACGAGCGTTTGCCCGCTGATCAGGGCGCCCGGGCCATGACCGGTATGAACCGTGGTTATGCCGAATGACCTCAGGTATTCCACCAGTGCATCGCCCGGGTTATAGGCGTCGATAGCCCGTAACTCAGGCTGGATAGGGTTTGATTTATCCAATTGCTCCTGGTCGTGCTTCTGGTTGTAAATACCGGTAAATCCTACCGTGGCATGGGCGTCGATCAATCCGGGGGTTACTACTTTTGCGCTAACGATCTTGTATCCTTCGGGGATGGCCACATCAGCTTCCGGGCCGATAGCTTCGATCTTACCGTTTTTGATCAATACCACTCCCTTGTCGATCTTTGCGGCAGCAACCGGGTATATTTTTTCTCCTTTGACGGCAATCTGGGCCGATACCGGGGAAAGGATAAGCATAACCGACCATAAGCCGAATAAACCGGACTTTACCATCCTGGTCCAACCACTTGGATTAGTTGCCTTCATGGAGCTCATGATGCGTTTGTTCTTTGTAAACCTGGTATCCGCCCACCGAGTACGCTTTATCTTCCGGCCGGGACCGGTCGAACCGTAATTTTCCTTCCACCCAGGTTTGTTCTACATGGGTATATACACTGAAAGGATCGCCGGATAAAACGATGATATCGGCATCTTTGCCCGGATCCAGCGATCCTACCCGGTGATCCAGTTCCATCATTTTCGCACCAGCCAGGGTTAACGCTTCCAGGGCCTTTTCTCTCGACATCCCTTCCCGCACGGCAATAGCTGCCATTCTAAAGAATAAGCGGCTATCCGTTATATGATCATCGGTATGGAAGGCGGTCAAAACGCCTGCTTGCTCGAGCGCCTTGCCGTTTTTGGGGTGGATGTCGACTGCTTCCAGCTTGCCTCCGGGGGCATCGACCAGGATCAGGGAACAAGATACTTTTGCTTTGGCGATCTCGTCGGCGATCTTCCAGGCCTCGCTGACGTGGTGGAGGACCACCTTAAAGCCGAATTCCTGTGACAAGCGAATGGCGGTCATCACATCGTCGTGGCGGTGGGTGTGAAAATGAACGACTCTTTTGCCTTCCATGATCTCGATGATCGGTTCCAGCCGGATATTGCGAGCCGGCATTTTTTCCGGATCCTTTTTCCCCTGATCTAGCTTCTGGCGGTAGTTTTGAGCTTCCACAAACAGCGACCGAACTAATGCGGCTGATTTCGCCCGGCTGCCCGGAAATGGAGGCTTGCTACGCATGGAGTTGGTACCGTTGGCCATTTTCATGCCTCCGCAAACGTCGTTATTGAGATCTTCACAGAAAACCAAGTCATTGATGATCTTGCCTTCCCGGAGTTTGATATAAACGGTCTGGCCGCTCATCAGATGCCCGGATCCCGACATAATATTCAAGGTGGTAAGGCCTCCGGCCAGCGCTCTATTCAGATCATCACTACCCACATTGACAGCATCCAATACACGGTTGTCAGGATGGAGTGGGGTGGACGCATCACCGGACCAGGGTTGTCCCAGGTGCGAATGCGTGTCAACAAGACCCGGCATCACAACTTTGCCTTTTACATCGTGAACCGTAGCGCCTTCGGGAATTTTTACTTGTTGCACAGGGCCAATGGCCGTGATCTTTCCCTGGTGCATGACAACAACGCCATTATCGATGGCCGGGGCCGAAATGGGATAGATCCTGGCGCCGGTGAAAGCGATCGGTTTTTCCTGCGCATAGAGTTGCGGGGCCTGGCCGATCAGCATCAGCAAAATAAACATCCAATATCCGGACAATCGATTGTTGATCATAGTGGAGCTTATTTGTGGGCAAATAGGGAGCATGAATATAAGGGTTTTTATGGGAATAATATTTTGTTGGGATCGTGTTTTTCACCGAGGTGCAAAAGCGGCGACTACTTACCGGACCATTTCCGTAAATCTCGATGCTGCCGAACGGGAGATCCACATCTGTCCCAACCCCGGCGCCGAAGGTTTTTATAGCTGGTCTTTTGTCCATAACTTAAACGACACTTTGCCGTAAACAAGCAGCAGGGAAGCATAACCGGGCGTTCATAAAGCAGGCATTCCTATTCACCTTATTTATTTTCGTTTGTTCGGACATCTTTGGCCAGGTCGACAGTTGTGACCTGCGGCCAAAGATCTGGTTCCAACACGATGACTATTTTGATAGCAATGGCGACAGTATCAATGAAATTGCTCCGGATATGTTGTCCAGGTGGATCGATCATGAGGAATGGAGCCAGTGCCTGGATCATATGGATGTGTATTCCGTCCATGAAAATCTTTTTAAAATTGGTGCGCCTCAGGGCATGGGGGCCAAGTTCCTGGTAACCCTGAAAGATCATTTTGATCCTAGTGGAACCATGGATACCGTGGACCTTTATAAGGCCTACCTGGCATTGATTTTACCCGTTTTACACGAACATGAGGTCGAACTGCAAATACATACGGTCGGATCGAAGGGTGATTTTGTACCCTGGGACATGTATGGCACTACCGATGGCATGGATACGATCCCATACCCGCAGGATAGTTTCGGTTTGAAACTTGTCTGGCATACCCTGGGTCTGATCAATAGTGTATGCGACAGTCTCTTCACCGATGGATACCGTGTGACCCAGGTAAAATTGCAGAGCGTTTTATCCGGTCATTGGAAGCGGCGGTTACAAAATAATGTTTACTGCGCCCTGGAATATATGAAAGGTGTTCATCAGGTATACCCGGAGATGAAATTTTATCTCGGGGATGCCATGCTGCAAAGGCGGGATCATATTAAAGCACTCGATTGGCAGGATGCCTATGCTGCGCTGCATCATACCATGATGAATGATTCCAATGGCTATGATCACCTGAATTTCGGAGGTATCCGGATAGAATTCAACAAAAATTGGGAAGATTCATTGTTATTCGAAAGTGCGCCGGGCTGGTCGGAATTGTCAGACTCCGGAGCCTTCGATCTTGTACAAAGTTTTGGCTGGGAAGTGGGTATTGAACATAATCATCCTCATGCGAATGATGAATGGGGTTATGAGCGGCTGGTGCTGAGAACGGCTGAGAAATTACATGAACTGGATCTGCATGGTAATTTTGCCGTTTTACATAGCGACGCTGCGGGTGGCCAGGGCCATTCCTATCCTTATGCCGTAGCTCCGGAATACCGTGAACCGCATGAAACACCTACCTTTTCTTCCGTGCTTAACAAAGTTTTCGATTATTATGACCACTACTATTGCCCCTTATCTGCGGTGCATGATCTTCAAAACCCGGGCGCAGTTATCGTATTTCCGAATCCATTCCGGGCGGCCACATATATTACCTATCAATTGAAATATCCGGCACAGGTAAACCTTACCGTTTTCGATGTATTCGGACGCACAATTTTATGGAAGGAAACATACATGGATGCAGGATCACATCGCTTTACCTGGGATGGAAAAGATACTTATGGCTCTTCACTGGCAGCCGGGCTGTATTTCTGCCGGGTGGATATCAACGGTACTTTGGGTGGCAGCTATGTGATGATCAAACAAGACTAAAATGGTTTGGGCCCCATGAAAAACCTCCGGAAGATAATTTCCGGTGGACAGACCGGCGTTGATCAGGCCGCTCTAAAAGTAGCGCAGGAGTTGGGATTCGACATTGGCGGATGGTGCCCTCCTGACCGCTTATCGGAAGAAGGACCTATTCCGTACCCACTTACACCTACGCCACAGGGCAGCAGCAGGCCTGACATTCCTCGTTCGCAGCGTACCGAATGGAATGTAAGAGATGCCGACGCTACCTTGATATTCGAACCCAAACCATTACTTGCGGAGGATCCGGGCACCCGGTGGACAAAAACCTGTTGTTCCCGGATGAAAAAGCCATTCCTGGTTTGTGATCCTTATGATCCTGAGGTAATGGTGAAAATTCCGGAATGGCTGACCCGAATTGATCCCACGGTTTTAAATATAGCCGGCCCAAGCGAAAAAACAGCGCCGGGAATTTCAGGCATTGTCTATAACATTTTAACAAATACCCTCTCGCGTGAGCATATATCCAAGGCCATGAAAAAGTTACTTGATCTCGCTCGATCCTGTACACCCATACCACCGTATCCGTTATTATCCTGAAAACCGTTCCACTTCCGAACACGATGTTCGTTTTTGAAATACCCTGTATTTTTCTAAGCGTTGATTTTCAATGATTTATATTTTGGCATGGGAATGGCACTTTATTGGTCCAATTGTATTGATCAAATATGGACCGTCCTATTTCCGAAAGAGAACAACGCAACGATCGCCGCAAAAGATGGTGGCGGTTATCCCTGATCCCCATCTTGCTCCTTTTGGCTTTTTGGTTGCTGAAAACCTTTATCAGCCCATCCGCTCAAAAAGATGATTTCCGGATAGCTACGATAGAGCTAGGTGATATGGAAAGTACCGTAAGCGCCTCAGGCCTGATCCTCCCGGCTTACGAGGTACTGCTCAATGCTCCCATTACAGCGGATATAAAAGCTGCCCATTTCAGGAACGGAGACCGAATCCGGACCGGTGACCTCATTTTGGAGCTTGATGCGGAAATTACCCGGTTGAACTATGAGCAACTCAGGAACCAACTGGAATTGAAAAAAAATAATGTGGGCATCCTCAAACTGAAGTATGACAAAAACTTACAGGACCTGGAAGCGGACGACACCATCATGAGCTTGCGCCTGAATAACCTGGAATCACTGCTCAGGGACGAGCAAAATCTGCAAAGCATCGGTGGCTCTTCGGCCGAAAACCTGGAGCAGGCCCAGATGAAACTGGAAATAGCCCGGTGGGAAAAAAGGAAACTGGAAAACGAATTGGCCTTTCAAAAAAAGTCGCTGCCCAAAGAAAAATACAACCTTGAACTGGAAGTGCAGATACAAGATAAAAAACTCAAAGAGCTCGGCAAGAAAGTAAACGAGACCCAGGTAAAAGCGCCACAGGAAGGCGTGATCACCTGGATCAACAGATCCATCGGCAAAAAGGTGAACGAAGGGGAGGAGTTGGTCAGGCTTGCTG
>JANQFB010000297.1 GCA_028278085.1 Chitinophagales bacterium
AGGCCCTGGTACCCGTTAACTTATCGGCCTTTTACGATTACCCCGCGATTGTCGACGGATGGCTGCCGGCCTATTATTATTTATCCTGGCTCATCCCTCTGCTGATCATTTTCCTGGTCATAACCTACCGTGCCAGTAGGGCTTTGATATTCGCCATTGCATGGTTTACCGTCACCATTATCCTGGTCTTGCAGTTTTTTCCGGTGGGAGGAGCGATGATGGCCGATCGCTATACCTATCTGCCCGCTGTCGGGATCTTTTTTCTAGCCGGGCGTGGGTTTATCTGGCTCAGGAACCGGGTACCCTGGAAGCGCAGGACATCATTTATGTACCTCATGCGCTTCCTGCTCGTCGGTTGGTTGGCGCTGTTTGCGCTACTCACCCGGAACCGGATAGCCGTATGGGAAAACAGTGAAACCTTATGGTCGGATGTGTTGAAAACCGACCCTGCTTCGGCTATCGCCTATGCCAACCGAGCGGCCTATTACCAGGAAAACGGTGCGCCGGAGAAAGCATTGGCCGATCTACGCCAGGTGATCGCTTTGAAGCCTGGCTATGCCGGCGGTTACTTTGGCCGGGGCAAATACTACCAGGAAACCCAACAGCTCCAATTGGCTCTTGAAGATTATCAAAAGGCATTATCCTTACAATCGGATTATCCCGCGGTGTATTATCAAATGGGATTACTGTATCAACAGGCCGGAAAATTTGCCGAAGCCACCAAACATTATTCGACGCTGATCAGGATGGAACCGGATCACATCGACGCTTATAATAACCGTGGGATCGCTTATAAGAAACTGGGCAATTTTGACCTGGCGGAAAAGGACCATCAAACGGCTATCCGGAAAGCGCCGGGCCACCTGCCTTCATACCTGAACCGCGGAAACCTGTATTTTGAACAAAAAGCCTTCGATAAGGCGATCAAAGATTACCAGTTCGTGCTATCCCGCGATCCGGATTACAAGCTGGCTTATTATAATCTATCGATGGCCTATTACGAAACGGGCGATTATCCGAATGCCTTCCGGTTTGCCAAACAGGCAGGCGCCAGGGGCATAGCTATCCCCCAAGAGTATATTCAATTATTGCGAAATAAGATGGAAGGGCGCCAATAGGGCTCAGAGGAAAGTGTTCAACCAACCGGATAACCTGACCTGGGGAAACCGGAAATATTGGGAAACATTTGGCTGGACTTGCGGGATCTCAACAAACTGCCCGACTTTTGATAAGGGCTTTTTGATCAGGGTCATGAAATTTGGCTGAAGGTCGTTCAATTCCCAGGCTAAACGGTCTTCGAGATTGGCTTTGATACGGTTGAAAATAGAGAAGTTGCTTTTGCCGCCTAATCTCATCTTTATGATCACTTCCGGCACATAAGAAGTGGAGATACCGTACTTATGCAGGAAGCGAAGCATCAGCTCATAATCGGCCGATTGTGAAAGCTTAAGGTTGTATTGGCCTAATTGATCAAAAAGGCTCTTTTTGGCAAAGAATGTCGGATGTGCGGGCATCCATCCCTTCAGGAACAAGCCTTTAACATAATTAGCGGATTTCCAGTATCGCTTGGTTACATTGATATTGTTCCGGTCGACGAAGATGAGGTCGGCATATACACTGTCGACATTCTTGGATTTGAATTCACCGGCCATCTTCGCTACGGCGAATTCATTCATATATACATCGTCGGAATGAAGTAACCCGATAATGTCGCCGGTAGCGGATTTGATGCCTTTATTAATGGCGTCGTAAATACCTTTGTCCGGTTCACAGATGATATGGTCGATTTGATCGGCGTATTTGTTAATGATGTCCATGGTACCGTCTTTGGATTGACCATCGACAACAATATATTCTATATCAGGGTAGGTTTGGGAGAGAACCGATTGGAGAGTATCTTCAATAGTATCTTGACTATTATAGCAGGCCGTGATAATACTAATTTTCATTTTTTCAGGTTTAGTTCTTAGCTCGTTGCTTGGGGGCTCTCGGTAAATACTTGTGTGAAAATAGCGCAAAGAAACATATATCAAATGGTTTTTTCGCTTAAGGATTCATCTTTTTCGACTAACCCCATTTTTTTTTCGACAAACATGATTTTTGCTCCTTTAAATCAAAAAATCGTCCCAACGGGATCCCGTAAATTTACATAGGAACGTTTTCTCTATTCGTTATGGGTAATTGACCAATTATTTATGTGTTAAAGATTAATCACAATCTTTGCCCGGATGCCGTTGTAGGTATGGCCGATTTCCTAATCAGCATATTACCCGTAAATTTGAAACCGGCTTTCAACCATGAAAATCTTTGTAAATCCCAACATCCCCACTTGAACTCCCCAGGCAAAGATCAGTTTAACCCGATACGGCAGGGTGATGAAGCAGCGTTTGAAGCGCTTTTCCGGGAATTGTACCAGCCGCTGTGCCATTATGCGCATACCTATGTTCCGGAAACGGAAACGGCGGAAGAGTTGGTCCAGGAAACTTTTGTTAAGCTTTGGGAAAGACGGGAAAAGCTCGAGGTGCATACTTCGCTCCGGTCGTATTTGTTCCGGGCCGTCAGAAATAATGCGCTGAATCATCTGAAGCATCTGAAGATCGTTGCCCTTCACCAGGCTGAGACTTATGCTACAGGAACGGAAAAAGATTGGGGAGATAGCCTGATCCGGGGGGAGTTGGAAGAAAAGATCGGCGAGGCGATCGGTCAGTTACCGGAGCAATGCCGAAAGATCTTTGAAATGAGCCGTATGGAAGGATTGAAATATCGTGAAATTGCCGAAAAAACGGGGATCTCCATCAAGACAGTGGAGGCACAGATGGGAAAAGCGCTGCGGATCCTGCGGGAGGCCTTGCAGGAATATCTTCCGTTGATCATTGGAACGGTATTATACCTAACCTGGATTTTTTTTGATACATGAATAAGGGTAACATCCATATCAGTTGTCACAATAAATGGAGATGGATCAATATTCAAAAGAGCGTATAGATCGTTTGCTGGCCAGGTATTTGGCCGGAGAATGCACCATGGCCGAGCGTCAGGAAGTGGCGGAATGGATCGGTGCATCCGAAGCCAACAGCCAATATTTTGACCGGTTTGCCGCCATCTGGACTGCCGCTTCTTCCAGGCAGCGGGATTATATGCCCGACGTGGAATCGGGTTGGCAAAAGGTCAAAAGCCGGATGCAAGACACCGCCAAAGGTTCTGCGGGAAAAAACATTGAAATGCTGCAAAGCCGGAGGTCGATCCTTAAGATATGGTGGAAAGTCGCTGCGGTATTGGTGGCAGCCGTCGGCTTAACGACCATGATCTGGCAACTGACCGATCAGCCGGAGGAAGTAATGATCACCCACCTTCGATCGACCGCGCAACCGGTTTCGGATACCCTGTCGGACGGCACCCTTATTGACCTGAACAAACAGTCGTCCCTTGAATTCCCGGCGGTATTCCCGTCGGATATCCGGGAAGTCAGCCTCTCCGGGGAAGCGTTTTTCGAGGTGGCCGAAGATACCAGCCGGCCCTTCATTATCCGGACCAAGGGCGCAGAGATCAGGGTGGTAGGCACCGCTTTTAATGTGAGCGCCTATCCGGCCAATGAACTGGTGGAGGTAACCGTTCAATCGGGAACGGTGCAAATGACTGCCGGTGATGCGGGAACCGAGGTCCTGACAGCCGGTATAAAAGGGATCTATCAGAAGAAGGATAAGAAGATCCGGAAAATGGCCAACAATAATCCGGGCTTTTTGTTCTGGAAGGGGCGTACGCTGGTGTTCAAAAAGACAAAAATTGACAAGGTGGTGGAGATCCTTAATGACCTCTATGCCGTGGAGATCGATATTAAAACCGAGGCTTTAAAATCCTGTCAATTGTCGGCCACCTTTAAGGATGAATCGATCGACAATATCCTGGATATCATTTCTATGACCTTCGATCTGACGATCACCAGGAACAACCGTAAGATTGAGTTAACCGGAGATGGGTGCTAAGCATTTAACCGGTTGGGCCATGCACACGGCCTTGGGCTGCTTGTTGCTGTATCACCTGCCCTTGCTAGCCCAGGATCACCTTCTCTCACGCAAGATCGATCTCGAAGCCAGAAGTGAAACCCTCGATGGCGTTTTGCAGAAGATCGAGGAAGCCGGGCACTTCAGCTTTGCCTACAACGCCGCCTTGATCGATGACAAGCAGCAGGTTAGCCTGAGTCTCCTGCAGGTCCCGGTTCGGGAAGTCCTGGATACCTTGTTTGGCCGGCAGATCGCCTATAAGGTCCGGGGTAATTATGTGATCCTTTCGGCCAAACAACCGGTGCTGGCCAGGAAGCCTGAAAAAGAAAAAAAGACCCGGTACCAGATCAGCGGTTATATTGTCGATGCGATCACCGGCGAAAAGATCAAAAATGCCAGCGTATATGAGTTGAGCGAGCATCATTCCGTGCTCACCGATGAGCAGGGCTTTTACAGCCTGATCGTATCTTCCCGCCAGCAGTTCCTGGAACTCAGCTTCAGCAAATCCGAGTACCTGGATACGGTAATTGTGATCAAACCAGTTTCGGACCAGTCGATCAACATCCCGTTGAACAAGATACCTGAAGTGACGGAACCCCTGGAGGCGATAACCCTGACGCCGGACCTCCCACTTCCCAGCCCGGTGGATTCCCTTCCGATCGTCCGGTTCATGGTCGCCCGTGATATGATCACCCAGGTGGAGAACCTCAACTTTTACCATGAGCAACCCGCCCAGTTCTCTTTTTTACCCCTGATCGGTACCAATCAAAAAGTCAGTGGCCTGACGATCAACAAGATCTCGGTCAATATGATCGCCGGGTATGCCGCCGGGGTAAAAGGCATGGAAGTAGGCGGCGTGTTGAATATTGTCCGGACGGATGTGTCCGGATTCCAGGCGGCCGGATTGGGTAACCTTGTCGGGGGTAATACCCGGGGCATGCAAATCGCCGGCTTTTTCAATAACAACCTGGGCTCCTTAAAGGGACTTCAGGCCGCAGGATTCAATAATGTGGTGCTGGATTCGTTAAACGGCGTACAATTAGCCGGATTTAACAATGTTTTGAAAGGGCCGTTAAAGGGCCTGCAGGTTGCGGGCTTCAATAATATCGCCACACAGGATGTTACCGGTGTTCAAATGGCCGGATTTTCCAATTTCGCCCGGGGAAATATCAAGCGTTGGCAGGTTAGCGGTTTTTTTAATTTCAGCCATGGGGTAGAGGGGGTACAGCTATCCGGATTCGCCAATTGGGCGGCAGGTGACCTGGAAGGGATCCAGGTTAGCGGATTCTTTAATAAAGCGCGGGCTGTGAGCGGGATGCAGTTGGGTTTTATCAATGTCAGCGATACCCTGGAAAAGGGTGTAACCCTGGGATTTTTTAATTATATCCTGAAAGGATACCATCAATTTGAGCTTGCGGCTACCGAATCATTGCTCGGACATGTTGCCTTTCGCACCGGATCCCGTAAAGTCTATAATATTTTCGCTTTTGGTCTGCGGCCGGAACAGAACTTTTTCCCGATCAAAGCCTATGGTTACGGCCTGGGTACCCTTATCAAACTAGGGAAAAACCTGGATCTACCGATCGAAGGCCTTTCCTACGGCGTGCTGGATGAGGAAAAAGATACGGATATTATGATGATGAGCAGCCTTTCCACCTGCCTGTCGGTCAAGTTATCCCGTCATCTTCGCCTGAATGCCGGCCCCTCGCTGAATATGCAACTGATGCGGGTGGCTGAAAACTATGACGGCGCCCTCCCGAACGGACTGGCGATCGAACCCTTCACAGATGATTTTATCGGCCCGCGAACGAACATCAAACTCTGGGCAGGGGGTAAAATTGGCCTCGGGTTCACCTGGTAAAGGGCTGTACTATTTTTCGTACCACTCCCGGGTTTCTTCCGCCGTTAAAAACGAAAGCAGGCAAACCCCGCAATTTTCCTTGGTATTGGTGAATTTGATGGTCATATAATAACTGGCCGTGCTGCTGCATTTGTATAAGATCCCGGATAGATTTTCACCCGTGCGTTCATCATAGGTGCTGCTGATGTGGCCTGATTTGCCATAAAGATCGATGACCATTTCCCCGGTGGACGTGGAATCCGTGCAAGCGCTTAATTTGTAAACTTTATCTTTATTAAAGGTCAGTGAAAAGTAAGCCTCCGGATGTTTGCCTTTCCGTGATTTTTTCATCTTAACCGGAAATACCTTGATCAGCTTAAAATCTTCCAGCCCCGTTCCGCAAAGATCTACCAGGGTCGGGTTGCACTGACCATAGGTAAGCACCCCGCATAAAATCAGCAACATCAATAATATAAATTGCTTTTTCATGATGATTGTTAACGGCAATTTATACTTTAAATATAACATAAATTATGACATTATCATAGTTCCTGCTCCCTGCTAATGCCAAGGCTTCCCGTTTTTTTTGTCAAGGCTTTACATATGCCGAATGTAAAGCTATTAATAAAGAAGCTTAACTATGGTTCGACGGGATGAATTTCTCACCCCACAAAAAAATTCCCATTCCACGTAAGGGTAAACCCGATCCCGGTTGTCTCTCTATTATAACAACCAAAAAAACGCATAAAACCAACTACGCTATGAAAAGACATTTAACCCGATCAATACTAACCTTTGCCGTACTTGGCCTGGCCATCTATCAGGCGGGCGCTTCCGAAGTAAAGGATCAGGCCCATGAAGACTCTTTGCTGTGGCGACCCTTTCAGATCTCCTTTATTACCCCGATGGGCACCAATGGTTTGGAGTCAGGCCAGGTAACCAATCGCTTATCTGTCAATATCATTGCCGGGTATGCCGGTGGCCTGGAAGGCATAGAAGTGGGAGGTATGATAAACACCATTCATCGCAATGCTTTCGGGGCCCAATTTGCCGGCTTTGCCAACCTGGTCGGCGGAAGCATCCGGGGTGTTCAGTTTGCCGGCTATGCCAATGTTGTGCTCGAACAGATGCAAGGAGGGCAGTTTGCCGGTTTCAGCAATGTTTCACTCGGTACTTTTGACGGGATCCAGGCCTCGGGTTTCGCCAATTTTGTGAATGCCGACCTGAAGGGCATCCAAGTATCCGGTTTCTCGGGCGTGGTGAACGGTAATACCCATGGCGCCCAGATCGGAGGTTTTGCCAATATCACCACCGGTAAAACGGACGGCCTCCAGCTCAGCAGTTTTTTAAATTATACCAAGGCCTTGAATGGAACACAGATCGGTCTATTCAATTACACGGATTCGATCGGTAAAGGTTTATCCATCGGATTTTTAAGTATTGTCCGCAACGGTGTGCATCAATTGGTGGTCGGTGGTAATGAATCTTTGTATGCGACGGTAAGTTTTAAAACCGGTACCCGGGCATTTTACAACATCCTTTCGGTGGGTGCAAAACCTACTAACGCCAGGGCACTATGGGCATACGGATACGGTATTGGCTCAGCTTTTGCCCTGGGCAAGAAAACCGGGATGCACCTGGAAGGCATCAGCTACCAGATACATGAGATCAATGAATATCAAACCCGCCTGAACCTGTTGAATAAACTGTCTTTGGGGGTTGAATACCGGATAAACGACAAGCTTGTCATGGCTGCCGGCCCCTCCTTTAATGTTTTGGTGTCCGATATCCGGGATGAAGAAAATATCTCCCGGAGCTCCGCGATCGCCCCCTTTACCATTTTTGACCAGACTTATACCAACACAAATATTAAAATGTATCCGGGCCTTAGCCTGGAGATCGGATTTTTTTAAACTAACAAAACCCATGCTATGAAACCAATGATCAATTGTCAGAAGCTGATAACCATTAACCTGCTATTCCTTAGCCTCACTTTGCCGGGTACCATATTTTCCCAGACCCTAACCCAAACCGTCCGTGGCCAGGTGATCGACCAGGATTCCAAGGCCCCTGCCATCGGTGCTCATGTGATTATCCTCGAATCAGAACCCTTTTTGGGCTCCGTTACCGACCTGGATGGTAAATTCCGGATCGATAAGGTGCCGGTAGGCCGGGTAAATATCAAGGTTAGCTACCTGGGCTATGAAGATAAGATCATACCCAATGTGCTGGTGGGCAGCGGTAAAGAAGTCGTGTTGACCCTCGAGATCGTGGAATCGGTGATCAAAATGGAGGCCATAGAAGTAACGGCCAAAAAAAGCAAAGCCGATGTATTGAATGAAATGGCCACCGTCAGCGCGCGGGCTTTTACGGTCGAAGAAACCAAACGTTATGCCGGCAGTATCAACGATCCGGCTCGTATGGTTTCCGGTTTTGCGGGTGTGGTTCCGAATTTGGAAGGCAACAATGATATTGTGGTCAGAGGGAATTCTTCCAAAGGGATCCTGTGGCGAA
>JANQFB010000307.1 GCA_028278085.1 Chitinophagales bacterium
ACCATCGGCGGCGGGGCCGGCGCCGGCCCGGGAGCGCCCGGCGCCAGCGGCCTGCAGACCCACATGACCAACACCCTCAACACCCCGGTCGAAGCCCGGTTTATTTCCATACAACACACGGACAAGGAAGTTGAGGCAACACTGAAAGCCTTCGCTGGAAGCCTTAAACAACAAAAAACGGCCACCACTTGAGCACACCACACACTACTCCTGACTTCAACGATACTTTCCTGAAGGCTTGCCGGATGGAGCCGGTCGACCATATTCCGGTCTGGTTTATGCGTCAGGCAGGCAGGTATCAGCCGGAATACCGGAAGATCAAGCAGCAATACAGCCTGACCGAGATCGTCGAGCGGCCGGAGGTTTGCACGGAAGTTACCTTGCTCCCGGTTCGCCAGTTGAATGTCGATGCCGCTATTTTATTCGCCGATATCATGACGCCTATCGGACCGATGGGTATCCCTAATCAGATCCTTCCCAATAAGGGGCCGCATATTCCAAATCCTGTCAGAAGCGTGAAAGATGTGGAATCTATCAGGATCCCGGATTTTGCGGAGAGCCTGCCTTATGTCGGAGAAACCATCCGGAACCTCAGCCGAGCCCTTAAAGTTCCGCTGATCGGCTTTTGCGGTGCACCCTTTACACTAGCCAGCTATATCATAGAAGGCGGACCGTCCAAATCCTTCCATTACACCAAAACGATGATGTACAGAGAGCCGGAGATGTGGGCTTCGCTCATGAAAAAATTGGTCGCCGGGATGGCCGCTTACCTGACTTACCAGGTCGACAATGGCGCACAGGCTTTACAGATCTTCGACAGTTGGGTAGGCCATTTGTCCAGGCAAGATTATGACCGTTATGTTTTTCCGTATATGAGCGATTTGTTTGGACGGCTCAAAAAAACCTTACCGGTTCCGGTAATCCATTTCGGTGTCCATACAGGTCATCTGCTGGAGCGTATGCAGGCAGCCGGCGGTGATGTGATCGGTATCGATTGGAAAACTTCCCTGCCCGAAGCCTGGAAAAGACTGCAGTATAAAGTAGCGGTTCAGGGAAACCTCGACCCTACCCTGCTCTTTGCCCCGGAACCACTGCTCAAAGAAAGGATCTATGCATTGCTGGACCGGATCGACCGGCCGGGATTTATCTTCAACCTCGGGCATGGGGTATTACCGCCGACAGAAGTTTCCACCCTTCAACGGGTAACGGAGTGGGTACATGCATATCGCCCGGCGGATGTGATGAACGGATAGGTTTCAATAAAATTTTTTCCGGGAAACCTTCAAATTTTAGATCGGCACCAACCCTCTGCCATCTATCGATTAGGTTATTCAAACTGAAATCCCAGCCCGATCCCCCCGTAAAAATTCCTGGTAGGCGACGGGTTGTAATAACGCCCGCCAAAGCCATTCCACTGGAGAAAAGAACTATAGGCGGTATCCGCGAGATTATTGCCACCAACATAAAGATCTACCGACCACTTTTCCCGCCATAATTTCCGGTAACCGATCCTGGCGCTGATCAGGGTATACGGATCGGCTATGGCCGTGTTGGCATCATTGATGGGTGTTTCACCGACAAAACGAAAGGCAGCAAAAGCAGACAAGCCAACCTTTGTTTCCATATCCAAGCCGGCGGATCCCATTTCTTCCGGAACACCGGTCACCTTGTTGCCACTATGGTCCTGGCCGTCTTTTTGATAGTCAACGAACCTGAACCGGTGATAGGTATGACTGAATTTCAGGCGGACATTCGTAAGCCAGCTCTTCGTATTTTCATGAAGCACTACAGTCATCATGGATTCAACCCCCGATTGATCGATAGCCCCACGGTTTTCGAAAATCGGAAGCCCGCCGGGGAGGTCCACCGGAAGAATGGATTGCCTTAGCGGCATCCAAAATGCTGTTACATCCAAAGCGATCTTCCGGTCCAATAGACTCCCCCTGACCCCTGCCTCATAGTTCGTTCCCTTTTCGGGCTCGAGGTCGAAATTCATCGACCCGTCGGGATTGGAGACCTCCCAGATACTCGGCGGAGAAATTCCCTGGCCGATACTCCCATGCCAGGCCCAAAACTTACCGATCTTTTTAACCAGGCCGAACCGCGGCAGCCATTCCGGCTCGAAGGATCGTTTACCGGAAAAGTCAATGGAATCGGCGGTAAACAGATCCGTATGATCATAGCTCAACCGGTTATAGCTGATCCCTGCCGTAGCAATTATTCCCTTGGGAAGATCCAGGGTAAGTTGCCCGAACAGGACAGAGTGGCCGGATGTCGTTTCGCTGTCCCGGTACAATGCTCCGGCAGCGCCCTCCTCATTATCGGATTCCTTCAGCAGGTTGTTTTCATATTGATATTCTCCTCCCATAACCAGGCGGACAGGGATCCGGGCAACACTATCGCGAAAAGTAAACAAGGACCGCG
>JANQFB010000320.1 GCA_028278085.1 Chitinophagales bacterium
CCAAGAGCTTTTCAGGGTGATGGGATGAAGCCATTTCTCCACCCTTGTAAATTTTTTCCGGCTGGTAAACAATAATTCCGAATGGGCTTCAGTTATATAGTCCGATGCCAAACAACACGAAAAGGCTATTGCTTTTTTGCTGGCTGTTGATCCCCACCCTGCTCCTAGGCCAAACACCAGCCCATCCAACTAAAAGTCCTGAAGGTTTATTTCAATTAGGTGCACGCAGCACCCTCAGTTTATTCGGTCATCATGGCTGGAATCACCAGGGGGCCGGTATGGGAGGCCAATTCCGGATCCGGCTGAATGAACGGGTCAATACGGAATGGTTTGCCGATTATATCTATAGCAATATCGATGACCTTGCCGGCAGAGCCGATTATCATATCGGATGGTCGGTATTGTTTTATCCTTTCCCGGTACCGGAGGGAAGAAAGGCTCTTCTGCAGCCCTATGTGCAGGCCGGTCATTGCTTTGACTATACCAAGGTTACCGCCGTAAAGGAACCGTCTTTACAGGTCAGCCGATGGAGCTCTGCCATACAAGCCGGGGTCGGGTCACATATTCTCCTGACCAGATCCTTCGATGTATCCGCGAGTGTACAGTACATGATCCACCTGGGCGGTGATATCGACGCTCATGCACACGAAGGACATTTAGAGCTGTCACATCATCATGGCGTTGACCTGGAAGGCCATCTTTTATGGACTATCAGTGCCAATTATACAATAGCCGATCTATGGTAAACCGTATATTGCTCATCCCCCTGATATTGCTTAGCGGTGAACTGGCCGCACAAAACGGAACCAATTCCGGGCTTTTGGAAGCCAACCTCACCTTGACGCCCGGATTTATGATCCACCGGCCGGTTACCAATATATACCTTCATGGATACCTGGAATATTTTCCGGAAAACAAGATCTCCATCCGGGGAGATGGATTTTTCCATACGGGTAATCAAGGCCAGCCCAGTGCCATTACCCAAAACCACAGTTTACTATTCGGAGGGGTGTATCATTTTTGTAAAGGAAACCTGGATCCATTTTTCGGTTTACAACAAGGTTTGCAATTTACCCGGTCGAACCTGGCCCCATCGGCAGAGTTCCGGGCAGAGAGCAGCCCGCCGGCGCCGGTGATCTCCGGGTTTACAGGGCTCAAATACTACGTTCATCCGAATTTTCACCTGTTTGCTTCCCTCCGCTACCTGAAAGCTTTGCATTTTTCACCCGGATTTGGTATGATCGCCATGGATGAGATCCGGATCTCCGCAGGCCTGAGCCTCCAGGTCGATACAAAAAAGTAGGTTTTGGATAAAGGGCTCCTTACAGCCGGTTGGTAAAAAGCAGCCAGAAGATCGCCAGGGCTCCGGCCGTTAAAATAAATTTGAGCCAAAATGTCTTGCGGGTCCGCTGGACAAAATAATTACCCTGTCCGGTAATCGTGAACTGCCCATCCATGATCCCATATTGAATAGCCATGACCAGCCTGGAATCAACCGGTTTACCATCTTTCATAGCCGGTTGCCATTTGGGCATTTCCTTTAGGGCCTTCAGGATAAAACGTTCCGCATCAGGATAAGTCGACCGCATGACTTTTATATTGCTGACCGTACTATCGTCATACACCACAAAGAAAACAGAGAGGAGTTGGTCCTGCCGGGCGATGACATTTCTTTCCCGTACAGGAAGTACAACACTTTCTTCCAGGTGGCGGATCAGCGCCCTGTTCCCACCGATGAACTTTGCTTCCTTGTCGAATTCCCCGTAAGTAGAATCCGTCAGGATCTCGATCTCCTGGGCAACTGTAACGTGACAAAAAAACATTCCCAGGCTGATCAGCAATGTGCTGAAGGCTAAATTCGTCCCCATTAACTTGGTAAGATCTACCATGGCGTGATCAGACGCGTTGTGATACTTTGATTCATAGAAATCCCAGATCTACCTACCAATACCGCATATTTCATTTAGATAAGTGAAAATTATCGGATTTACTCCATGAGGAAGTATGGTTGAAAAGTTTAAGCGGTGACTAAATAACTTTGGTATTATCCATCAAAGGCTGCTTGAGTCGTGAAAGGTTGAGCAGATCTAACCGTATCAGGCGAATATTGGCTTGCAATGTCAAAGTACTGATAAACGCCCGAATATATGGAAACATGATTGCCAGAGCATTAGCATAAAAATAGTCGGGAATATCATTAGATGATATTTTCTCCCTAAACTTGAAAATACCAATTGAAGTAACTTTAATTATCGGCTTACTTTTGTTACCCTTCCGGTATGCTCTGAATTCAACTGTTAACTCAAACTTTCTTTCCTTTTGAATATATCTTCCGCTTGGATTGAATTTTATATGTAATGGCCTGTCATCTGCACCCGACTCTTTATAGGAAAAGCTTGGTATTGTATAAGTATCAAACGAAAAAGCTGCCTCTTCTGCTTCAACCATCATACAATTATACTAAAAAAAAAGACTCGGCAGTAGTTGCAGAGTCTTTTTTATATGATTTATTATTATGTTTGGGGGGCGGAGGAAAATAGTTATTCATTTCTACCTCAATATCATACAAAAATTCCTCCATATCAACTATTTCAATACAAGTCGAACTTCCATCATCACTGATACTGGTGTCTGCTGATATGTCTGCAAATTGATCATGAAATTCGCTTAAATATTGATCAAAAGTGGGACCCTCAATATTCAGCGAATCATATTGTCCGATCAACTCCGATAATTCTTCTGCTGAAGTTTCTTCCAGGAATTGATCGATCAACTCCAGTGATCTTTTATAGACTTTTCCTTCTTTCATCGAAAAAAATTTAATCCGGTACGTATTTATCAGGATATATGATCCTATATGTGGGCAAAAGTACCTTGTTTTTTTTGATTAAGCAAATGATCATCATGGGTGATAAGTTTGCCAAGCCATTTCTCTTCTCAGCAAATTTCATAATTTCCTGGTTATACTTACTCCGGGTATAAATGTCGACAGCTCTGATAACTTTAAACGGAAAAATACCTTTTTTGTTAGGTCTCCTCTCCAAATCTTTCAATAGCTCAATTATAGCTCCGATTTTCAATTTTCCGAGATTAAGTTTTTTTATCACTTCCAAAAAGTATATCTGGTCCTTTCGGCAACCCACCAAATCAAAAAATTGCTCTTTTGGCACTTTAAGATCACCTTCACAAATGATATAGTTTCCATTGATCCTGCACTCTCCCCACCACTCAGCCAGTTCAATATGATCATCCCAGAAATAATACCCACTACCTAAGTATGAATGCTTGATATCATCCACAGCAAATGGGCCCTGCTCCTCCACATGATCCGCATTATCTCTATCTTCTAATGTTTGATGTACGATTGTTGTAAACATAAAGGATTACAATAATAGTCATCTTTTTATTATAATCAATACATTTTATTTATTAACTGTAACCAAAAATAATTCGTTTTATTGTCCCTAACAATGACTTGCATCAACCAAGGTACCGTGATTTATTGTATACAGACTCCAATATTGACTGACTTGGAAAGACCATTTAGATTTCTTAGTTGACAGCTTACATTATGCAACCCAATAATGGTCATTACGACCCATTGGTATAGTTTTTTTTATAATTCAACAGGATAATTTTATAAAATCGCTGAATTTTGAGGTTAACGATTAATTTTACAATCATGAAGATCGAATTTAAATGGGCGGTGATCATCTCGGCAACTCTGCTGGCGTTTCTGACCGTCGAAATGCTGTTAGGCTGGCATGATGAAAATATCGACAGGCATGCCAAAGCCTCGATGATCTATGGTATGGTCATTCCGGCTGCAGGTATTCTACTGGGCATGCTGGATAAACGAAGACAATCTGCTGGAATGAGCTATGCGCAAGCCTTCAAAACCGGTGCTATCATTGCCCTTTATGCGGGCATGCTTTCTCCGGCCAACCAGTTGATCTTTCACAAGCTCATCAACCCGGATTATTTCCAGGTGATGATCGAGCATACCCGGAACTTGTCACTGGCCGAGGGTTTGGATGAGAACGAAGCGATGGAAAATGCCAAAGCCTACTTCAATTTGAGGTCATATATTTACCAAAGCATCAGCTATTCTATTATCGGGGGTTTGATCTACTCTCTTATCCTGGCCCTGATAGCGAGGAGAACATAGTTCCGATCAGCAGTTCTACAAAAATTTGTTATTTTGACGGATAGAAAATTCCTGTTTCATGGATCATCCGACCGGCTATCAACCGCCCCCTCCTTTTAGTTGCACTTATTCGCCACAGATCCCGGAATTGCTGCATCAATTGAATTGTACACTAGCCATCAGCACTTACCAGGCCGGCAAAGTCATACTGATCAGCGCCAAAGATCAAAACAGCTTAGTGCAATTACCGCGCACTTTTAATAAAGCTATGGGTATTGCGATACAGGGGAATAAAATGGCCCTGGCAGCCAAGCAGGAGGTTATCTTACTGGCCAACGACCCTGGTCTGGCAGCATTCTATCCTAAGCAGCCCCATACCTACGATGCCATATTTATCCCACAAGCTACCTATTATACCGGACAAGTGGATATGCATGATATTGATTTCGGCACGGAAGGGATCTGGGCCGTCAATACTTCTTTTTCCTGCCTTTGCCTGATCAGTGATGAATACCATTTCATTCCCCGGTGGCAGCCCACATTTATTTCAGCGCTGGCATCGGAAGACCGGTGCCATCTGAATGGAATGGCCATGCTCAACGGCCAGCCCAAATATGTGACGGCTTTAGGACAATACGATACCGTCCAGGGGTGGCGGGCTACGATCACCACCGGAGGTCTGGTGATGGATGTCGATTCTTCGGAAGTGGTCATCCGTGATCTGCCGATGCCTCATTCTCCCAGGATGATCAATGGTCAGTTGTATATGCTGCTATCCGCTTCCGGGGAAATAATCGCTGCCGATCCGGAGAAAGGGAGCTACCAGGTCATCCGTAAACTCGATGGATTTGTCAGAGGGATGGCTTATTACCGCGACTACCTGTTCGTCGGATTATCCAAACTCCGTCAAAACAGCTCTACCTTCATAGACCTACCCATTGCCCAAAAAGCCGACTATGCCGGGGTAACGATCATTCATCTTCCTACCGGGGCCGTAGCAGGTGAGATCAGGTACCAGGCCAGTGTGGATGAGATCTACGACATCCAGATCTTGCCGGATATGCACCGGCCGGGGATCCTGAATACGGAAACGGATATGTTCCGGAAGGCATTATCGATACCCGGTACCAGCTTTTGGGCGGATGACCGGACGGAAAACCCCGGAGATTGAAACCGGTCAACATCAAAGGTAGCCTACCTTAGGGAGTAGCTTTAAGGGATTCCCATAATTCCAGTAGGACAATTTCAACAGATCTGGTGAATGAGGGCAGGTCTCCCAGGCTCGAGGCTTTTACCTGATCGGCCAGCCCATTTTTAAAGGATCTTAACTTTTCCGGATGCCGCCCCCAATAGACCGCTTTTTCCAGGTATTCACCGGGGTTGCCGCAGATCCATTGTTCCAGGCCGGCAGCCGCACAAACACTGCTCCCCAAACGGGATACCATATTCCTGCCGGGGCAGGTCAGCAGGGGCAATCCGTTCATCAGGGCATTTACTGCCGTAGCGCCGGCGGTATAGATCAAATTATCCAGGAAAAGATCGGCTAGTGACATACGGGCAAGATATTCGGGGTAATCCGTATGCCCGGCAAAAATGAGCCGGTCCGGATCGATGCCGTGGCGCCCGGCTTCCGCTTTCAGATGTTTTTGCTGTATATCCAAGGGTGCATAGATCCAAAGCACACTATTGTCAGTCGACCGGAGGATATCCATCCACAGCCGGAAGGTAACCGGATCCAGTTTTTTGGGATGATTGAAGCTGCTGTAGACAAATGTGTCGTCCGGAACTCCGTATTGGGTGCGTGATACTGCCGGCAGATCCTCCGATGCAAAGGCTCCCACCCAGGCATTCGGCAGGTATAGTATTCGCTCTGAATAGAACGCCTCCTCTCCTTCCGGTACCAGCCACCGATCTGCAAGCATATAGGGAATAAAATCGGCGCCCATGGTATCGGGATTGCCTATAAAATGAAGCTGCAGCGGGGCCGGCCGGAGCGCCATTACTCCGGGTTTGGTATATGTGGTGTAACCCCCGAGATCAATGAGCAGATCGATCTGATCACGGGATATTTTCGCGGCTATCTCCCCTGCGGGCTGGCCATCGCAATCCACAAAGTGATCACAGCCCTGGCGGATCAATTCCGTAACCGGATCTTTATCGGACGGAACGACTAATGAATAAGCATAGATCTCGAATTTGCTGCGGTCATGATGGCGGAACATCTCTCCAATGGTACGCCCTACTACATGTTGCCGGAGATCCGGTGATAAATAACCGATCCGGAGCCTTTCATGCCTGGCCACCGGCGCCACACGGTTATTCCCGGCAAGGCGCGAAAGCTGAGCGGCCCGTTGGCGAGCGACCTTTCCGTGCAGATCCGGGGGAAGGTCGAAATAGTTGATATCCATAACGATCCTGCTGAGATCACCCTGTTGGGATTGTATCATTTTGTTGAGGATCTCTACCAATCCCACCCGGTCTTGCTCCCACAACGACCAATCACATACGCATGCCCGGGCAACCATTAGCTCCAGCCGGGCAGCAAGATCATCTTTCTGCAGGTTTATCGCTTTCTGCAAGGCTTCCATAGCCTTTTCAAAGTCATTGATCTGCATATAAACGGTTCCCAGCGCATAATAAGCATCGCCATGGGAAGGGTTCAATACCAATACTTTCCGGTAATGATCGATCGCTGCTTGCGGCCGGTTCAGTTGCTGCGCCACCATACCCATATTCAGCCAGGCCACCACCCGGTAAGCATCATGATGGGTCAACTTCTCGTAGGTTTGATAAGCCTGGGGATATTGTTGGGTTTCCTGGTATAGGTAGGCCAGCTTGTTCATCGCATCACCGGGATTCGGATTCGAATCGATGGCTTTGAGCAGACTCTTTTCAGTGGCTTGCCAATCTCCCAGATGATAATAGCAGTCCGCCACATGGTTCAGGATCCCGGAAGCCTGCGGGTCCTGCTGAAGGCACCGGTCAAAAGCCCGTAGCGCTTCCGTAAAATTCCGCAGTTGTTTCCAGGCTACCCCTTTCAGCAACCAGGCTTTACCATGCCCTTCATCGAGCTGTGTCAGTTGATCGAGCAAGCCGACGGCCGATCGATATTGTTGTTGCTGGACCGCCTTCAGCGCATCCTGGTAAAGCTGTTTCACTGCTGACATTGCTAACGGCAACTTATGAAATTAGATTTGGAGCGATTTACAACATTGTGTCAAAATTGAGTCAAAATTAAGTCAGATTTACTGCAAAATTGAGTCAATTTAGCATCTATAGACTTTTAAGCCTCTTTGGGCATCAATTCCCCGGACAAACCGCTCAGATAAGCAGGCGCCAGCAATAAGCGGCTTCCATACCAGGAAAACAGCTCTCCGTCTACCAGGAGCACCCTGGCCCCGGGGCAGATCCTTTGGATGGACGGGATATGTTTTTCTTTGAACGGAAACGGCTCGGAGGAAAGCATGATCACATCGGGATCCATAGCCCTGATCTCCTCCACCTGTAATTCCCGATACCTGCTTCCGGCAGGGGCGAGATTCGCGAATCCACAAGCCTCCAACAGATGACCAATAAAGG
>JANQFB010000335.1 GCA_028278085.1 Chitinophagales bacterium
GACTTGAGGGAAGGTGGTGCTGCCACAATTCACAAAGGTCGTGCTCATGCCCGGGTTGGTAGCGTTGGCGGAGACAGCGAGAATGGCGAAATCCGTGGAATCGTTTTTATCTTCATTGCCTTGCCTGGCCAGACTAAATCCGGCAGTGGCGCTGACGGTATTCAATCCGTTTCCCGACCATTCGCTGCCGATGGTGATGCTGAATCCGTTCACCGTTATATTCATATTTTGGATATCGTTGGACAACCATCCCCACACGACAAAATCAACGATATTACCCTGGTCATCGATGATGATGGCCCACCCGGTGAAGTTGGGAAAGGACCCGGGGTTCCACAACATATTGCTGCCCCAGTTGTTGATGCCGCCATCGGTCCAGTAAATAATATCATTGGCTGCCATAGTACCCGTAAGGGTTTGCTCGACGAAATTGACCTGGTTGATATTGGTATAATTATCGCTGATGGCGACGGTCCATCCGTTGACGTCGACGGTTTGCCCGGCCAGATTTTGAATTTCCAGCATATCCGGATCGTTCAGGTCGATCTCAGTGATCTTAATACATTGCGCACCACCGGCCGGTAACACTTTTAAATGCGTGGTATCCCCCTGGCAGATCGTATCCCTGTACAGGGAAGCATGCACGTCACAATTTTGGGCGGAATGATCTTGCGGGACCAGGAAAGCTGTTAATACCAGTAAAAATACCAGCCCTTTCCGTAGCCGGGTTTTAGCGATTGAGGTAGAGGTGACCATTAGGAAATTGTTTTCAGGCTTTAGAAATCAACAGCCTGGCAACATCCGGCAAAACACTGAAATGCAAATTTGCGTCAATTCTGACGTAAATTTGACTCAATATTAACGCAATACTGACGTATTTAAGGGTAACCAAGCTATAACCAAACAATAATACGAAAATGAACCAATTTTTACAAACGAGAATATGCACCTGTCATGCTTAGATCGGGTCAGCCGATCGATTCATTCATCCGCTGTTCTTTGCCAGCTATCATTGATTGCAGGCTTCTCAACACAATTTTCTGGAAAGGGGGCTTTATGAGCTTATATTTAATTGAGCTGTACAGGAGCTCCTTCCTGAAAATTACAGACATCACCATAAAAAATCAATATCATGACAAATCAATTCGAAATTTTAGACAAACAACAAATGAACGGTATAAAAGCCGGAAATGACGGATTTATCAGCAGTTATGCCGGAGGATCCGATGATACCATTAATAATGATTTCTCTTTAGGGTTTACAGGTATTATCGATCCGTTGGATCACGGTGGTGGACTGGTAGATCCCACGCCCGGAGGATATTTGGATCTGGGTTAGAAGTATCCCCACTATTAAGATAGGAGCAAAAAGGTGAACCGGCAAGATCCCATTTGGGAGTAACGTTAGTTGATGACAGGACGCTAGTTGTTCATCATTTCCCCTTAAACGCCGGTTGCCTTTTCTCTACAAATGCTTCCATCCCTTCGGTCTGATCTTCGGAAGCAAAGCAGAGATAGAAATTTTTGCGCTCGAAATGCAGGCCCTGGTCGAGGGTGGTGTTGAAAGATGCCAGAACGGCTTCTTTGGCCAGGGCAACGGCCACCGGCGATAATTGAGCCACCGACCGGGCCAGTTTGATCGCTTCTTCCAAATACAACTCAACCGGCACTACTTTATTGATCAGGCCGGCTTGCAGGGCTTCTTCGGCAGTGATGAATTTTCCGGTCAATACCATTTCCATGGCCCTGGCTTTTCCGATCGCTTTCGTCAAACGCTGGGTACCGCCGGCGCCGGGCATTACACCGATCTTGATCTCCGGCTGACCGAATTGTGCCGTTTCCGAAGCAATGATCATATCACAATGCATGGTCAGCTCACAGCCTCCTCCCAGCGCGAAACCGGATACGGCAGCGATCAAGGGTTTTTTGGTTTTTTTGATCTGATCCCAGGTGGAAAACTGGTCGATCTGCAACATATCGATGGCGCTTTTCCCGGACATTTGCTTGATATCGGCCCCGGCGGCAAATGCCCTTTCATTGCCGGTGATGATGATCGCCCTGACGGAATCATCATCATCGAGAATTTTCAGGGCTTCCCGGATCTCACCCATCAATTCCAGGTTCAGGGCATTTAATTCTTTCGGACGGTTGAGTTGGATCAGTGCAATGTGTTCGTCAATCGCAGGATTGACATTGATAAAAGTATATTCCATGGTTGGTATTTTGCTCAATATCGAATGATTAGAATTAATGAATGGTCAGCAAAGCCATCCCGGCTCCTACAAGGATGGCGCCGATCTTATAGAAGCTAAATTTATGACTTTTGGAACTCGATTCAAATAAGATCGTGGTCGAAATATGCAGGAAGGAACCGATAACAATGGCAAAAATAATATCCAGGTAGGGTTTTAAGGTGGCGACAAAAAAATGGTCGGCAAAAAATGCGGAAAAAGGAGACATGAGTGCAAAGATGGTGAGCAGGGAAATAGCCAGGACTTTATTGTTGGAAGAGATCAGGATAATACTCACCAGGGCGAATGCCGCGGGCATTTTATGAAAGGCGATACCATACAATAAAGGCTCCCGCAGGTCGCTGAGCTCAAAAGGATTTGCCAGCGGTAATCCTTCGAGGAAAGCATGAATACACAATCCCAGCATGGTACTGATATAATAGATCGAACCGGGTTTATCCGGGGGATGAATATGACCATGCTCTATGCCTTTCGAGAATTGTTCCAGCAACAACTGGATAAAGAACCCCAGGAGCACGTAAATACCGGTGATATGGTGTCCGTTATGGGCGTATACTTCGGGGATGAGGTGCAGCACCGAGATCCCGAACAAGTAAGCGCCGCTAAAGGTCAGGATCAGGTGTATATATTGTGTTTTAGCATTTTTGAAGAGCAGCGCGGCGATGCCACCGATAAAGGCCAGCCCGAATAGAATGATATAGTTCCCGATGCTCATGTTCCGGCGGAAAGAATGGATTGAGGATAATATTTACGGACCAGCGACCGGCACCCACGCCAAAGGATATGGCCTATTGCGGCGCCGGCAAGGCTACCCGCAAAAACGTCGGCCGGAAAATGAACGCCGACATAAACCTGGGCATAAGCGATCGATGCCGCCCAAACCAGGAACGCGACCAGGATCAAGGGCCTGTTGAACAACAAACCCAGAAACACGGCTACGCCGAAATGATTGGTGGCATGGGAGGAGATGAAGCTGTAGCCGCCTCCGCAATGTACCAATACATTAATGGGTTGAATACCCGGCTGATGACAGGGCCGAAATCGCTGAACCAACGGTTTGATCAGGCCACTGCTGAATTGGTCTGTGCAAACAACCACCAATAACACAAATACCACCAAAAGCCAGCCTTCTTTTTTATGATTTAACAAAATATAAGCAACCAGGAATAGGTATAAAGGGCCCCAAAAATACTTATTTCTCAACAAGGGCATCAACCCGTCAAAAATCGGGTGTTGACCCGATACATTGATCAGGTGAAATAGCTGGTGGTCGATCTGTATCAATGACTCGAGCATTAGGGCTTTTCTCCTAAAATAATCAACCGGTCCGACCGGTCGGGGTCAAAATCATTCAACCGGTAATCTCCGAAAAACTGTTGGATCGTCAAACCATTGCGGATGAAAAAGTCTTGAAAATCATCCAGCAGGAAAGCCTGCAATTGTTCTTCGAAGCGGTAAAATTGCCCCTGGTCTTCGATTTCGATCTGCTTATACAAAACGCCTTTTTCATATTTCCGGCTGATCTCGAAGCTTATCCCGTCAACGGTTAAGTGCTCCTTGGGGATCAGGGTCCGGACAGCTTTCCGGACATTCAGAAAATCGATGATCACCCGGCCTTTGGGCACCAATGATTCACGGATGGCATTCATAACAGCTTCATTATGGGCTTTCCGCTCAAAATATCCAAAACTGGTGAAAAAATTAAAGATATAATCGAAATAGGATGGTTTAACCGTTTTCCGCATGTCATGTACCAGGAATGTTACGGTATCGCTGGCATTTTTTTTGGCCTCGGCAATATTTTGTTCGGAGAGATCGATCCCCGTTACGGCATATCCGTAGGAAGCCAACTGAATCGCATGGCGGCCTTTACCGCAGGCGAGGTCGAGCATCCTGGCACCGGGTGGCGGTTTCAGGTGCGCCATGAGTTTACCGATGAAGGTGTTGGCTTCGTCGGCATTCCGGTTTTTGTAGAGAATATGGTAATAAGGAGAGTTGAACCAGGTTTTGAACCAATCTTCTTGAATGGACATTCACGGAGCTTGAAGTGTAAAAATACAAATATCTGTAAGAGAAGGCCGGGATTCGTTAGTTTCGTAGATCCTAAAGATATAGATAATGAACCTTGCCCTATTGAAGAAAAGTCTCCTCTTCGCCTTCCTGATCCTGGCATTGCCCCCAATGCATACCTTACAGGCCCGGCAAAAAGCCTGGAATGCGGCAGAGATCCAATTAGCGCTCCAAAAGCTTAATGTTTTGGGAAGCGTATTATATGTCGCAGCCCATCCGGATGATGAAAATACCCGTCTGATCGCCTATATGGCCAATGAAAAGCTCATGCGTACCGTTTATTTATCCATCACCCGTGGTGACGGCGGCCAAAACCTGGTCGGCAAAGAAAATGGGCCTTTGATGGGGATTAACAGGACCCAGGAACTGCTGGAAGCGCGCCGGCTGGATGGGGGAGAGCAATGGTTCACGCGGGCCAATGACTTCGGCTATTCCAAAACCCCGGAAGAAACCCTGACGATCTGGAATGAAGAAAAGATCCTGGGAGATGTGGTCTGGGCTATCCGCAAATTAAGGCCGGATGTTATCATTACCCGTTTCCCGGATGTCCACCGGAGGGGGCATGGCCACCATACGGCTTCGGCTATACTGGCCAGGAAAGCCTTCCACGTGGCGGCCGATCCGGAAAAATATCCCGAACATTTGTCTGAGGTCAGCCCCTGGCAAGCCACCCGGCTGTTCCATAATACCAGCTCCTGGTGGCGAAAAGACCTGAAAAACATCAAGGTATCGAATGATACCATCACGGTAACGGATATCGGTATGTACAATCCATTGATCGGAAAATCCTACGGAGAAATAGCTGCCGAAAGCAGGAGCCAGCATAAAAGCCAGGGCTTCGGCTCATCCAGGCAGAGGGGCAGCCGGTTGGAGTACCTGCAACAATGGGAAGGCGCCGACTATGGGGATGATATTTTCGAAGGTATCGATGTTTCGTGGGATCGTGTCGGTGGTGGAGAAAGAGTAGCGCCATTGGTGCAAGAAGCGATCGACCGTTTTGATCCCTTGGATCCGGCAGCTTCCGTATCCTTGCTGATTAAAATACACGATGCCATCCAGTCGATTGACGACCCTTATTGGAAAAGCGTCAAAACAAAAGCGGTGAAAGAGCTGATCAGGGCTTGTGCTGGTCTTTGGTTCGAATTGCAAACCGATCATTATACGGCATCCCCCGGCGATTCGGTCCGCTTAAAGGCGGTTATGGTCATGCGGTTGAAAGGATCGGTGGTATTGAGGCAGATCGTATTGAATGGCAACCCGCAATTGGAAAAACCTATCGTCTTGGAAAAAGACCAATTCCTGGATCGATCCCTGGTATTCCGGATGTCCGGAAATCAGCCCTACAGTCATCCCTATTGGCTGACCGAGCCCATGGAAAAAGGAGCTTATGTTTTTGATACGAAGGACTACACGATCGGGCAACCCGAAAATGATCCGGCTTTTTCGGGCACCTTCGATCTCGCCATCGATGGCCGGAACCTGACCTTCGACGCCCCGTTAGTTTACCGGTGGACCGATCCCGTGAAAGGGGAACAATACCGGCCATTTGTGGTGAGCCCCCGGGTAACGGCAAATTTCGAAGACCCGGTATATCTTTTCACCGAAAATAACCCCAAGCCGGTTTGGGTACAGGTGGGATCGGGTAACGGAGAGACATTGAGCGGCAAGATAAGCCTGGAAGCAGGGGAGGGATGGCAGGTAAGTCCGGCGTTTGTGGATATCCCCGAAAAGACGACACATTTTAAAGCCAGGTTCCTGCTTCAGCCACCGGCCAAACAAAACGTAGCCAGCCTCAAGGCGGTTGTGCATACCGGCAATGGGCAGATCAGCCGCAGTATTACCCGTATAGAACATGACCATATCCAAATCCAGACCCTGTTCCCGGAGGCAGAGGCCCGCGCCATCCGGCTTGATCTGCGCAAAAAAGGAGAAAAGATCGGGTATATCATGGGCGCCGGGGATGATATTCCGGCCAACCTGGCTCAGATCGGCTATACGGTCGATATGATCGGGGAAGAAGACATGAAGGCGGACATCCTGAATACCTACCCGGTGATCGTCCTGGGCATTCGCGCTTACAATAGCCAGCAGTGGTTGCATCCCTTTCAAGACATGCTGATGGCCTATGTGGAACAGGGAGGGCACCTGATCTGCCAATATAATTCCGCCTGGGGATTGAAGGTGGATAATATCGGACCCTATCCCTTTAAACTCTCCAGGGACCGGGTTACTGTTGAAGAAGCCCCGGTAACCTTCCTCCAACCGGAGCATCCGCTGCTGAATGTGCCCAACAAGATCACCCCGGCCGATTTCGATGGCTGGGTGCAGGAGCGGGGGCTCTATTTTGCCGGCCAGTGGGATGACCAATATGATGTGCTTTTTGCCGCCAACGACCCGGGTGAATCCGCTAAAAAAGGTTCCCTGCTGGTATGCCGGTATGGGAAAGGCACCTATATCTATTGCGGCCTGTCATTCTTCCGGCAATTGCCGGCAGCGGTTCCCGGCGCTTACCGTTTGTTTGCCAACCTGCTGTCTTACGAACAATAGGCCTCGACAATAATAGGATCATGACAGCACCCCAAAACCAGCCCAAGGATAAGCCGCCAATATTCAGATCCTGGAAAGCCCTTTACATCTTTGTGTTGTGTAACCTCCTGTTCTGGATCGGGGTTTTTTATGTGTTCACAATAGCATTCGAATGACCGGCCTCGATTGGTTCATATTGATCGGTACCCTTTCGTTCATCGTCGGATACGGGAGTTGGAAAACCCGCAAGAGCAAGAACCTGGAA
Source organism: Chitinophagales bacterium (assembly GCA_028278085.1). Lineage (GTDB taxonomy): Bacteria > Bacteroidota > Bacteroidia > Chitinophagales > JANQFB01 > JANQFB01. The sequence continues at coordinate 7,114 of JANQFB010000335.1, forward strand.
AGCTACCTGCTCGGCGACCGTTCCATGAAGTGGTGGACCATCGGCTTATCGATCATGGCCACCCAGGCCAGCGCCATTACCTTCTTGTCGACACCTGGACAGGCCTACGACGACGGGATGCGTTTTGTGCAGTTTTATTTCGGACTGCCCATCGCGATGGTTATCATATCAGCCGTCTTTGTGCCCTTATATCACCGGATGAAGGTGTATACGGCCTATGAGTTCCTGGAAAGCCGCTTCGACGTCAGGCTCAGGGTGCTGACCGCTTTTTTATTCCTGGTACAGCGGGGATTGGCGGCCGGCTTTACCATTTTTGCCCCTTCCCTGGTGCTGTGTACGATCCTGGATTGGGAGAGCCTGGGTATCGATCCGGGACGGGTCAATGTGCTATACCTGACCAATATCATCATCGGAGCCCTGGTGATCCTTTATACCATGATCGGTGGCACAAAAGCCGTTAACCTGACACAAAAGCAACAAATGTTTGTCATTTTCCTGGGTATGATCGCTGCCGGTTACATGGTGGTTCATATGCTGCCGGAAAAGGTATCTTTTATCGATGCGGTGAGT
>JANQFB010000346.1 GCA_028278085.1 Chitinophagales bacterium
GATACTGGAAGGTTCTTCACAATTCGCCCGGAGGTGCGGCCTTTTTATCCGGGGAGGTTTTCCGGCCATTAGGGCATGCCAGCGAATGTTACCCGAAATACCGGCCGAAAAAAACCGGAAAGACCTAACAGGGCATTCAAAAACCACCAGGTCAGACTGGTAAACATCCTTACTTCCCAAATGTTCGTTTTCCGTCAGGGCTGTAGCGGGCACACCGTCATATTCGATCAGGGCTCCGGCAAGGTCAGTGCCGGCTGGCACCTCCAAGCTGATGCCGGTAACGGCGGGATGAACCAGGTTAACGGTGTACCAGGTTTCGGAGGCTACCGATGCCCGGTAAATATGGTAAAAGCGGTTTTGCCGGTCAACACCTTCGATCGGGAGATCTTGCTGGCCATACAAGTATGGATTCCCCCAAAGCGTCGATAGGACAAGGGTAAATCTGATGCCAGCAAAAATGGGTTTCATGAATGAGGATTACCGGTTCGCAGCGGACCAGCCCGGTTAACAGCGCTATTCCTTGATCATCACACCGGAGGCTTCAAAGGCCAGCTTTACCTCCGCTTCAGTGATGGCCTGGATCTCCTCCTCGGATTTTCCTTCATCTTCGGCAAAGTGCCGCAGGGTTTCTACGGATACGGTATCATAATACGCTTTGCCTTCCATAATAGCGGTTTTACCGGCTATGTCCATGGGTACAAAAAATCCATAATCCTTAAAGGTTACCCGCAGGGTCGAGCTGTCGGGAGCCAGAATAGTCATCCAGCATCCTTTCTTTTGACAAACGGCATCCACTGTTCCCGTAAACTTCGTGTTGACCTCTTCTTTCCCCATTTTCCGTACGGTTTCCACCGCATTGATCATTTGGGGAACGGAATTGGCCCCGGTAGTCGTGGTTTTTTCTCCATAATAGGTCCATCCGGGCTCGGTAACATCGGGTTGAACCGGTTCTCCGGATTCACTGAGCTCCTGCTCCGGTTGTTGGGAGGGCTGTTGCGCGTTCTGACAGGCGGTCAGGCAAACGAATACAAATCCTAAGGCTAACAATTGCTTCATGGTTGTGGTATTTGATTTGGAACTACAAAGATATTGCTTATCCGGAAAACTTAGCCTATACCCGGAGGTTTAATTTGTGCGGCCGGATCAGTCGACGATAATACCATCCTTCATCAGTAATTTCCGATCTGCCATCTCCGCCAGTTCGGTATTATGCGTAACAATGACAAAGGTTTGGTTATACCGGTCGCGCAACTGAAAAAACAGCTCATGCAATTCTTTGGAGTGATCGGAATCCAGGTTACCGGAGGGCTCATCGGCCAATACCACCGACGGTTGATTGATCAGGGCACGGGCTACGGCCACCCGCTGTTGCTCGCCACCGCTCAACTCATTGGGCTTATGCGTTTTCCGGTCGAGGATATTGAGAAAGCCCATCAGGGTTTCGGCTTGTCGGATGGTTTCCGCGGGTTGTTTTTTGGCGATAAATGCGGGCATGCAAACATTCTCCAGGGCCGTGAATTCGGGCAGCAGATGATGGAATTGAAAGACAAATCCGATATGCTCGTTCCGGAACTTTGCCAGGGCTTTATCGGATAAGGTATGTAAGGGAATATCGTTGATAGTTGTTTCCCCCTGATCTGCACGGTCGAGGGTTCCCAGGATATGCAGCAAGGTGCTTTTCCCGGCGCCCGAAGCACCGACGATCGATACCACCTCCCCTTTTTTCACTTCCAGGTTGCAGCCTTTCAGCACCTGTAGTTTCCCGTAAGCTTTATGAATATTTGTCGATTGGATCATTTCAGCTCGGCACGCTCAAAAATAGGCATACCTATCCGAATTGAACACTGAACACGATCTTTTTGCGATTATCATCATAGTCAATTTTCAATGATCTTGAATTCCACCCTTCTGTTTTTTGCGCGACCCTCTGCAGTCGAGTTGGTCTCCACCGGTTGGCTGGAACCATAACCTCGCTCTTTCAATCTTTCCCGGGCTATTCCAAGTCCGACCAGGTGGTCAGACACTGCCTGAGCTCTTTGTTCGGATAGCTTTTGATTGAAAGCCTCCTGGCCGGTATTATCGGTATGCCCCGATATTTCGATCTTCAGATGGGGTTGTTCCTCCAAGAGTTCGGCTAATCTTTTCAACGCTTGTGCAGAGGCAGGTTGTAAGGTTGCTTTGCCGAGATCAAAAAAGATGTCATTCAGCACAACTTTGACGCCCAATGCTATCTTTTGCAGGGGTATATCTCTTTGTATGGTTTTGGTTTTATCAGCTTTTGGAATTACCAATTCTTCGGAATAATAGATATATCCCTCTTTTTTGGCTACGATCATATATTTAAGTGGACCAGGTGCTTCCCGGTTGGGTATGAAAGCGACTTTATAGGCTCCTGTTTTTCCGTCAGATCTTATTTCAGCGATTACTTTTTCATCGATATCCAATACCTGAATATCTGCTTCAAGCGCCTCTTGAGTGGCCGCATCTTGTACGGTTCCCAGGAGCGTTATATAGGCGGTCCGGACAATGGTATCCTTAGGTTCTGCCTTGGGTGTTTTCTTTTGCATTTTTCGTTTAGGTGCGTATGATCTTTTTACGGGTCTTGGTTTTTTCCCTATATACTTTTTAAGCACCACAGCAATTTCCATGGCGCCTTTGCCGCGGGTAGTCTCACTCAGGGTGGAGACATTGATATCGTAACTAAAACCGACGGTAAAATAAGAATGGGAAATATCCAGGGCAAGCACGATGGCATCTTTATTCCGATACCAAATGCCGAGACCTGCCGAGCCATCATCGGGTGAACCATGGGA
>JANQFB010000347.1 GCA_028278085.1 Chitinophagales bacterium
TGGAGGTCCAGCCCCAGGCTGATCTGTTGTTCCCTGGTTTTTTGAAAAGTAAAATCTATGATGCCGAGATCGTAAACCACCTCGTTGGACATGGAATCCAGGTAGTATTGCTCTTTGACAATTAAAAGAGAATCCCGGCTTTTGACATCTTCGGTTACATTTTCCGTTGCATATTGCTTTGCATCCTTCTCTACATTATTGGTTACCCAGGTAAAAGACAACTGATAGATACAGACCACTACAAGCGCAATTGCGAAAAATTGTACCAATCCTTTTGCTTGCATTTTATTTTAAGTTCGGTTACTAAAATTTGAGTCCGCAAATATAAATATTATTTATAGATTTTCCAGCAATAATTTTTAGGAGGAAATATAGTGATTACAGGAGATCGGCGGGAAGTGGCAGGGCTGAAATCGGAGGCATCGCCGGTGTCGATTTGATTGGAGGATTGGGGGATTGAAGGATTGAAGGATTGAAGGATTTGAGGATTGTAGGATTGTTGGATTCCTCGAATCATACAATCCTACAATCCTCAAATCATCCAATCCTCAAATCCTCTAGTGGTTAATCTCTATGAAGCGTTTGATATCCTTGGCTTTTCCCATAAGGATCAGGGTATCCGATTTTTCGAGGACTGTGTCCGCATCCGGTACGCCGATCACGTGATGCTCGGATTTTTTGCCATTGCGCTGCTCGAGGCGCTTAATGGTGATCAGGTTCAGGTTGTATCGTTTCCGGAGGTTGATATCGGAAATGGTTCGTTTGGTTACGTTCTGCGGGGTGTTGATCTCCACGATCTCATAGTCATCCGGGAGGGGCAGGAAGGTCAGGATGCCAGGATTCAGCAGTTGTTCCGCAACGGAAATACCCACTTCCACTTCCGGCGATATGATCTCTTCAATGCCCATTTTTTCAAGGATCATCCGTTGCGTAGGGTTCATGGCCCGTGCAATGATCCGCTTCACTTTCATATCCAGTAAATGAACGGTGCACAACAGCAGGCTTTCGAAATCCCTTCCGATGGCGACCACTACGGCATCCATATCCTGGATATTCTGCGCTTTCAAGGCTTTCAGATCCCTGGCATCGAGCTTGACGGCATAAGCCACTTCATCCCGCAGCGAATTGATCTTTTCTTCATTCGTATCGACCGCCAATACTTCCGCACCTTTATTGGCAAGGGTAGTGGCTACCACCATACCGAATCTCCCTAATCCGATCACGGCAAATTTATAGGTCATCTCAATGTTGGTATTTGATCACTTTAATCGACTTACTGTAACCCGGTTTCGTGAATCGGGCGATATACATACCGGGCGACATATGGCCTTCCCAGAAATATTTTCCACGTTTGGCAGTTACGGGGATCACTTTCATGATCTTGCCTTCCAGGTTATAGATATTTAAATAAGTATCCTTGACCACCGGTGTTTGATAATGGATAACCGTTTGCCCGCTTTCACCCGATAAGGTCAAGAATAATTTGTTTTGACTGATAAAGGTATTACAGTCCATGATGACATCCAAACGTTTGGTATCATTATTATTCAGGTCAATATTCCTGAACCTTTTTTCCTGGCATTGATCCGCCCTAAAAACCAGCTCATAAGTGCCGCTTAATGCCGTACCATTGACATAATAACCGCTTTTATCGGTATATACGGTGTAAGTAGTGTCGTCGGTAACCAAAGCTGCCGATACGTTTTTCAGGGGTTTCCCGGTAATGGAATCCAAAACGGTTCCCTCAACAAATGCGGCCCGGACATAGGTGGGTTCGAGTATCACCAGGTTTCCTTCGATATTCGTAGCCAGGATGATCCCTGAAGGCAGAAAGGGGTAAAGTCCCCAGCATCCCCGGAATCCTTTTCCGGAAAATTCGGATATATCATAATGCCCGGTTTCTAATAACCTCGAGGGGTGGCTGGCATCGACGATCGTAACCCCGTCAGTGTAGTAGGAGTTGACCAGGAAATCATTGAACACATGTACATTATGGGGGATGACATCCGTGGCCCTGGACGTGCGGTATTTGTCGAGTAAGGTAATATCGTCTATATCACTGATATCGTAGGCTTCAATATAGGCGCCGGACTTCTCATCGGTCGTAAAAACGGTATTCCCGTCATCGGATAGCCATGCATTATGCGTATAACGGAAGGTCGTTTCATGGGTGGCTAACAATTGGGGGGCATTTTTATCGGAAACATCAACCACTGAAAACTGTCCGTCAAAGATCTCACTGCCGATCAGCAAATTGTTGCGTACATAACCGTCATGCAGATAGGCCTGGTTATATTTGCCCCGGTGCGAAGGCGATTGGGGATTGGCTAAATCGAGGATAAATGCCCCACCAACTCCGATGTTTGATCCGAACACGTAGGCATAACCATTCTCGTCAATATAAAGGTTATGGGCTTTCAGCAAATTCAGGGGTCCTTTATAGGTCAGGGTGTCGATGGTATCCGGAAGGTTCGACAGATCGATGATCAACAGTCCCATGGCGGTATCTGCCGTATTATCATGCACGACATAGGCATGTTTTTTCCAGGTTTTCAGATCCCTCCAGGTAGAACGCGGACCATCAATGAAAAACAGTTCTTCCGGCTTGGCGGGATCCGTAACATTTACAATGGAAACACCCCGGTAGGTGCCTACGAGTGCATATTCACGACCCTGATCATCCGCATATCCCCAAACATCATTGAGGTCGAAGGGATAATCCAGTTGGCTGACAAAGCTGATATTGGTCTGACCGGAAACCGGGAGGGTTATCCAAAGGAACAAGGCTATCCAACCAAAACTACCACGCATACTCGATTACCTCATTTTAATGACCTTAAAGGTAGTTAACGGTTTTTGGCGGTCTTTAATTGTGATCAGGTAGAGGCCCGGATCCAGGGATGAGCCAATGTTGACAGTAGATTTACCTGCATTTACCGGGTAAGCAAGGACCCTTTCTCCCAGCAGGTTATGCACGGAAAGGTCCAAAGTCCGGTCGGCAGCTATCCGGATGGTTGTCTCTCCAAAGAAAGGATTCGGGGTCACCCTGAAAGGGATAGTTTCATCGGAAATGACAGCAGTTGAAATCGTTTCTGTGGAATCTGTCACCCGGAAAACATCGATGGCTGCTTCAACCAGGTGTCCGGTGGCCGGATCATCTGCCGTTTCAAATATGATCCTCAACGGACTATCCGTGGAGATATGTTCTTCCACAACGATGGTTTCTGAATGCCAGCTTGCCGATCCGATACCATTATCTTCATAAGTGGCTACCAACATGGAGTCTGTTCCATTCGTAAGGGTTACGGTAAGGGCATCGTCAGGAGCGCCGCCGGCACCTCCACGGTTGAAAAACCAATAATCGTAGGAGATCCTGGGATGCTTGTAGCCGGAAAGATCCATTTCCGGGGAGATGAGGCGGGTATTCCCGTCGTCTACATCATCATTGCCCGCTTGCCCGCCGGCATTGCCGGTGACATAGCATAGATCACCGAGGTCATTACCGTTATCCGAGGCAGGATTGGAAAGACTGCCCTGGAAGGTGGTTCCTTCCGGCTTCCCCCGTTCCCAGATCCCGGCATTTGCCGAACCACTGACCGTCCAGCCCAGGTCGAGTATGAAATCATCTTTATATCCCCCTTCCAGGCTAAGGTTCAGGTTACTCGATGCCGGGCCGATCATAGTATCGGGGTAGTGAGCCGTTATCGATCCCCAGGAACCGGCGAAAATATCGTAAGTGGCCGGGATCACATTACATTTAAAGAACGCACCGGCGCTATCGGTCGTAAAATGGTAGGTCTGCTGCGGGTTGGTGATCAAAACGGTGGCATCGATAAGCGGATTTTGGCTTGAATCATTGATAATGCCGTTGAGCTGTACAATATCCGGGCTAAACAAATTGATATCCAGTTGGGTCAATTGTCCGTTTTGAAGGTTGACATTCGGAATGGTGCGGGTCATATAACCGGCTTTAGCAAATTCAATATCATAAACACCGGCATCGACCGTGCCTGTTTTATAATGTCCGGTCAGATCGGTTTGTGTGCTCACGCCACCTCCCACAATCGTTATGGTTACACCGATCAGCGGGTCCCCGCAAAGACTGTCGTTAATGCTTCCGACCAGGTAACAAGCCTGTTGGTAATTCGGCGTAAAAATATGTAATCCTTCTTCCATATCCGTGGCCAGGAGATTCCCGGAAGACAGGTAGGGATATACACCCCAGCAGCCGTTGTAGCCATCTCCCTGCAGCGGTGAGGTATCGTAATGGCCGACTTCCACCAAATTATCCGGATAGGTGGCATCCAAAATGATCACACCGTCCCGGTAGTAGGAGGTTACCAAAAAGTTGTTGATGAAAAAGGTATTGTGTGGGATCACTCCGAAACTGTAGGGCGATTGGTAGGTATCCAGTTCTGTAATATTCGACAGGTCCGAGACATCGTAGGAGCCGACAAAGGCGCCGGATAATTCATCGGTGGTAAATAAATAATTGCCATCATCCGACAACCACACATTATGGGTGAAGTCAAAAGAAGTATTATGGGTGGCCAGGATATTCGGATTGGCTTTATCGCTGACATCGACTACCGAAAACCAGCCTTCGAGAACTTGGGCAGCCCAAAGCGTATCGCCCCGGATGAAGCCATCATGTACATAACCCTGGTCATAGGTGCCGACGTGCACCGGATTCAAGGGATCCGCCAGGTCGAGTATCAACGCGCCTTGCTCATGTTCGGGAATGGTGCCGGCGAAATTGTTGAATCCGAAAATGTAAGCAAAACCATTTTCATCGATGTGCAGGTTATGTGCCGTGGCCAGGTCGAGGGGACCGCCAGTCCATGGAATGGTATCGATCGAATTCGGCAGGTTACGCAGATCGATGATCAGCAAGCCGGCCGCTGTGTCGGTGGTGTCGGTCAATACATCATGAACGGCATAAGCATATTCCTTCCATACCCGGATCTCCCGCCAGACAGATCCCGGTCCGGAAATGGCAAATAGCTCAATAGGATTATCCGGGTCGGTTACATCCACGATGGAGACCCCTAAATTTTTACCGACAAGGGCATATTCATTCCCAAGGCTGTCTTCGTATCCCCAAATATCATTCAGGACATCCGGAGCATAACTGACCTGTCCTCTCAGTGTAAGATTCGTTTGGGCCCATATAGCCGGAGTGACCACCATCAGGGTAAGGAACATGGAAATTCGGCGCTTCATAGATCTGTATTTTGTGTTTAACGGTTGAGCTTAGTTAAGGAGAAATTCTCATACTTCAGTATATGTACATATTGGTTTTCATAAAAGTTCACCTTGGTTGAAATAGTCGAGCCGTTGGTGAAATAAGAGGGGTGGATCCTGCAGGTGGTAAAGGTGGTTCGATAAGTGAGATGATCCATTTCCTCCTGAAAATCCAGGCCGAAATGGTTCAACAGGTAGCCGATATATAACATCAGGTCGTAGCCGCGATAGGCATATTCGGAAGGATGGGTTTTATACCTTTCCAGGTATTGCCGGTTAAAGGTCCGGGTCCTTTCATTGAATTGGTCCAGCCAGTATGATTTCGTGATATGAACCTGGAGGTCTTGCAGGTATTCTGTTCTCAAAGATTCATAGTTGTTCCAGGTGGGCATCCCAAATACCATCAAGGGGTAATCCTTGTACAGGTGATGGAGCAGGTTGGTCAGGTAATTCACAAATGGCTCGTCAAAAGAAGGAATAACAATAACCGTGGTATCTGTCGGGGATAGATAGGGGGTAACACTGGTAGTATCCATGAGCAATTGAGTATTGATATTCACCAGCCGGCCGGAATCCATCTGCAGTTGGACGCGGAATTTCTCGAGCATTTCATTTTCTCCGCCGGTATCCTGGTATAGGATGAGCTTATCATAATCCTTGTAATGGGCATTGATCCATTGTATGAGTCTATGGCAATGCACATCGATCGTCGGGTTGATCATAAAATAATAGGGATTGAATTGAGTGATGGTCCTGGAAGGGGAAAGGGGAGAAAACAAGGGGATCTTTTTTTCCCGGGCATATTCGGCAACGATCCTTAAATTCCGGTTATAAACCGGTCCCAGGATCAGTTGAATATTTTCAAAACTTCGCAGCACTTTTTTAACTTTCCCGGTATCATTGTGGGTATCATATACCTGGAGGTTAACACTCACGTCGTTGGCCTTCAGAGAATCCAGCGCCACCAGGATACCCTCGTAAAATTCAAGGCCGAGATAGGCATCTGGAAAAATTTCAGGCGTTTCACTTTCAAAATCATAGGTGGCTACGGAATCGAGGTAAAAAGGCAGGAGCACCGCTATATTGAAGACTTTTTTTTGCGGCGGCTTTTCAATGGTATCGATCTCTATAGGGATCCGGGCGGTATCCGGCTTATCAGGGGTATTGGTGGTAATATCTTCCTCTCCCTTGCCGGGATCTTTTTTGCCACCCTTAAAAATGAAACATCCCGTTAAGCAAGCTAACACGACCAGGAGCAAAAAGCTATTCCCATTCGATCGTTGCCGGGGGTTTGGAGCTGATGTCATAGACGACCCTGTTTATACCTTTAATATTATTGATAATGGCATTGGATACTTCGGCCAGGAAGTCATAAGGCAGGTTCGCCCAATCGGCAGTCATACCGTCCAACGATGTAACTGCTCTGAGCGCAACCACATTCTCATAGGTTCTTTCATCTCCCATAACACCCACGGATTGGACCGGTAATAACATCACCCCGGCCTGCCAGGTTTCGTGGTACAATTGATGTTTCCGCAGTTGATCGATAAAGATGGCGTCGGCTTCCTGTAAGATCCGGACTTTTTCAGCGGTTACATCCCCTAAGATCCTGATCGCTAATCCCGGGCCCGGAAAGGGGTGCCTGTCAAGGATCTTGTCGGTGATCTTTAAGGCTTTACCGACCCTTCTGACCTCATCTTTAAACAGGAATTTCAACGGCTCTACGATCTTGAGATGCATTTTTTCGGGAAGTCCGCCGACGTTGTGATGTGATTTGATAGTGGCGGAAGGCCCGTGTACAGAGATCGACTCGATAACATCGGGATAGATGGTTCCCTGGGCAAACCACTGGATCGAAACGCCTTCCGGCAAGGTATCCGATAATTTCCGGGCTTCCTTTTCAAATACCCGGATAAAAGTTTCGCCGATGATCTTCCGTTTTTGTTCCGGATCGCTAACACCGACAAGCGGCGTAAGGAATGCCTCTTGTGCGGGAACACCGATCACGTTCAGCCCCATATCCCGGTAAGATTCCAGGACCTCTTCATATTCATGCTTACGCAGGAGCCCGTTGTCAATGAACAAACAGATCAACTGCTTACCGATGGCATGATGGATCAGCATACCCGCTACCGTTGAATCCACTCCCCCGGAAAGGCCTAGGATGACATGGTCATCGGCTAAGGTGGTTTGTAATTGCCGGATGGTGCTCTCGGCAAAAGAATCGGGTGTCCAGGTGGGTTGACAGCCGCAAATATCGAGCGCGAAATTCTTGAGGATCTGCTTCCCTTCCACGGAATGCGTAACTTCCGGATGGAACTGAATACCGAAAACCGGGTTGGGAAATTGTCCGTTGCTGTTTTGAAAACCGGCAATGGGAATACTGTCTGTTCTGGCAATAACTTCAAATGCCGGTGGAAGCGAAGCCACGCTGTCGGCGTGCGACATCCAAACCTGTGAGGAAGCGCTCACCTGGTTGAAAAGCCGGTTATTCTCCGCTACCGAATGCATGATCGCTTTGCCATATTCCCTTTTCGAAGCCCTGGCCACTGTACCGGAAAATGTTTCGGCAATCAGTTGAGCCCCATAGCAAATGCCTAGTACCGGCACTCGGTTATACAATGATTCCAGGGGGATCCGTGGGGAATGTTCTTCATGAACCGAGTAGGGACTGCCGGATAAAATAATTCCTTTTGTATCTTTTTGGAGATCCGGGATTCTATTATAGGGATGGATCTCACAATAAATATTCAGTTCCCGGATCCTTCTGGCGATCAATTGGGTGTATTGGGAACCGAAATCTATAATGAAAATATGATCGTGCATTGCTCGCAAAGATAGTTAATCCGCTCTTAATATTTGTAGCCGGCAAGTCCTAAAAAGCTAATATTAAATCAGTTGCAGTTGCCATATATTAGGTTACTCAATATCATATGGATTATTTCGATTATAATGCTTATATTCATGCTATATTTGTTGAAAAATTTTCAATAAAAATTATCTCGATTCTACTTTTTTTTCTAATATCGCTGTTATTTTGGTGTTAATTAACTCAAATTCCCACAGTATGTCTTTGAAAAGGTATGCCCTAGTTTTCTTATGTTATCTATTGGCATTTAATTATGTAAATGCCCAAGTGGAGAATGAGACTATCGATCCGGATGATTTCACCGTTGAATTCCTGGAAGAAATGGTCATCGACGGTATCAATGGTTTTAGAGGCGAGAATGGGTTGGATAGCCTGTTGGAGCATCATATCCTGATGCAAGCTGCCAGGAACCAGGCCTTGTATATGGCGGAGATCCGCCGGAAGACCACCGAACAGAAAAAAGGCAAGTACAAAACCACCGCCAAGCGAATGGAAGCCTTCGGCGGAACGGCCAATGCCTCTGAAATGGTGGGTAATGCATCGGCCGGAAAGCGTAAGCAATCTTATACTTACGGCGAGGTCAGGGATGTGCTCCTGAAAGCCTTATTAAAGTCCAAGAAAAATATCAAGATCCTTTCCGACGGTAAATTGTTTTACTATGGTGCTGCTATCGGTTACGATGCGGAAAAGAAAAAATGCTACTTATCCCTGGTTGTCGGTGGCGTAGATGCCTTGAATCCCGGTAAGGAAATGCGAAAGATGTTGCCGGTAAAATATACCAAGGGTAAGAAGGGTTATAAGCCCTGGTCCAAAAGAGATTGCCGGAAGGTCAAAAAGTTCGATAATATCAGCGCCCTGCATAATGGTATTTATATGAGCGACAACAAAGTCTTCATTGAATATGACAACTACAAGAAACTGTCGAAGTTATTGCGTGGCAAGCATGACGGGCTTGGTATCGAGATCGTTCAGAAGGAACAATTCCAATGCGGCAGGGATAATATCGTCGATAATACCTTAACATCCAAGGGTATCCTGTTAAAACCTACCAAAACCAAAAAGCTCTGGAAAAATAACCTGGTTGAAGATGTCAAATCTGAAAACCGCTACCAGGGAATGATCGGCAAGATCCCCAACGGGAAATTGAAAAAGCTCTCCAACGACTACGAGTTGAACCTGGTAGTGATGATGAATAAAACCTATTGCCGGAGTGTATTCCGTACCTACCTGGAAGATGGCGGGCAGGAATCCCTGACCCGTTTGTCCATTTTCCCGGATACGATCACGTCCGAAGATCCCAAGCGGTACAAATTAAGTGCGGAACAAAATATATTGGATTTCACGATCCCATTCGATGTTGCCAAATACGAATACGATCCGGACGACATCAAACCTTTTATCGAAGCGCTCGATGAGCCGAAGTTTGTGATTGATAAGATCAATATCAACGCACAGTCATCCATTGAAGGAGATAGCGCTCAAAATGTGATGCTGCAGAAAAAGCGTGCCGAAAGTATTGTCAATGCTATCCGGAAAATGGAAAGCAAAGAGATCATCGGGGAGATCACCACCAGTGGTTCATGGGAAATGTTCCGGGGCCAGGTCAAAGGTACCGAATTCGAATACATGGCCAACATGTCAAAATCGCAGGTCAAAGCAAAAATAGCAGAGCCTGGTATGCTGAAGAAGCTGGAACCTTACCTGGCCATGCAGCGATTTGCCAGTATATCCATGGGCGTTACTTATGATATCGAAGGCGACAACGAATATCCTTTCGTTTTAGCAGCTTTGCGGAAAGCGATCGAGAAAAACGATGCTCAAAGGGCGCTGCGGATCCAGAAATTTGCGATACAAAAAGCCATTGCCGGAAAATACGATCCGGAGCCCCTGTTAAAGATCGAGATCCCGGACGAACCTCCCTTTGCTTCTATGAAAGTGAACCAGATCTTCCTGGATACCTATACCAAGAAAAAGAATAAGCTTTATCCCGGGCTGACGGAAAAGTTCGGTAACCTGTACCGGGTCGCCCCGGAAAATGACCATGTGAACTTCAACCAGCACTTAATGCTCGTCAAATTTTCCGATCTGGCCGATGAAGCCATGATCAATGAAATGCAAGGCAAGATCAATAAATTGTACAGCTCCAAAGTGCCGCAAGAGATCATGGACGCGTTGAACCTGGAATACCAATTCAAGGTTATCGAATATGCCGATACCAGTGAATTCGAAGAAACGGTGAGTCCTTTGGTTGAACAATCCCTGGAGAAGATCAAAAAGATCTTCAAGATCGAGGACGCCACCTGGCAAAACTCCCTGAAACTGGCCTATATCTTCATGAAATTCGGCGACCTTGATTATGCCTATCAATCCCTGGCGCCTTTTGTCAAAGAAGGGGAAACCCTCGATGAAGAGCTGGTTTTTGCCTTCATTTCCATTGCCGGCCACTTCCCGGAAAAAGTATATACCAAAGAATTCCGGGTTGCTTTGAGCCAGGCCAAGGAACTAAACGGCGATCGTTATTGCGAGCTGTTCTCTGATCCTTACTTGTCGTTCCAGGTACTCGAGCATCCCCTCGTTAAGGATGAATATTGCGATTTCTGCGAAGGATTCGGGGAGTAATTATCATACCAGATTGAAGGATTTGATCAAATCCAAACCTTTCGATTGACTGGGTTTTTGTTATCGGAAGCTTTCCATCCGCGTTACTTTATAATTCCTGTAAAGAATGCTGAATGATGAAGAATTCATCATTCAGCATTCTGCCTTCATCATTCGAAATTCCTTTTTACCGAGCTTCCGGACCTGCTTTGCTGATATCCATTAATTTTGGTTCGATTATTGTAGCAAAAAATGCAGCATGGGCTTTTGCTCCTTATGCTCGATTTTTACTTTATTTGTAAAAGCGATTGTTACCCTTATAAACTCAAAAAATGAAAAAGATCCTGCTTGTATTGGTTGTATTGATCGTATTGATCATTGGCGCTGCGGTAGCCATTCCGATAATATTCAAAGATGACCTTATCGACCTGGCGAAAACCGAGATCAACAACAATTTGAAAGCCGAAGCGAATTTTGGCGCATTCGACCTGTCGTTTTTCAAACAATTTCCTCACCTGACTTTTACGTTGAATGATCTTTCCATCGTGGGAATCGATGCGTTCGACGGGGATACCCTGGCTGCATTCGATCAATTCGAAGTGAGCCTGGATCTGATGTCGGTGATCAGTGGCGAGCGTATCGAGATCAGAACCATCCGTTTGAACCGGCCGGTGATCAATGCTATTGTGCTAAAAGACAGCACAGCCAACTGGAATATCGCCATGACTGAGGAAACCTCGGAAGTCGAGGATCCCGAAGCCGGAGAACCCGCAACCTTCGATATTGGCCTGCAGCATCTGGGCATCGAGCATGCCAACATATCCTATGTCGACCAAACCACCGGTATGGGCGCCTTTATCCGAAACTTAAATTTCCAACTGGAAGGCGATTTCACCCAGGATCAGTTTATCATGGCCCTGGAAACCAGTATAGATCAATTGACCTATGAAATGGATGGAATGACCTTCCTCAAAGATGTAGCGCTCAACTTCAAAGCTTCCCTGGATGCGGATAACACCACCTCCACCTATGCTATTAAAGATAATGAGATCAAGCTCAATGAATTTGCCATGACCTTCGAAGGTTTTGTCAAGCTGGTGGACGATGCCATGGATATGGATGTAAAATTTGCCGCCAATGCCACGGAATTCAAACACCTGTTATCCTTAGTGCCGGGTGCTTATACCCAGGACTTTGCCAATGTGCAAACGGCCGGGACCCTCGCGTTCGACGGTTTTTTTAAATTGTTTGCCGATAAGCCCGATGCCATGGCCTATGGGGTTAACCTGAAAGTGGACAATGCCATGTTCCAATATCCGGATCTGCCGGCCAAAGTGGATAATATCAAGATCCGGTTAACCACCACCAATCCGGACGGCGATCCTGATCATACCCTGATCGATATGCCTGTCTGCCACCTGGAGATCGACGGAGCGCCGGTGGATTTGAAGATGGTGCTGAAAACCCCGGCATCGATCTCAGGA
>JANQFB010000378.1 GCA_028278085.1 Chitinophagales bacterium
ATTGATGGCCAAGGGTAAAATGGTACTCATAAAATAAAAATTGAGAAACGCCATGCAGTATTATATAGTTCTGCATGGCGTTTTTCCCATAGTCATGAAAACAAGAATTTTTATTATAATCTTGTTTATAGCCTTTACATCTGTATGTTTTGCCCAAAAACAGGTTGGCTGGATGAAAACATTTGGGGGAACGGAATTCGACCGAGGAAGTGGAATTGTGCAATTACAAGATAGTAGTTACTTGATCGGGGGATGGACTACTAGTTTTGGTGGTGGGGATGATACATATGTGATTCATACAGATGCAAAAGGAAATGAAATAAATCAGTTTACCTATTTCCCAGGTAGACAGGGTATCCCTTACCATATGGAAATAAATGATATGGGCAATGTTCTTATGAGCGGTGAAATAATGGATACCTTTGGATTTAATCGTAGAGATTTTTTCCTACTGGAATTAGATACCGCTGCAAATATTCAGTGGTTTAGAACTTATGGCACAGAACATGATGAAAGAACTCCAAACTTTCAACAAACAAAAGATAGTGGCTTCATATTATGTGGTTCGACAAGTAACACCATTAATGGATACAATGATCTGTATGCTGTAAAGACCAATACAAATAGAGATACTTGTTGGACTATCACCATAGGCACATTATTGGATGAAGTAAACGGATTCCCTTTTCAGTTGCAAGATGGCGAATACAGGTTAGTAGGTGCTACTTGGAAGCCTGCTAGCGACAGCATCTATACCTATATAGTAAAGATAGACTCCAATGCAGATACTTGCTGGACCAAAATTGGCAAGGATAAGACAACGGGTCAAACTTGGGCTACTATGACATCGGATAGTAATATTATGATAATAGGTACTAAAATGGACACATTACTTGACCAAGCGATCTATTTAAAGAAGTTTGATCAAAACGCTAACCTGCTTTGGGAAAAGTTGTATGGAGGGGCCATGTCTGAGCTACCTAAGCATGTTTGGGAAACGGAAGATAAAGGCTTTATCATTTGCGGATATTCGAGCAGTTTCGGAACCATTGGAGATACTGATTTATACCTAGTTAAAACTGATTCATTGGGTAACATGTTATGGCAGCGAACCTATGGTGGGCCTGAATTCGATAATGGGTGGAGTGTCAAATCAACGTTGGATGATGGCTATATCATAGTTGGACAAACAGCAAGTTTTGGAGCCGGTGATAGCGATGTTTGGCTCTTGAAAACCGATTCCATTGGCTGTATTTGGTATCCAAGCGCAGATTTTGTGGCCGCTACAACCATCATTTTCGAAGATGATACCATATTTTTCACGGATTCCAGCAAAGTCTTTCCAGAAGATTCTATCGTTAGCTGGTATTGGGAATTTGGAGATGGCAGCACTTCTACCCTTAACGATCCCTGGCATATCTTTCGCTTTGCGGATACTTTTAGCGTAGAACTAACCGTATCGAATTACAATGGATGCAGCCATAGTACACAAAAATCCATAATTGTAAAGGAAAAGCCTAACCAAATATCAATTTCGCGTGAACTTAAACATACTGTTAAAGTTTATCCTAATCCTTCTATTGGTTTGATTCAAATTGAATTGCCATCGAATTTAATGCATCTGAATGGTGTATTTACACTCTTTAATATCGAAGGTCAACGAATACTGCAAACAACCGTTACCGGCAAACATCGCAATGATATTTTGCTTTCCCGGAATGCTTTTACTGCCGGAACTTATCTATATAAGTTAGAACTAGAAAATCAGAGGATCTACACAGGAAAAGTTGAATTGCTAAAGTAAAGATCTTTATATATCTTTCTGGCTCGTAGGTATATACTCTAGTCGAATAAACACTTCAGGTTATTTTCCATTTAGAATTAAATTAGAGTAAGGTTGTTGTTAGATAAAGTTGCAAATAGTTAAAGAAAGTTAGAAATTTGTTGCTTTAACTTGGAATTATTTATCCATCGCTTCAGTTAGTCTTTTTATATCCCTTTTAATCTATAATAACACTTGACGAGTTGGTTATTTGGGTCAAGGTAAAATGAAAATATATGACAAAAGAGACAAATGGAATGGGGGAGGAAGTGAACAAAAAAAAAATGACAAGGGACGAACTGGCGCAATACTTTTTTGAATTGATGAACCGGAATCCAAAAGTTAAACAAGTAACACTGGAAGAATGCTATAAATTTGTAGATAAGTGGCCGGAAAGACTAAAAAAACACAAGGACGATATGAAGGATATAGACCTTCCCGATAATTTTGAGATCAACCCCTAATTGTACTCATTTCAATACAGTCTATCCAATAAGCTGGACATTCCCAACCTTATTTTGCCTCTTTCTACCTATTAGCTACCCATTGACACTTTATGCCTCTGAAACCTAGGCTATCAAAGGATTCCCCATGTTTCGAGATAAAAGTTCTAATTTTGATGCTTCCCGGCCTTACACTCACGCCGATGAATAAAGTCGAACATATTGGCATTGCCGTCAAAGATCTGTCGAGATCACTGGAATTATTCCGGAAATTATTGGGACAGGAACATTATAAGATCGAAGAGGTCGCTACCGAAGGGGTAAGAACGGCGTGTTTCAAAGTCGGAGAAACCAAGATCGAACTGCTGGAAGCCACCTCGCCCGATAGCC
The DNA here is from genome assembly GCA_028278085.1 of Chitinophagales bacterium. Taxonomy (GTDB): domain Bacteria; phylum Bacteroidota; class Bacteroidia; order Chitinophagales; family JANQFB01; genus JANQFB01. The sequence goes on from JANQFB010000378.1 coordinate 2,656, forward strand.
CCATTGCAAAATTCATTGAAAAAAGGGGAGAAGGCATTCATCACATTGCCTTCGACGTGGATAATATCCAACAGCAGATGGCTCAACTGGCTGCTCATGATTTTACCTTATTAAACCCCCAACCCAAGGCCGGCGCCGATCAAAAGGAAGTTTGCTTTATTCATCCGAAAAGCGCGAATGGCGTTTTGGTAGAGCTCTGCGCCGACGCCAAAACATAGCTTGCGTTTGAAGGTCTATAAACATCTTTTCTTCGACCTGGACCATACCTTATGGGATTTCGACCGGAATGCCGAAGAAACCATCCTGGAGCTGTTGGAGAAATATGACCTCGCGGAGTTCGGGGTAACCAATGGAGAGGCCTTCATCCGGCATTACCAGGAAAAAAACGAAAAGCTTTGGACCTTATACCGGGCGGGGAAGGTCAAAAAAGAGTACCTGAGAGTACAGCGCTTCCGGTCTACCTTCAAAGCCTATGGTATCGAAGACCAGGAGCTGATCCATGAATTTGCGGAGGACTATATCCGTATCTGCCCGACCAAATCCCACCTCATCCCGAATGCTATCGAGATCCTGGACTATTTGCATGAAAGATACCGGCTGCACCTAATTACCAATGGATTTGAAGAGGTGCAATACAAAAAGCTGAAACATTCCAATATCCGGCACTACTTCCGGGAGATCATCACCTCCGAAAAAGCCCATTGCAAAAAACCCGACCAAAGGATCTTCGATTATGCGCTCCGGCAAACCTCCGCCGGTAAACGTGAAGGGTTAATGATCGGAGATAATTTCGAAGTAGATATCCTGGGCGCGCAAAATGCCGGGATCGACCAGGTATATTATCATCCGGAGCATAATGGCCAGCAAAACTCCGCGACCTATACCATCAGTGGCCTGGATGAGTTGAAGGGGATTTTGTAAGTCATATCATTGGCAAAAATTTGACGGATGTGTTTATTAACCCATCGCTCCGTTGCTAAAGCTATCCGCGAGTGCAGCAGCACTCAGCGGAGGCACTGGAGCGTAAGCAACCCTACCCTTCCGGGGGAAGGGAATAATAGTGTCAAATTTTTGCCCGAAAAAAAAGCCTTACCACTTCCGTAGTAAGGCTTCCTAAGCAAATAAATTTTTTCGTTAGTTGACCGGCTTGGCCACTTCATCCGTTTTTGTTTTGGATACGGAAGCATGTTTTTTGGTGCATCCGGGGGGGCACTTTTTACCACTGGCTTTATAAGAGGCACAGGCCTTGGCACAAGCGGCTTTACTTTTTCCTTTACAACTTTTTTTGGCAGCATAGCTGCAACCTTTATAGCTGCTGGATTTGGCCGATTTTTCAGACTTTACATAAGTCGTCGATTTTTGTTCATCTGCCAATTTAATATCAGAAGTTTCCGCTTTATATGGTTTCGCTTCAACAACTTTAACATTTTCTTTAGTCGCCGCATCCTGCGCGTTCGCTACACTAAATGTGGCGAAAATAGCTACTGCCAATAATGTGATCACCTGTTTCATGTTATTCGTTTTCTTTGTTAACAATGATTGAATTTGTGCTAAGTTAATAAAAATTTGGGACACCCGGGTCTTTCAACCCAATATCGGAAGGGATTGTTCGGTTTTCCGGACCGGGATGCCCTTGTTTGTCGTAAAGACACCCCAACATTCCGATCCTTGCATCAAGGGTTAAACTTTTTTTATTTCAACCGCCCGATCACGGTAACCCCACCCTTTACTTTCTGGTTATATATTTTTCATCAAACATTGCAAAGCAATATGAATTTTTCAGAAATGTGGAAAATTAAATCATATAGTTATGGATAATATAATATAGTTGTATTAAATTGCATGTTCTTTTTTAATAAGGAGTAATGCGGCTGATCCCGATTTTGGAATGCTTTAACAGGATATACCATAGGTAATCTCTTTAGAGCATTTGTTTTTAAGCGATTCTCCATTTTATAATCCGTTAGATAATGCCTTACACCAGATGGATATAACCAATTTACACGAGGAAGTATCGTTATTGATGGATTAAATAGAGCATGTATATAAATTATTAATAAATATGACTTTCTATAGTAAACACCGGCTATTGAAAAAACTAGCTGTTTTTTTGGCGATCAATATGTTCGTCGAATCACTTTGGCCGTTGGCAGCCTATGCTTTAACATCAGGCCCTGCAAGCCCTGAGTTTTCCAGCTTTGAACCGGTAGCCACCACTAATATGGTAAACGAATTTACCGGTGATCTTACGTACAATTTACCCATCCTGCAAATACCGGGCGCTCATGGTGGCGAGTATGCCTTATCGCTTTCTTATCACAGCGGAGCCTCTCCTGAAGAAGAAGCATCTTGGGTCGGCTTCGGATGGACTCTAAATCCCGGTGCGATCAACCGAGCTTTGCGTGGATTTCCTGACGACCATAATGGCGCTGATGTGACCTATTATAACAAAATGCCGAAAAACTGGACCGCAACCTTCGGGCCGGTGGCCACTACGGAAATTTTTTCGAATTCTGGCATCGCCGGTAGTATAAGCACCTCTTTAAGATATAATAATTACAAAGGCTACGGATATGTTGCCGGCCTTGGGCTGCATGTTAAGGGATTGCTTAGCCTGGGTTACCAGGTTGCTGACGGAGAAGGAAGTTTTTCCTATTCGATTAATCCACAGGCCTTACTGAGTCAGTTTAGCGATGGGGTCGCAAATGCCATGGACACTCGAATACTGGACGTTTTAGGAATGAAAAATGACGGCAATATACGACTGGAAGATAAAAGTGTTGGTCAGGTTGCCGGCAGTGTTTTGGGAGGTTTGGGCAGTAATTATGGGCTTGTTTCACATGCTTTTTCACCCAGAGCCACCAATATTACATCCTATACGGGAGAATCCTGGAATGTATCGTTGAGCGCAGCCTTTGATCCGGCGCAGGTGCCTATTGGCGGAGAATTAGGAGTTAGAGGAAGCTATACCTGGCAGGAAAATACCGCTGAGGAGACCGTGCAAACTTATGGTTACCTGTATAATAAGGCCGGGGCAGATGATACGGAGGGGATGATGGACTTTTATAAAGAGAAAGACCAGCCCTTTGTTCAGCAAGATAAGTTTCTCGGAATTCCGTTTTCCAACCCTGATTATTTCCAGGTTAGCGGAGAAGGAATTGGCGGTTCCTTTCGTCTTCATCATCGGCAAGCAGGCCATTATTATCCCAGAACCATCAGCAGCGGAATGGACATCAATAATCTTGGGATAGAAGTACAGGTGGGCTCTGACGTAGGTCCAGGCGTCTCCTTAGGGGTCGGTTACCAGGAATCCGCTATCGGAAACTGGCAAGAAATTGGATCAACCCATAAATATGTATTTAATGACAACACCGGCGACGAGCCTTATTTTTTCCGATTTACCGATGATTTAGGGGGTAGCGTGGCATATGCAGCAATGCCCGGTGCCCGGCATCCCGATTGGGCGCAACAGGCCTTGCTACACAAAAAAAATAAAAAGTGTTACGAACCTGAAATGCATTCGCCTATGCTGTTGGCCGGTAATACCGAGCGATTCGGCCGGACAGGACGTTCTTCCTATATTGGCTGGCACACCAACCAGGAAATAGAAGACATCCGTACAAACGTTTTATCGGAAGATGTCCATTATAAGGCCTATAGCCGGGATGCCGCCCAACGGCAATGGGTTAAAAGGGATGGCGCCAATAATCCGATCAATGATCAAATTGGCGAATTTGCTATAATTAATGAAGATGGTAATCGGTTCGTTTATGGCTTACCCGTTTATAGCAGAATGGAAAAAAATGTTCAATACAGCCTGGAAAACGGAACGGTCAACCAAAGCTTTTTAGCATACAAGGATATTCAAGATCCGGAAAGGAAAATTGGTGAATTGAGGCAGGATCCCTATCCGGCCACCTATCTCTTAACTGAAATTACCACACCCGACTATGTGGATCGAACTCTTGACGGACCAAGCAATGATGATTTTGGTGGCTGGACACGCTTCACCTATACCCAGCAATTCGGTATTGGCAACGAAGGTTTTAAAGATGCAGGCAGCGGCTGGTACCGTTGGCGAATGCCCTATACCGGGCTTTTATACAACCGGAATATGCTTTCGGACCCAACCGATGATCTGGGCGCCCTTCGATCCGGAGAAAAAGAGGTTTATTATGTTAGCACGATCGAGACCAAAACCCATATCGCTGTTTTCCACATTTCCGACCGGGAAGATGCGATCCCTGCTGCCGATGACGTGGATGCGGCTCAAGATGACGAGGCCAGTGGTTCCACTTCAAATCGTTTGCAGAAACTGGACCGTATCGAATTATTTGCCAAGAAAGATTATCTGAACAATCCTGCAACTGCTGTTCCTATTAAAACGGTCCGGTTTGCCTATAGCTATAAAGCCTGGCCGGGTCTGCCGAATAATTGCGACAATATTTCCAGTTGCATGTCTGCCACCGGAAATGAGGGCGGACACCTAACCCTTGAAAAAGTCTGGTTCGAGTACGAAGGGATCTACAATGCCCGGATCAGTCCTTACCAATTCCAATATCATTACTATAATGGAACCGTACCATCGAATTTCGATACTTATTACACTGACTTATTGTTGGATGGCGCCAACCAAAACCTATACGAAAATCCGGCTTATCATCCTAACGACCTGGATGCCTGGGGTAATTACAGACCCGATAACTTAGAAAATGGCGTAACCAGCCGGAAGTCAAATATGCAGACAGGCATCTACCAGGGAGAACATTTCAATGAATACCTGGATCCGGATCAACCAGGTATGATCAAGCGCTATGATCCGGCTGCCTGGCAACTCAAAAGAATTATGCTGCCGTCCGGCGGCGAGATCCATGTACAATACGAGGAAGATTCCTATGGCTACGTGCAGGACCGGCCGGCGATGTTCCTGGCGCCCATACAGGAAGGTTCCGGTGAAACTACAAATGCTATACTGCCTTCCACATATAAACTGGATCTCGATGATATGAATTTAACACCGGGTGAGAAAGGCATACTAATCGACAAAACCAGGGAGATGATCGGCAGGCAAGGCAACAAGATCTGGTTCAAGTTCCTGTATGAACTATTGGGTAAAGGCGATACGCCCGACCTGGCGTCCTGCGGTGCGGAATATATTACGGGCTATGCCAATGTGGAAAACATAAGATTGGATGGGAATGATAATGTGATCATTGAACTCGACCCGGATGTTATGGGCCAAAAGTACACTTTACCACGAGAGGTATGTAACGATCTGGTGGAAACATCCCTTGGCGGGAAGCTGGGTGACAAATCGCTGAACTGCGACCCGACGCTCGGGAACTTAACGGACGCCAATGATGCCGAGGAAAATGTGATGAACCTGTTAAATTTTGTGGGACATACGTTGATCCCTGGTAATAGATGTCAGCTCATTAACCCGGCCTATTCCTATTTTAAAGTAGCCCTGCCCAGGCCCAAACGAGGGGGAGGTTTGAGGGTTAAAAGGTTGTTAATGTTCGATAAAGGGATCGAACCCGGGGACGGAGCCCTTTATGGTAATGAATATCATTATGCCAGCATTGACGAATCAGGCGCATTATCCCCCAGTGGTGTAGCTGCCAATGAGCCGAGTACCATTCGGGAAGAAAATGCACTGATCCATTTCATGCCTCGTTTTCAGCAGTCATTCTTTGACCGGTTGATTTCGGGTAAAGACAAAAAGCAATCCGAAGGCCCGATCGGGGAATCCATTCTTCCCGGTCCATCCGTGGGTTACGCCTCTGTTATCACTAAAAACATTCATACCGGACGTACCGATGCCGGTTTTAGTGTAAACGAGTTTTACACGGCAAGGGATTATCCCTTTGATGAATATTATCCGGGCATTGGAGAAGGACACAAAATGACCCCTATCCTGAATAAGGCTTACCGGTTTACCACCCCGGCAATCGTTTTTATGGACAACCGTGACCTGGAATGGCTAACCCAGGGATTTCGTTTTGTCCAAACCAATATGCATGGCCAGGTCAGGCGATTAGCCTCCTATCAGGGAAACCTCGATGATTTATCTGACTACTTCAATCCTGAGGAAACTATTTTGGGGACCGAACAAGTATTCACCTATTATCAACCCGGGGAAAAGGTGCCCATGATCTATGACTTTCAAAACTACCTGTCCAACGGCCCTGTCCTGGAGTATCCTGGCAAGGAAACGGAGATGATTTATGAAATGCGGGAAGTAGCTGAAGAAGCCAATGACATTATTATTGAATCCGATGTTACGGTTGGCATGCCCTTGGCGCTTCCTATTTTCGTCGTGGCCTGGCCTTCCGGAAGCTTTTCCAGGAATTCCTTAGCTACACATACCACCACCAAACTGATCCGCTACCCGGCCATTCAGAAATCTGTATTGACCTTTCAGGATGGTATATACCATAGGCAGGAACATATGGCGTTTAGCCCTGAAACGGGCAAGCCTCTGGTTACCAGAACAACCGACGGTTTTGATAGCCTCAAATTGCTGGTAAAAAACGCCCCCCCGGTAATAGAACATCAGGGCGCTTATCATACCTACCAATTTCCGGCTTCCGGCGAATACAATGCCATGAGTCAACAAGCCATCAATGAAAACCTAAGGATGGAAGATGGCCAAAGTGGTTTAAGTATTCAACTGGAATTTGATCCCAATACGAATCAATACGACCTGGTGTTCGGGGATGCTACCGGAACGGCTGATCCTTGTGGCGCCCTGGAAGTTTTTTCGGCGGGAGACCTTGTTGAAATCACCGTTGGCACAGATGCTCAACTTTTTCATGTAGATGAGTCCGAAGCCTCTAACCGCCTACCACTTATTCCGGCAATGATCCATGGTTTTGATCAAAGTCTTCAAATCGAAGGCAGCGCAAGGGTCAGGGTACTGGCAAGCGGGCGAACCAATCAATTAAATACCCTGGCCGGAAGTTTAACTACCTATGGTCCCCAACATCAGGTTACGGACGTGCCGCCTTCTGGCTCGAACCCGGCACGATTGCTAGTACAACGGCAGTTATTGGTCAATGAATTGAATGCACATATCCAGACGAACATCAATGATATGTTAACCGGCCATAGTGAATTCGAGTTTAATGAACAACGCGGGAGCATCGAACGGGTGGATGTGGATTTGCCTTCATCTTTACGATTTAAGGAAGATTATAAATCGGAATGTCAAAATTTGCTGACCCAACAGATCAACTTAAAAGACTTCAGCCTGGATTTGTTTATTGATCCGACTACCCAAGAACTGGTGGTTAACCTGAATTTTGTAAGAATAGGTCAGTGTAGGATCAATTGTTGCATTGTTCCGGGTGCAGGAGAACTGGTGAATAATGGGGATTTTGAATCCCCTTACGATCCTTTTGATCCTATTCATCACCCGCATACCTCAACAGCGTATATACCGTGTCAAAATGGGATTTGCAGTCAATCAGGGAGCTATGCTATCGGGCAAACCAGTGATGTAAAACCTTTATTGGCGAACGGCAGCCCGGATTGTATGTCTTCAAAAGGGTCCATCCCTGAACCCGGTCAATTCCTTATTACACTGGCTTCTGCCGATCCTGGTAAAGGTGTATGGTGCCAACAAATCCCTGTGTCACCATACAATTTTTATACTTTTACCTACCATGGTGCGTTATTATCCCCAGGAGAGGCTTCCGCCCCTCTCGTAGATATTTTTATCGACCAGCAGTACCAAACCACTGATCTGGTAGCCTTTAAAAGCGCCTGTACGTTTAATGAGTATCCAGCGGAATGTGTCAGATTTTATTCTGGGAACAACACCAGTGTCAACGTTTGCCTAAATATTAACAATGGTGATTCTGATATTAACCAAACACCCCATTTCGGATTAGAACAACCATCCTTAAAGGCCTCTTATTGCTGCCAATCGCGTTTTCCGGCACCGGGTATCAGCCCATTATTGCCCGGGCAAGACCCGCTGGATGCCATTGGTCAATTCGAGGTGGATCTGTCAACAGGAGAGATCGTTTATTACCCGCCGGGGGCTGACTGCGTCCCTTATAAGCTGCCCTGCTTAAGTTTTGCTACAGAAGAGCTGGCCACCCAGCAAAAGCTGGATGGCGTGATCGCCGCCAGCGCGCAAACCTTCTCCGATTATTGGCCGGTTAATGAGACATTGCTTGATCAACCCCTGCAAAGCAGTGATCCTTATGAAACCGGTATTCGAGGCAACTGGCGGACCCAATCCACCTTTACCTGGAAATCAACCATTAAGGAGGGACTGGATCAGGCATCGAGTGAACGAATATATGCCGATGCCGGGGTATTCGACGATTACACCTTGTTCAACTGGGAAAATCCGGCTTTAAATGACAGGGATCAATGGTTAAGACTCAATACGGTTATAGAATATTCCCCGAATGGGGAACCTATGGAAGAAAGGGATATATTGGACATTTACAGTACCGCGCGTTTCGGTCATGAAAATACGGTTCCGATCCTCGTTGCCCAAAATGCCAGCTTTTCATCCGTTCTCTTTGAAAGTTTTGAAGAAACATCTCCTTTAAGTTTCTTTGCTCACACCGGTAATGTGTCCGCAACGATCCCCGGAGGCAGCGGATACCTTAGTATGGATGATCCCATTATCATCACAGATCAAATCACCGCCCAAGGATTATTGGTCAGTTTTTGGATCCATCATCCCGATGGTGAGGATATCAGTACAACGCTCCGCCTTTATCTTAACAAGAACGGCGCCTGGACCAGGTTGACCGATCATAACCTGAGCCGGATTGCGCAATCCGGAGATTGGGCACTTTATGAAGGTATTTTTAATATTCCCTCGACGCTGATCCAAACTTCAGGAAACCTGGTTATACAGAATAATAGTTCCCAAATCCTTAATATCGATGATATCCGGCTGCAACCGGCCGATGCCCAGATGAATACCTTTGTATATGATGCCTCCAACTTACGCCTTATTGCCAATTTCGATGATCAGCATTTTGCACTGATCTATCAATATAATGCCGAAGGCCAATTGATCCGTAAATTGAAGGAAACGGAAAGAGGGATCAAAACCCTGGAAGAAACGCAATATTATACTCCTGATCAACCTAGATAATGATGAAACATAGGTCCTATATTGCTCCTGCCTTACTGATTTACTTCGGGATCTTCCTGGTTGGACCGGTTTCTGCCCACCTGGAGAAAGATTGTCTGGCCTTGTTAAAAGAGGTATATGCCCAATTCAATGAACTAGGCCGGAGCCATGACCACGCGGTGCTGATGCAATATGTTGTAGAAACCAAGTATAAAGATCCCGAACTGAATACTGGCCATGCGGCAGTAACCGTTATTGCCAATCCTCAGGGATTCATCATGGAATCTGCCACGGTCGATATTTTCCAGGATCTGCAGGCACAATTCACGATCATGAAAGATCGAAAACAGATCATCAAAACAGCAACCGATCCGGAAATGTTTAAAAGGCAGGCCAAACAAATGTTGTACCAACAGGACACTTTACTTGATATGGCTACCCTTGAAAGCTGCCGAACCATCGCCTCAACCCGTGAAGACCTTTATCTGTCCCTATCGATCAATGGTGGAACCGGACAAATGGCTGCGCTTAGGACCATGGAATACTGGCTGAATAGCCAGCAAAAACAGATCAAACGATTGAAACTGACCTTCGATGCTTCCAGTGAATTGGATCACATGATCATTCAGTACCAAAAAATAGTGCCCCGGTATAAGGATATGCGGTTGGATCTACCGGCTAGCCGTCAAATCTTCGGGCAAGCCGAGGAATTATTGTCCGTTTATAAAGATTATGCATTTATTGATATAACGAAATAAAAGGATTTGGAATGATTGTATTTCATCCTTAAAAGATATAAATTCAAATAAAATTATGTTCCCGACTTTGCGCTATATTATTCTTTTGGTATTCCTACTCATGTATGCTGTCACCGGCCTTTATGCCCAAACCACTTTTTCCTACACCGACCTCAGGAACAAGGCGACCAAATCTTTTTCTAACGGATGTGTAACCACTCATTCTCCAAAATGCACCACCACCTTGAAGAAAGCCACGCTGGAACTAAAACTCAACCTGGGGGAAGATTATGAACTGGGAGAAGAATCCTTCAGTGTAGATGTATTTTTCATCATTGCCGGCAAAAGAACCGGCCAGCCCACACCACTGAAAAAGGGTCAGCTCAGCATTAACACCGGTAAGCCCGAGCAGCTATGGTTATTTGATGTTAGTGATGTGTGCTCACAATACTTATTCTTTGACGTAACCGTTCAACTGGCCCAATTCGATCCACGCACCGGACCAGTGGCAACGCTACTTCAGCAACAGGTACAATTAAGGGCCAGGGTGCTGCACGAATGGCAGTATGATGTGCATCCTTCCGCTTCTTTTCTTACTCCTGTTCCGCTTCCTGCCGTGGTAACCGATAATCCCGTTACCTTTTGCTGGACGAATACCGCCTGCTGGGTGAAAAACTACCAACTGCAGGTCATGCGATTGTTTAATGAAGATGAATCCAAATTGACGGAAAATGATATCCGGGCCACCATTGACTGGAATCGCGCCTTAACCATCGAAACCGAAAGTGCCTCGACCTGTTATACCCTCACCTTATCCGAAGGACGGGGATATTATGCTTGGCGTGTTCGACCGGTAGGTAACGCCTTTAAAGGAGGGGTGAGTAATCCCAAAAACTTTGGCGCCTGGAGCAGCGGGGCCCTTCCACATGGAACGACAATGAACATTACTTCGGCCAGAAGCAGTGTATTCTTCTATGAGCAGTTCGATGATACCCGAAACTGGATCCATAACCGTATTTTTACCGAAGGTGGACGAAAGCGAGAGGCCCTCACCTATGCCAATGGCCTGCAGCAGGTCAAACAAAACCAAGTCATCCTGCACAGCAAGGGGGAAGCATTGGCCACACACACCGTCCAGGACCATACCGGGAGGCCGGCCTTACAAACCCTGCCGGCTCCTCTGGCAGAACAGGATCATTTTGAGTATAGGGAAGGCTTCATCACTAACAGGAATGGCATTATTTATACGGCCAAAGACTTTGATACCGATGATCACTTTGTCTCAGCCTTAAATCCCACGCCTGACGATATTGCCATCGGCTCCGGCAACGCTTTAAATGAATACTATAGTGATGCTTCCCCGGAGAATGATGTTCCCTCTGCACAGGGCTATCCCTTTACCCGTACTACTTTCTTTGCCGACGGCACTGAAAGGGTCCGGGAACAATCTAATGTAGGCCGGGAGCTGAATATCCAAAACGGGCGGGCCAATAGGACAATTTATGTCAACCCTTCTTCGGAGGAACTCATCCGCATCTTTGGCGATGAGGCCCCGGATGCCATTAATGTCCAAAAAGTCATCAACATCGATCCCAACGGTACGGCCTCAGTATCCTATGTCGAAAAACAAGGGCAGACCATAGCTACCTGTTTGTCTTCCATCGATGATCCGGCAGCCTACCCCGAACCCTTGCCTTCTGCGCCCAAGCAAAGCGATCGTTTCAGGGTTGAAGAAGTTTTGGAAGAACGCATGGACTTCGGAGAATTTGGCAGCAAAGCCGTGAAAAGACTCTTTTTTGCTACCCCTACAACGCTTACCCTGGATTACCAGCTTTCCCAAGCCTCTGTCGAGGCGGCCTGCGGCAGCTACTGCGCCTCCTGTGATTATAGCATTCTTTTTGTAGTCAAAAGCCTGGAAAGAAATGAAAAATATACCCGCAGCGTTACTATCACCCCGGAACAGCTGGCTGCCTGTGGCACGAACCAAGGTCTGCTACCAGTTTATAGCCAGTCCTTTGCCGGTCTTG